>DATANT010000067.1:0-14803 GCA_036266115.1 Gemmatimonadaceae bacterium | reverse complement strand
CGCCCACGGATAGAAGTAGCCGTCCCAGCCCACCACGTCGAACGGGTGGTGGTCCAGAATGAGCTCGTTCAGGCCGTCGTACTGCTTCACGAGAATGCGGAAGTCGCCGCGCTCGTCGTGCGTGCGCAGCTCGCTCGGCCGGCGGATGTCGCGCTCCGAGTACGGCGCGCCCTCGATGAGCTGGCCGAACTCGTTGCGATAGCGCTTGGGCCACCGCACGTGGCCGCGCCCTTCCATGATGAGCAGCCGAGTGGGCCCCGCCGCCGGGTCCAGCCGGTAGCGGTGCATGATGCCGCGGTGGATCACCAGGTAATCGCCGGGCCCGTACGCGAGATCGCCGAACTGCGTCTCGAGCACGCCGCGGCCGTCGCTCACGTACACCAGCTCGTCCGCCTGCGCGTTGCGATAGAAGTGCGCGTCCTGCTCGTCCGGCTGGGAGAAGAGCATGGCCACGTCCGCGTTGAAGAGCAGCGGCACGCGGTCCAGCGTGGGACTGCCGCCGGCCGTGAGCTGCGCGGTGCGGAAGTGCCGATGCCGGAGCGTGGCGTCCGGATCCGCCTGGTACGCCAGCTCCCGCACCCGCTGCACGGACTTCACCGTGGTGGGCGGGTACACGTGATAGAGGAGCGCCGAGGTGCCGGTGAACCCCTCGTGCCCCATCAGCTGCTCGGCGTAGATGCCGCCGTCGGGCTTGCGGAACGCCGTATGGCGCTTGCGCGGCACCTCGCCCAGCGTGTGGTAGATGGGCATGGCTAGAGGTTGCCTCGGGCCGCCTGCTCGCGCTCGATCGCCTCGAACAACGCCTTGAAGTTGCCCTTGCCGAAGCTGCGCGCTCCCTTGCGCTGGATGATCTCGTAGAACACCGTCGGCCGGTCCTGCACCGGCTTGGTGAAGATCTGCAGCAGGTAGCCCTCGTCGTCGCGGTCCACGAGCACGCCCAGTGCCTTGAGCGGCTCCAGGTCCTCGTCGATGTGGCCCACGCGATCCAGCAGCGTGTCGTAGTAGGTGCTGGGCACCTTGAGGAACTCCACGCCGCGGTCGCGGAGCGCGCTCACCGTGGCCACGATGTCGTCCGTGGCCAGCGCCAGGTGCTGCACGCCGGGGCCGTGGTAGAACTCCAGGTATTCGTCGATCTGCGACTTCTTCTTGCCCTGCGCCGGCTCGTTGATGGGGAACTTGATTCGCTCGTTACCGCTCGCCACCACCTTGGACATGAGCGACGAGTACTCGGTGGAGATGTCCGTGTCGTCGAACGAGATGAGGTTGCGGAAGCCCATCACCGTCTCGTAGAAGCCCACCCACGTGTCCATCTTCCCGAGCTCCACGTTGCCCACGCAGTGGTCCACGTGCAGCAGCCCCACCGCGCTCGGCGTGTACGGGCTCGTGACCGGCGCGAAGCCCGGCATGAACGGCCCCCGGTAGTCGGAGCGCTGCACCAGCGTATGGATCGTGTCGCCGTAGGTCCGGATGGCGGCGAGCACCACCTCGCCATCCGCGTCGCGCTCCACGCGCGGCTCGTGCACCGGCTCCGCGCCGCGCTCCACCGCCAGCCGGAACGCCTCGCGCGCGTCGTCCACCCAGAGGGCGATGTCGCGCACGCCGTCGCCGTGCTTGCGCACGTGGTCGGCAATGGCGCCGTCGGGGCCCATGGCGGCGGTGAGCACGAGGCGGATCTTGCCCTGCTGCAGCAGGTAGCTCGCCCGATCCCGGGTGCCCGTCTCGGGGCCGCGGTAGGCCACGAGCTCGTAGCCCCAGGCCGCGCGGTAGTAGTGCGCCGCCTGCTTGGCATTGCCCACGTAGAACTCCACGTAGTCGGTGCCATTGATCGGAAACGTGTCGTGCGCCGCCGTGTCGACGGGCATGGTCTGCGTGGCCATGGGACCTCCCTGAGGTGTCGTATGGCGAAATGTAATGCTGAACCCATTCAAGGAAGGGGCCGATGCGCCGGGCGCACGCGCGCGGCGACGCCGCCGGCGCGCCCGGTCCCACGACTCCTGATTCCTACCTCGCCCGCAGCTCCGGCAGGTCGCGGAACAGCTCCAGCGCCTCCGGGTTGGCCAGGGCGTCCCGGTTCTTCACCGGCCGCCCGTGGATCACCTCCCGCACCGCGAGCTCGGTGATCTTGCCGCTGATCGTGCGCGGGATGTCGGCCACCGGAATGATGAGCCTGGGTACGTGGTGCGGGCTGGTGTTCGCGCGAATCTGCTGGCGGATCCGATCGCGCAGCCCGTCGTCCAGCGTCGCGCCGGGCGCGAGCCGCACGAAGAGCACCACCCGCACGTCGGTCTCGACCCCGCGCATCACCTCCTGCCCCACCACCAGGCTCTCCACGATCTCGGGCAGCTGCTCCACCTGCCGGTAGATCTCGGCCGTGCCGATGCGCACCCCACCCGGGTTCAGCGTGGCGTCGCTGCGGCCGTGGATCACGAGCCCGTCGTGGCGGGTGAGCTCCGCCCAGTCGCCGTGCCGCCACACGCCCGGGAAGTGCTCGAAGTACGCGGCGCGATATTTCGCACCATCGGGGTCGTTCCAGAAGGCCACCGGCATGCTCGGGAAGGGACGCGTGCACACCAGCTCGCCCGCCGTCTCGCGCACCGGGCGACCGGCCGCGTCCCATACCTCCACCGCCATCCCCAGCCCGCGGGTCTGCAGCTCGCCGCGCCACACCGGCGTCACCGGGCTGCCCAGCGCGAAGCACGATACGATGTCCGTGCCGCCGCTGATGCTGCACAGGTGCACGCCCGGCTTCACGTCGGTGGCCACGTAGTCGAACGAGTGCGCGGCCAGCGGGCTGCCCGTGGAGAGCACGGTGCGCAACGCGTCCAGCCCGTGCGTCCTCCACGGCGTGAGCCCGGCCTTCTGGGCCAGCGCCAGATACTTCGCGCTCGTCCCGAACACCGTCACGCCCTCCGCCGCGGCCATTCGCCAGAGGACGTCGCGTTCCCGGGGGAGCGGCGCGCCGTCGTACAGCACCGCCGTGGCACCGGTGGCGAGCGCGCTCACGAGCCAGTTCCACATCATCCAGCCGCACGTCGTGAAGTAGAACACGCGGTCGGCTGCGCCCACGTCGGTGTGCAGCACGTGCTCCTTGAGGTGCTGCAGCAGCGTGCCGCCGGCGCCGTGCACCATGCACTTGGGCAGCCCGGTGGTGCCCGACGAGTACATCACGTACAGCGGATGATCGAACGGGAGTCGGGTGAACGCCAGCGGCGGCGCCGGCTCGGTGGACCGCAGGAAGTCCGCCCACCACACGGCGCGCGGCAGTCCCGCCAGCCGCCGGTCGTCCAGCGCCGCATCGGTGCGCAGCCACGGCACCACCACCACGCGCTCCAGGTCGGGCAGCGCCTCCGCGATCTGGGCCACGCGCGCCAGGCAGTCGATCTCCTTGCCCCCGTACCGGTAGCCATCGGCGCAGACGAGCACTCTGGGCGCGATCTGCCCGAAGCGATCCAGTACTCCCGCCACGCCGAAGTCCGGCGAGCACGACGACCATACCGCGCCCAGGCTGGACGCCGCGAGCATGGCGACCACCGCCTGCGGCACGTTGGGAAGAAAGCCGGCCACCCGATCGCCGGGCTCCACGCCGAGTGCCCGCAGGGCGGCGGCCGCGCGGGCCACCTGTTCCCTGAGCTCGGCCCAGCTCAGGGCGTCACGACGGCCCAGCTCGTCCCACGACACCAGCGCCAGGCCCTCGCCATCGAGCCGCAGCAGATTCTCGGCGAAGTTGAGTCGGGCGCCAGTGAACCAGCGGGGCCCCAGCACCGGATCTGGCGGCGCCATACGGTCCAGCCCCACCACCACCTCGTCCCATGCACGGCCGTCCGGGCGCTCGTCGGCCACCACTTCGCCAAAGTCCCACATCAGCGGCCAGAAGCGCTCGGGATGCTCCACCGACCACCGCCACAGCTCCCAGTAGTCCGCATCCGGCGGCAGCTCGCCCGAGTCTTGCACTCGCGCGAGGAACGCGGTGACGCGGGCGCGGGAGAGCTGATGGGGCGTGGGAAGCCAGATCGGGGCGTCGGCGGCCGACGGGGTCAGCGGCGGCGAGCGGTCCGGCGGTACGCTCACGAGTCGATCTCCAGAAGGGTGTCGGCAGGGGGTGGCTCACCGACGCTCGGCAAGGCGGCACGCGGTCGATCGGCGGTGAAGGTGCCCGGCCAGGCCGCAGGGCGCAACGGGCCCAGGATGGTCACGGGCCACTCCGTGCTACCGCCGGCTCGGGAAGCGGCGGGCGGCAACCCGGCCCGAAACTCGCGCAGACCGGATGCGGCACCGTGGCGCTGGTCACACGGTGAGATGAAGCGGGTGCGAAGCGGCATTCCGGCAGCGGCATCCCCGCTCCAATAGGGCCAAACGAAAGAAAGTGAAGATGTTACGTCTGCTCCCCGGGCGTGGTCTGGTGGGTCGGAGCAGGGTGCCCAGGGGGGTCGGATATGGGGCACGGGGTCGAGATACCCCCGAATTCGTTGAAGCGTTGCAACAGAACCACGTTGCGGCAAGGCCACAGAAACCACACGAACGGCGTCCATGACCCTGGCGCCGGCTGGACCTCGAATCGATCTTGTTCGCCGCAGCTCGGGCACGGCTTCTTCCGGGTCATGCGGCACGTACCCTCGCCACTTCCCCATGTCCGAAACGGTCCCTGTTCCGGCACTCTCGCCCGCCATCGCCGAGCCTCACCGGTCGGCGACGCTCGCGCCCGCGCCGGCCACCTCCCGCTCGAGGGTGTGGCGCGACGCCATGGCGTCGCCGCTCGTCGTGGGCGTCACCGCGGCGCTGTTCGTGGCCCTGTTCGCCAAGCCCATGCAGCTGCTCGCCCTCGACTGGTGGAACAACCCCGAGGCGGGCCATGGGCTGCTGCTCGCGCCGCTCGCCTTCTGGCTGGCCTACCGTGAGGGCGTGCGGGACGACGCACGGCCCAGCATCAAGCTCGGGCTGCTGATCCTGGTGGGAGCGGTGCTCCTGCGCTACATGTCGGGGCTCGCCGCCGAGCTCTATACCATGCGCATCTCCATGATCATGGCGCTCGTCGGGTTCACCGTGTACGCCTACGGCGTGCGTCAGGTCATCCACTGGTGGCTGCCCTTCGCGCTGGTGTGGCTCTCGGTCCCACTGCCCGAGCTCGTCACCAGCTCGCTGGCCTTGCCGCTGCAGTTCAAGGCCAGCCAGATGGGAGCGAGCATGCTGGAGTGGCGCCAGATCCCGGTACGTCTGGACGGCAACGTCATCCGCCTACCCGGCCACCAGCTGTTCGTAGCCGAGGCGTGCAGCGGGCTGCGCTCGCTCACCGCGCTCTTCGCGCTGTCCGTGCTGCTGGGCGGCATGACGCTCCGCACGCCGTGGTCCCGGCTCGCCATCATCGTCGCGGCCATTCCCATCGCCATCCTGATCAATGGCGTTCGTGTCTTCCTCACCGGATTCCTCGTCTACTTCGTGAGCCCCGAGATGGGCGAGGGGTTCATGCACGTGACGGAGGGCTGGCTGCTCTTCCTCGTGGCCTTCGGCCTTCTCGGCGCGGTGGCCTGGGTCGTCATGCGAATCGAGCGCGCCGTCACGGCGCGCCGGGAGTCTACCGATGTTTGATCTCCGTCCGTTCGCTCCCGCCGGCATCCTCGTCGCCGGCCTGGGCATGCTGCTCTCCGTGCAGGCGCAGCGCGAGCTGCCCCTGCAGCAGCCGCTCGACAGCCTGCTGCCCGACCTCATGGCCGGCGCCGAGATCAAGGACGTGACCATGGACCCCGAGCAGTTCCGCGTGGTGGGGGTGACGTCGTACCTGAATCGCGTCTACACCACCCACGCCGACACCGACTCCTCCTCGGTGCTCGGCCTGTACGTGGGCTACTACGACAGCCAGAGGCAGGGCAAGACGGCGCACTCCCCCAAGAACTGCCTGCCCGGCGCTGGCTGGGAGGCGCTCGACGCCGGCTACCGCACGGTGAACGTCCCGGGGGGTCCGGTGCAGGTGAACCGGTACGTGATCGCGAACGGTGGGCAGCAGGCCATCGTGTACTACTGGTACCAGGGACGCGGCCGGGTGGTGGCCAACGAGTACGCGGTCAAGCTCGACCTGCTGAAGGACGCTGCGATCCGGCGCCGCACCGACGAGGCGCTGGTCCGCCTCGTGATCCCCGTCCGCACCCGGGAAGGAATTCCCGCGGCGGACGCGCTCGGCCAGGAAGCCGCCGCGAGGCTCATACCGGCGCTCCGAGAGTACCTCCCGTCCTGACCCGCCGGGCCGGCTCGTAGCCGGCCCGGCCTGACGGCCCCGACCCCATGCAGCGCGCCGGCGGCGCGCCATCGCCCCCTCTGAGGACCAGACTCGTGAACCAGGACTCGCTCTCGTCGTCGTCCAGCCGCACCCTGCTCGCCAGCGTCTATCTCGTCTCACTCGCGTTCATCCTCCCGTCCTTCATGGAGTGGATGCTCGTGAGCTTTCCGTACCGGCCCAGCCTCACCAACTGGCGGTTCGGCACGATTGGATTGCTCTTCAACAGCGTGGTAGTGTCCCCCATCTTCGGCCTCACGCTGGCGGCGCTCGTCGCGACGCTCCTCGGCCACCGGGGGGTGCAGCGCACGGTCGCCATCCTGACCGGCCTGATCGGCGTGGGGTTGCTGGTGGCGCTGCCGCTGTTCGCGCTCGACTACGTGCAGCTGCGCGCCCAGGTGAACCCCGCCGGAAAGCGCGCCTTCGACATGCTGTCCATCAAGGCGTCGATCACCGGACTGCTGATGGCGGCGGCGGCGCTGATGGTGGCGTGGGGCACGTGGCGCGCCGCGGCGACGCCCAAGGCCGCCAAGACGCGCGCGGCCGGCCGAACGGCTGGCGTGGTGGTGGGGACGACGCCCACCGCGTGAGGGAGGGCGGGCCCGGCTGCTGCTGGGACCCAACTACACATGAGGCAGCAATGCAACAAGAATGGGCGCCCATGAGGGCGCCCATTCTTGTACCAGGAACGTAAGTCGTTGAATCAGGCCGACTTGATTTGACAAAACCGACGACCTCGGCAGGGCACGCGTCTTGATAGGGCTGTGCTCGGAAGTCGGCGTGCCCTGCTTCATGAGTGCGAGCACCATCAGCATCGGAAGCACGACACGCCTTTCTTCTGGAGCACCCCCGCTCCCGGAACCCAGAGCCGAGGCGGGGGACGTAACGAAGGCACGCAGCTCTACAATTCTCCTTGGGAGGCACGATTATCGTGCGGATTCGCGCAGTTCTCGCGTCTACGGCTCTGGCGGCGATGGTGGCTGTCGGCAGTGCGTCGGATGCACAGGCTCAGTTTGGTCCCGTTGGTGGTGTGTGGACGGCGGCTGGTTCGTCCATGCATTTCGAGTTCGTGAGCCGCGATGCGGCCCACACCCACGCCCTCGGCCTGTACGACATCACGTCGGGCACGCCGATGCTGGTCGGTTCCACCATCTTCAGCGCGCCGCCGGCGCCGGCCGCCGGCACCACGGTGAGCCGCTCGGTGGTGGTTGGCAACCAGTACGTGCTCGGTCTCACGGTCACGCAGAACGGCACCATCTTCTACAGCAATGGCGTCGCGGTGCCGGCCGAGGGCGCGCCGGCCCTCTCGAACTACGCGTTCGGGACCACGTCGGCTGGCGGCACCACGCTGGTGATGATCGAAGACGTGCGTAACACGGGTGATCCGGACTGCCTCGTTGGCGTGCAGGACTGCGACTTCAACGACATGGTCCTCAACGTCACGAACACCAACACCCCGGAGCCGGCCTCGCTGGCGCTCCTGGGCACGGGCCTCGTCGCCCTCGGTGGCGTCGGCGCCATGCGCCGCCGCAAGCAGAACGCGTAAGCGTCTCGCACACCGGTTGGTCGCAGCACGGTAGACAGGAGCAGCGGGGGCCTTCGGGCTCCCGCTGCTCTGTCGTTCTGGCGAGATCCCCAGCCACCTCGGCCTCTCGCCCCACGCCATCCGGGCGACCATGTGCTCGGTACGCATTGCGCCGGGTGCGTGCCGCCGCTCGGGGGCGCCGGCGTCGCGCGGCGACCGCATGCTGCCGTGGCGGCCGCTCCACACCGTGTGCTCCAGCGTGCTCCCGACCGGCGGTCCGCTGTCGCCATGTTGTTTGCCGACAACGACCTACGACGTGACGCCCTGTAGGCAGAGCCCGGTACGGCTATTGAATGGGAGACGGGCACAAGCGTGCGCGCACCAAGCTGTGTTGCCGAAGCGGTGAAGGACTTCGGAACCAAGGCGCGTACGGCCGTCCTCTACCCCACGAGGTAACCGTGCGTATCACGAAGTTCTTCTCCGCCGCGGCGCTGGCCGCCGCAGTGCTGGCCGGCAGCACCACCGACGCCGGCGCCCAGTACGGCCCGGGCGATCCGGGCGTCTTCATGTCCAACGGCAGCACGAAGGTGACCTTCGTCTCGCGCAGCGCCGGCTGGACGCACACGCTGGCCGCGTTCGTCAATCCGACCGGGCCCACGATGCCCTCGGGCGCGCAGGAGACGCTGTTCACCATCAACAACGGTGGCGCCACGCCCGTCGGCCCGTCGTACACGGTGCCCGCCGGCAACGGCAGCAACATCGTGTTCGGCATCTACGTGCAGGGCGACGGCATGAACAACTGGTTCTTCAGCAATGGCGAGTCGCTGCTGAGCCCGGGCGCCGACACGCTGGCGCAGAGCATCAAGTTCTACGCCGTGCAGCAGTCCGCATACACCACGCGCCTCTACATCGAGGACTATCCCAACAAGCGGTACACGACCCCCTGCCGCCTCGCCGGTCCCTCGGCGCCCGGCGTCTGCGCGGAGCCGGACTTCAACGACCTCGTGGTGGACGTCACCAACACGCCGGAGCCGGCCTCGCTGGCGCTCCTGGGCACGGGCCTCGTGGCCATGGGCGGCATCGGCGCCATGCGCCGCCGCAAGGCCGTGAAGGCGTAAGCGCTCGGCAGGCCGGCGCGGTTCGCGTCGCCGGCCTGGGTCGTGGCGTCGTAGTGGGCAGCAGTAGGAGCAGTGGCGGCAGTCGCGCCAGCGTCTGCCCTCGTCCGGTGGCCCGGAACCGCCAGGCGGGAGCAGGCGAGAAGCGAACGAGGCGGGCACCCCAGGGTGCCCGCCTCGTTCGTCATGCGCCATCCATCCGGCGGTCCGTGCCTAGCGCGTGCTCTCCGCGGCGCTGCGCGCCGGAGCCTGACAGCTGGGCCACTCGCCACCCCGGCCATTGCTGTCGGCGGTCATCACGCGACGGTCGCGCGGCAGCTTCTGGGGATCCTCGCTCGCCAGGTAGGTGAGCATGGCCGTGAGCACCGCGTTCGAGCGCACGTCGTCGAACACGATCTTGTCGTAGGTGTCCCGGTTGGTGTGCCAGGTGTAGGTGCCGTACTCCCAGCCCAGAGAGCTCAGGCTGAACGCCGGCGCGCCGTAGCAGATGAAGGACGCGTAGTCGCTCCCCCCGCCGCCGGGCGAGCCGGGAATGCCGAGCTGGATGTGCCGCGTGATCTCGGACGGGATCTGGGCGATCCAGTTGGCGAACGGACCGGCGGCGCCGGTGAGCCCCTGCATGTTGATGTTCACCACGCGCCCGGTGCCGTTGTCCTGGTTGAAGAGCGCCTGCAGCCCGCTCACGATCTCGGGATGGTCCGCGGCGAAGGCGCGCGAGCCGTTGAGCCCCTGCTCCTCCCCGCCCCAGTGCCCCACGACGATGGTCCGCTTCGGATTGGGATACACCTGCTTCAGGATCCGCAGCGCCTCGAGCATGGTGATGGTGCCGGTGGCGTTGTCGGTGGCACCCGACGACGCGTCCCACGAGTCGAAATGCGCCGAGAGCACGATGTACTCGTCGGGCTTCTCCGAGCCCTTGATCTCGGCGATGGTGTTGAACACCGGCACCTCACCCAGCGCCTGCGCCTGGGCGTTCACCCGCAGGCGGGGGCCCTGGTTGCGCTCGGCCAGGCGGAACACCAGGCCGTAGTCCTCGCAGCTCAGGTCGAGCGAGGGCACGGAGGTGGTGCGGCCGTTGAAGATCTTGTTCACCCCCCAGCCCTGCGACCAGAGCGACGTGATCACCCCCAGCGCGCCGGCGCGCTCGAGCGCGACGGGAAGCAGCCGGGTGGCCGACGCGGTCTGCTGCTGCGGGGAGTCGCCCGTGCCGAGGCCCGTGTTGCGGACGCGCGCGGCCCAGGCCTGCTGTGCCTCGGTGCGTGCGGCCTTCATCTTCTGCACCGACTCGGGCAGGCCGAACTCCTCCCAGTTGTCGTCCGTGCGGCAGGTGGGCTGCGGCATGGAGACGAGCACGTACTTGCCCTTCACGCTCGGCAGCCAGGCGTCGAACTGCGCCTTGTTCTGCACGTCGGGCAGCGCGATCGCCGGGCCCTCCACCGGCCCCTTGGTGCCGGGGCTCCAGGCGAGCATGGTGCCCTCGAGCGTGCGGACGCGCGGCGCCACGAGGTCCACATGCGTCACGCCGCGGCGCCAGCCCGTCCACGTGCCGTACTTCTCGTTGCGCGCGGGAATGCCCATTCGCTGGTAGGTCTGGACCAGCCAGTCGTTGCCTGCCTTCATCCCCGGCGACCCGGTGAGTCGCGGGCCGATGGAATCGGTGAGCGTCTGCCCGAACGCTTCCAGCTGCGAGCGGGTCATCCCCTCGTCCCAGATACGCTTGAGGGTGGGGTTGTTGGTGGGGAACGTCTGCGCGGCCACTGGCCGCACTGCCACCGCGGCGCTGGCCGCCACGACGAGCGTGGCGACTCGGCTCCATCTCATCATCGGTTTCTCCTGGGGTGTTCGATCGAACTGCGACAAGCCTGCGGAAAGTCTACGGGTGGCGCGGCGGGGGCGTTGTCCGGCTCGGGCGCTACGGCGAGCCGGCGCTGGAGGTCGGGCTGGTGCGGGCCAGGATGTCGGCCGGGCCCTCCACGCCCACGCGGTCCACGGCGGACAGCGTCACCAGGCTCGGGATGCGCCCGGCGCCGTCGGCGCATCCCACCACGAACGAGCGTTGCACGCCGGGCACGAGGCGCACCGTCCACTGCTCGCCGCAGCGGGCGCGCACGATCCACCGGTTCACGCGATCCAGATCGTCGGCGCCCAGCGTGAGCGAGAGCTGCCCGTCGCCGGCGCGCGCCGGGTTCACCGTGACGCGTGCCTTGAGGGGCGCCGCCGAGCGCCCCAGCCAGGGCGAGGCCGGCACGAGAGCCGGCGCGTCGTACACCTGCTGACTGAGCGTCGTGAACAGCGGCGAGCGGGCGTCGGAGAACGCGTTCATGCTGAAGTGCACGTTGCCGGTAGCGCCGCTCTGGGCGCGCGTGGCGCGCACCTGCGCGGCCACCTCGGCCGGCGTCCAGGCGCGCATGCGCCCCTCGGTCACGCGGCTCGTGTAGTTGCCGGGCCACACGTGGCGGCCCTCGCGGTTCTGGTCCACCCACCAGCGCAGCAGCACCGGATAGCTCTGCGCGTACTGCCCCATGGTCCAGTAGAGCTGTGGGGTGACGTAGTCCATCCATCCGTTGTGCACCCACTTGCGCGCGTCGGCGAAGATCTCCTGATACGCGTCCAGCCCGCGGATCTGCTCCGGGTAGCCCGGCCGCCAGATGCCGAACGGGCTCACGCCCACGAGCACGTGCGCCTTCTCCTGCTTCACCGCCCCGTACAGGCGCTCCACGAACCGGTCCACGTTCTGGCGACGCCAGTCGTCACGACCCAGCCGTCCGCCGGTGCGGCGGTAGCGCGCATAGCTGTCGTCGTCGGGGAATGGGAGGGTGCGCCCGCGGCTATCGTTCTCGCGGTACGGGTAGAAGTAGTCGTCGACGTGCACGCCATCCACGTCGTACCGGCGCACGACGTCCAGCACCACCTGCAGTGCCCAGTCCTGGGTGCGCGCCTCGCCGGGATCGAACCAGAGATACGAGCCGTAGCGGCGCAGCACCTCCGGGGAGCGCCGCGCGAGGTGCGTGGCGGCGAGCGGCGACGTGGCGTTGGCGAACCCCGCGCGAAACGGGTTGAACCAGGCGTGCAGCTCCAGGCCGCGGCGGTGCGCCTCGGTGATGGCGAAGGCGAGCGGATCCCAGAACGGCACCGGCGCCCTACCCTGGCGCCCGGTGAGGAAATGCGACCATGGCTCCAGCTTGGACTCGTAGAGCGCGTCGCCGGCCGGCCGCACCTGGAAGATGACGGCGTTCAGGTTCAGGCGCTGCGCGCGATCCAGCAGCTGCAGGAGCTCCGTCTGCTGCTCCGCCACGCTCAGGTTCCGGCTCGACGGCCAGTCCATGTTGCCCACCGTGGCCACCCACACGCCGCGGAACTCGCGATCCACCACCGGCAGGTCGATGTCGGCGGCGGTGGGTGTGGCCACCGGCACCGTGCGCGGCTGGGCGACGAGGGCACGCGGCGGCGCGGGCACGGCGGCGCAGAGGACGGCGAGGAGGAGAGTGGCAGAGCGCATGGGCAGGACGCTTCGCGGGCGCGCGACGGACGAGGACGCCCGCGATGTGGAAGGGAGCAGGCAGTATGCATCGGGGGGACGATCCGCGGTAGGCTGCTGGCACGGTGCCAGCCGGGGATCCGGCGCGGAATCCGGCGCGGAATCCGGCGCGCGACGGCGCTCGTGCGCCGCCCGCCGGTTGCCCTTCGGCGCGCGGGGCGTAAGAATTGAGGTTCGCCCGCCCAACGGGGCGCTCGCCGAACCACCCTCTCGTCCGCATCGCAGATGGCCACCTCGAGCCTGCCAGAATTCCAGAATCTCACCCCGCCGACCGACGGCGAGACCATCACGCTGGTGAATGGACGCCTCGAGGTACCCGACGTTCCGGTGATCCCGTTCATCGAGGGCGACGGCACGGGGCCGGATATCTGGCGGGCCTCGCAGACCGTCTTCGACGCCGCCGTGCGGAAGGCCTACGGTGGGAAGCGGCGCCTCGCCTGGTTCGAGGTGTTCGCGGGCGAGAAGGCCAAGACGCGCTTCGACAGCTGGCTGCCGGCGGACACGCTGACGGCGATCGACCACTACCTGGTGGCCATCAAGGGACCGCTCACCACGCCGGTGGGCGGCGGCATCCGGTCGCTCAACGTGGCGCTCCGCCAGCAGCTGGATCTGTACGCCTGCGTGCGTCCGGTGCGCTGGTTCGAGGGCGTGCCCTCGCCGGTGAAGGCGCCGCAGGACACCGACATGGTGATCTTCCGCGAGAACACCGAGGACATCTACGCCGGCATCGAGTACATGGCCGGCACGCCCGAAGGCAAGCGCGTGGTGGACTTCCTCCAGAACGAGATGGGCGCGAAGTCCATTCGCTTCCCCGCCACCAGCTCCATCGGCATCAAGCCGGTGTCGGAGGAGGGCACCAAGCGGCTGGTACGCGCCGCCATCGAGTACGCGCGCGCCAACAAGCGCCGCAGCGTGACGCTCGTGCACAAGGGCAACATCATGAAGTTCACCGAGGGCGCCTTCCGCGACTGGGGCTACCAGGTGGCCAGGGAGGAGTACGGCGCCCAGCCGCTGGACGGCGGCCCGTGGATGCAGATGCCGGACGGCATGGTGGTGAAGGACGTGATCGCCGACGCCTTCCTGCAGCAGATCCTGCTGCGCCCGGCGGAATACGACGTGATCGCCACGCTCAACCTGAACGGCGACTACGTCTCCGACGCGCTCGCCGCGCAGGTGGGCGGCATCGGCATCGCCCCGGGCGCCAACATCAACTATCTCACCGGCCACGCGATCTTCGAGGCCACCCACGGCACCGCGCCCAAGTACGCCGGGCAGGACAAGGTGAATCCGGGCTCGGTGATCCTGAGCGGCGAGATGATGCTGCGCTACATGGGCTGGACGGAGGCCGCGGACCTGATCGTCAACTCGCTCGAGAAGACGATCGCGCAGAAGCGCGTGACGTACGACTTCGAGCGGCAGATGGAGGGCGCGACGCTGCTCCGGACGAGCGAGTTCGGCACGGCGATGGTGGAGAACATGTAGGATCGCGCGCGGTCGGCCCGACAGCGGCCGTCCGGTGAATCGAGCGGGGGCCATCGCGATGCGATGGCCCCCGCTCCGCATCCGGAGGTCCGGCGCGGTCCGGCGTCGCGCGCCGGCATCCAGACGTCAGAACCCGGTGCCGACCTTCAGCACCAGATCCAGCCCCGCGTCGTTCCGCCGCAGGTCCTCGGCGATCGCGACGTGCCAGCGTCGCCGGCCGGGCGTGCCGAGCAGCATGCCGACGTCCGCGATCCAGGCGCTGCCATCGAGCTCCGACAGCCCGGTGTGATCGTACGCCGCGCCGTGCACGAGCAGGGTGGTGTAGCCGGCCAGGCGCCGGGTGACCTGCACCTCCACGCCCAGCGAGCCGAGCGCGGTCCACTGCCGCTGGATGGGCCGCAGTGGGCCCGTGCGCGGCGCGAATCCCACCGCCGCGGCGCCTTCCACCGCCGCGCGCGCTCCCAGGCGCCCGCGCAGCGATTGCGCCACGCTCGCCGTCACCGTACCTCGACCGAACGGGGCCGCTCGGGACGCGGTGGGCAGCGTGACGGAGACCATCGTCTGCGCCGATTCCGACGGCCGCCAGCCGGCACCCAGGCGCACGTCGCCGAGGGCGAGCGTACGCTCCGGCTGCGACCACATGATGTTCTGCTCGGGCAGGTGGAGCCGGTACGCGTACTCGTCGCGCGGCCGCGCATCCCGCTCCGGCATCACGAAGCCGATCACCTGGTGGTAGCCGTCGAAGAATCCATCCGCGAACCCCGCCCACGCGCCTGTCACGCCGGCCTGGGCGAGCACGAAGGCGTGGTGCCCCACCCCGCGCACCGCCGTGAGCTGCACGCGCAGCAGCTCGGCGTCCAGCAGGTAGCCCGTGGCAC
>DATANT010000066.1:0-7716 GCA_036266115.1 Gemmatimonadaceae bacterium | reverse complement strand
CGGCTGCCGCGGCGGCGGTCAGCGCCTGCGGAAGACGGCCACGGTGAAGCGCTGCTCGCCGCCCGCCGGGGTGTGGTGCACGTCGCCGAAGCCGCGCGTGAGCGAGAACGCGTCGCCGAGTTCCCGCGCCAGCGCCTCGGGGCTGTAGCGCGCGACCTCCAGCCCACTGCACCGGGCCGGCCCCTCGGGAGCGAACGTCGCCATGAGCACGGTGCCACCCGGCCGGATGGCGGCCGCAGCGACGGCGGCGTAGCGCGCCCGGTCCTCGGGCTCGGTCAGGAAGTGGAACACGGCGCGGTCGTGCCACACGTCGAACGCGTGGGCCGGCAGCTCGGCGCGGGTCACGTCGGCTTCGACCCAGGTGACCTCGCCCGCGCGCTCCCCCAGTCGTGCCCTGGCCCGCGCGAGTGCAGCCCCCGAGATGTCGAGGACCGTCAGGCGCCCCAGGTGCCCCGCGACCACCGCGTCGACGAGCGTCGAGTCGCCACCGCCGATGTCGATGATGGCGGTCTCTGGGCCCGCCCCGGCCTCCCGGAGCAGCTCGAGCGAGCGGGTGGGCTCCGCCTGGTACCAGCTGACCTCGGTGGACTGCCTGGTCGTGTAGACCCTCTCCCAGTGTGCCTTGCGGTCCACGTGCCGTCTCCGAATGCGATGTGCGCGTGCGATGTGCCCCCGCCGCGGAGCGGAGGCCCGCCAGGCGTGGCCCGACGTGTGGGAAAGATGCCTACGCGGCAACGCGAGAGCAGCCCGGTTTGCGCACCTGCCCTAACACTACTTCTTCGCCAGATCGTGCCAGTTCGCCAGATCGTGCCAGCCGTTCAGGCCGTCCGGCAGTCGGATGCCTACCGGGTGGGGGGCCCGGGGCGTCTCGCTGGGACGTTCGCGCCCGACTGCAGGAACCGGCGCACCGCCGCGCCGACCCTTGCCTGTTCGCACCAGAAGAGTGAGTGGCCGCACGCACTCCGCACCGCGAGCGTGTCGGCGCCCGCGAGACGCGCGAACTCCGCCGCCGGGCCGGCCGACACCATGTGATCGTCCGCCGAGTAGACGACGAGCATGCGAGCGCGAACGGCCCCTGCCGCCCGCGACAACTCCCCGCCAAACCGCGCCGCCACGTCGTGCCGCCCCATGGCCCGCGTCTGCGCCGCGTAATCATCGAGCGACCAGCTCCGGCGGTAGCTCTCGGCCACCGCCGCGATCTCGCGTGCGGCGCGCGCCTCGCCCGAGTCGTTCACCCCCGCCGGCGTGCGCATGAAGAGCGCCTCCAGGCGGCTCAGCCGCGTCCACGCCGAGTCCGGCGACGCGTCAGCCTCGCTCGCGCGCTCGGCCTCGCTCCCCAGCGTGCGGTAGATCAGCCGGTCGAAGGGGGCGACGCGCGGTGTGCCGACGACCGAGACGACGACGTCGGCGAAGGTCGGGTGCCGCACGGCCCACTCGAACGCCTGCATGCCGCCCATCGAGATCCCCACGACGGCGCGGAGGCGAGTGATCCCGAGATGCTCCTCGACCAGGCGGCGATGCGCATCCACCATGTCGCCGATGGCGAGGTCCGCGAAGGCGCGGCGCGCCGGGGCCGGGGTGTTCGACGGGGACGAGGAGTGGCCGTCGGCGAGCGCGTCGGCGATGATGACGTGGTACCGCGTGGTGTCGACGTACGTCCCGAGCATGAACGCATGGTCCTCGGAGCGACCGGCGAAGAAGGTCGGGATGAGGACGACGTTATCGCGCGCGGCGCTCAGCCGGCCGAACGCGCGGTAGGCCACGCGGCAGTCCGGGATCGTCGCCCCGCTCGCGAGGCGACACGAGCCGAGTCGCGCGACGGTCGGCGGACGCTCGGTGTGCGGGGGCGCCTGGGCTCGGGCTTCGAGAGCGCCGCCGGTCAGCGGCATCGCCGCGAACACGATGCCTCGGCCGAGCCGGCGGAGCATTCCAGCCCCGGCCTGCCTCTTGGCGCTCATGCTGTACCTCTGCTCGTGAGTGCCGAAAAAGTCACGGACGACGGAGCAGACCTCGTCGACGCTGTGCGTCGGCTCACCATACGTGATCGGCCGCTCACCCGCCAGCGGTCGCTGCCCGCGGCACGCCGACGGTGAGGGACGCCTGACGCTGCCCTCGGAAGTCGGCGGGATGTGGCGGAGTGGTGTTAGAGACCGTGCGAAAACGCCGCATTGGCAGCGGCGTCGTACTCGTGCTCACGCCGCGGCGCCAAGCGTGCCGAGCGTAGCCGAGGTACCGTGACGTCGCGGCGGGTCACTGTCGCACGCTGTCGACGACCGACCGCACGGCCGCGATGACGACGTCCGGTCGGTCGAACTGGATGTAGTGGCTCGCATCGGGGACGAGCCGGTGCTGGCTCCGCGAGGACCACGACGCCTCGTCGTCCTGCAACGCACGCCAGATCGCGTCGCGCTGCCGAGCCTGCGCCGCGGTCAGCTTCATGTCGGCGAGCTCCGCGGGCGACAGGGGCGCGCCGGCGGTCAGCACGACGAGCGGCCGGTCACCGAGCCGACGGAAGGTGCCCGCCTCGGCGAGCGTCGCGTCGATGCCGTCCGCCTCGTCGAGCATCGCGCGGAGAGAGGTAGAGGCGTAGGCCGCCTTCGTCCGGGCCGCGGCCACCGGCTCGTGCGGCACGGCGGCCGCCGCTCCCGCCAGTGCCCGCACCAGGCCGGTCCAGGCGAGTGCCGACGCCACCCGGTACGGCCGCAGCGCCCGGCCAACGTCCTCCGACGTCACGCTCGCGAGCCGCGCCACCTGGTCCGGATGCGACGCGTCCACGAGGACCACGCCGGCGACCTCCGCGCCGAAGTATTTCGCGTAGGTCATGACGTACGGGCCGCCGATCGAGTGGCCGACGAGCACGAACGGCGGCCGCTCGCCCGCGCGGGCGAGGGCCGCGTGGAGATCCGCCGCGACGGCCTTCGCGCTGTGGGGACCGGTCCGGGGGTCGCTCCACATGATCCCGGCGCGACTGTAGGCGCACGCCCGCGTGGTGGTCGCGACGGAGTCGTGGACGCTCGCCCAATCGAGCGAGCCGCCGATGTCGAGCCCCGCCTCGAACACGACGACGGGCGTGCCGGCGCCCCGGCAGTCCAGCTGGATCCGGCGCCCGCCGACGTCGACCAACCGGCCGGGCGGCGGGAAGTCGCGCGCGGCGCGCCGACGACCTACCAGCTCGTAGCCGGCGCCGACGATCGCGGCGAGCGCGACGAGGCCGACCAGGCCGAGCGCGAGGCGGCGCATCCACGTCCTCGGGCGCGCGGGCGTCCCGGCGTTCATGCTGCCTCGTGGGAACAGGGCATCCCGTACCTCTCCATCGACATCATGCGGCCGGCAGCGCCGGCCACGCCCGCTCAGACCCCCGACCCGCGGCTGCTTGGGCGCACCCTCGGCCGCGAGCCGCTCACCAGCCACGCCAGCCCGGCGGCGACCGTGACGTCGAACGTCAGGCAGAACACCGGCCACCATGCCGGGGCGCCCGCACTGACGATCGCCTGCCCGTGCACCGCGTCGAGCACGGCGTGGCCGGCGAGGGCGGCGACGACCACCCAGAGGGTCCTCCTGAACCCGGCCACGGCGGCGGCCACGAACACGCCCATGATGAGCAACTCCCGGGTGAGCGCTCCCGGCGAGCCGCCGATCACGGCGAACAGGACGTAGTACGAGGCGGTGACGATGAGCACCGCGGGGTAGAACGCGCGGTCGCGGTCGAACCCGACCGCTCGCGCGAACACGCAGACGGCAAGCGCGAGCGCGATTCCGACCACCGCCGGCATCCCTGCCTCCTCGGACCTACGGGTGGCCTAGTGGTTCATCACGCCGCGCAGCCGCAGCTCCGCGGGCGCGCACACGGCGCAGGCGCACGCGCTGCCACAGGCGCAGCGCACGGCGCCAGCGTGCTCCACCGTCGCATTGCAGGTCGCGCAGGCGCAGGGCGCACACGCGCAGGGCGAGCAGAGGCACGACATGGTCGTGGCGCCGGTCGTGGCATTCGTCGTGGCACGCATGGCACACCTCGGGGAGTTCGGCGTCGGCATACCGACGGCCGGGCCCGGTCGGGCCCCGGGTTGGCGCCGGTTGGCGCGACTGGCGGTCGTCGTTGAACTCACGATACGCCGTCGGCCCGCCCGGGGATTGAACGAAGAGGCTGACCCTGCGCGCTTGGACCGGGATGTCGTGCGCCGTCCGGGCAGACCGCCAACCGGTTGTGAAACCGTCTCTAGAAACTGTGGCGTAATGCCGCTGTGCCAGACACGCCTCGGGGGTCAGGAGTATGGGGACCCCACACCCGATGCCGTTCACGCGGCGACCACGCCACCGGCGGGCGCATCCGTCGGCGCGGCGGAGTGCCGCGCTGCCTCAGGGCGGTCCCGCGACTTGCGCCTGTAGGCGCGCGAAGCGCGGGTCACGCCGGAGCTGCCGCCAGAGGGGGTGCGGCTCGTGGGCGATGAATTGCACGAGCTGACGGCCGCCGCGACCGCCGGCGACGAGGCGCTCCAGGGCGTCGAGCGCCCGCCCCGTCTCGGCGAGCGCCTCATATGCTACGACCCCCCACGCGTACAGGTCCGCCCGGGCGTCCACTGCCTCCCCCGCCGCCTGCTCCGGGGCCATGTACGCGGGCGTGCCCAGCGTGACACCGACTTGCGTTACGGTCACGTCGGCCGCTTCGGTCTCGCCCTCGCCCTCGGCGTGCGCCGTCGTGCGCGCGGCGGTGAGCGCCTTGGCCACGCCGAAGTCGGCCACCAGCGCGTGCCCGCTCTCCGCGTCCAGGAGGACGTTCTCGGGCTTGATGTCCCGGTGCACGACGCCCCGGCGGTGCGCACACGCCAGCGCCTCGAGCACGTCGCGCAGCACGCGAGCGGCGGCCGCCGCCGGCAGTGCCCCCTCGCGCGCGAGCCGCTGCCGCAGGCTCTCGCCCTCGACGTACGGCATCGTGTAGTAGAGGAGCCCGCCCGCCTCGCCGGCTGCGAGCACCGGCACAACGAGCGGGTGACGCAACTGCGCCGCGAGCTGCACCTCGCGCCGGAAGCGCTCGGCGCTCACCGCGTGCGCCAGCTCGGGCGGGAGGACTTTGACGACCACGCGACGCCCGAGGGCGGTCTCGGTCGCGACGAACACGCGCGCCATCCCCCCGCCCCCGAGCTCGCGCTCGAGCGCATATGTGCTGCCCAGCGCGACCTGCAGCCGCTCGCGGAGGTCCACGGTCGCTCGCTCCACGCCGCTCCCCGGGGTCACTCCAACAGCGAAGATAGGGCGCCCCAAACGAGGCGGATAGATACGGGCGGAGGCGAGGGCGACGAAGGCCGCGTGAATGTCGGCGCGGCGCGTCGTAGCCCCTGTCCGCGTTCAGCTTCGCGAAGCAGCGTCGGCTTGAATGAAGTGTCAGGCCTCATGCGGGAACAGCGACCAAGCGTACGTTCGCCCTGCCTCCCCTTCGGGCGGCACGCGCAGGAGGCGCCGTGCCAGAGGCCCGTGCTGCGTTGACCCGGTGGCCGTCACTCCTTCTTCTCTTCGAGGTCCTGGATGTCCCCCGCGTCCTTCGGCACTGCGGACTGCTGATCTCTGGGCGGCATCGGCGGCATCGGCGGCGTGAGCACTGATGCGGTATTGGTCGCCGAGGAGAAGGTGAGGAACGCGAGGTGGGCCTCGTATCGCTCGAGTACGTCGTCGATCACCTGCTGCCGGGTGAGGCCCATCAGGTCGTAGCCGCCCGAACCGGTCTGCGTGAACACCTCGAGCCGGTAGTAGACGTCGGTCTCACGCGACATCCGGCCGCTGAACATCGGCACCGGCGCCTCGACGATGGCGACGTGGTAGTGGAAGTCGCGGAACGCGTCCATCGACACCCGCAGCAGCGGCTCCTCGATGCCGTTCGCGTTGGTGATTGCGTCCCGCTCGACCTCGTAACCCTGCTTCCGGAACTCGGCGGCGACGTCATCGAGCGCCGGCCACACCGTGCGATCGAGGAACTGGGTGACCTGCCGCAGCGACGGGAACGCGCGCAACTGCTCGAGCCGCTGCTTCCACGACCGCTCCGGCACGTGGCCGCCGCTCGGGGCCATGGACGGCTTTCGCAGCACCTGGCCCTCGCGCTCGGCCCGCTCCATCCGCAGCACCTTGTAGAAGGACGCCATCACCAGGTAGGCGATGATCGTCACCGGTAACGCGAAGATGAGCGTCGCGTACTCCATCGTCCTCACGCCACCCGCAAGCAGCATGGCCACGGTGAGCACCGCGGTGAGCACGGCCCAGAAGATGCGCAGCCACTTCGGCCCGTCCTGCGACGGATCCGGGATGGAGGCCGAGAAGTTCGACATCACCATCGCGCCCGAGTTCGCGCTCGTGAGGTAGAACAGCAACCCCGAGAGCGTCGCCAGACCGATCAGGAACATCGCGCCCGGGAACATCTGCAGCAGTGCGTACCAGCCTCGCTCCGGGTTCTGGGCCGCGAGTTCGGCGAACGCCGTGTTGCCATGCAGCACGTGGTACAGGGCCGAATTGCCGAACAGCGAGACGATGATGAAGTCGCACAGCACGGGTGCGGTGATCGCCGCAATCACGAACTCGCGCAGCGTGCGCCCGCGCGAGATGCGGGCGAGGAAGACCCCGACGAACGGCCCCCATGCGAGCCAGAACGCCCAGAAGAACAGCGTCCATCCGGCCATCCACTCGGCGCCGCCGGGCTCGTAGGCGAAGGTCTGCAGCGTGCGTGCGGGGAGCGTGACGAAGAACCGGCCGATGTTCTCCACCAGGGCGTTGAGCAGGAACGCCGACTCTCCGGTCACCAGGATGTACAGCAGCATGGCCGCCGCGCCCCAGATGTTCAGCTCGGAGATCAGCCGGATCCCCTTGTCCATGCCCGAGGTGCAGGCGGCGATGGTCATGATCACGGCCACGACCACCAGCGCGATCTGCAGGGCCAGGCCCTCCGGGAGGCCGAACAGCCAGGCGAAGCCGACGTTCAGCAGCACGACGCCGATGCCCATGGAGGTGGCGACGCCGAAGACGGTGCCGACCAGGGTGACGATGTCGATGGTGTCGCCGATCCCGCCGCGGACGCGCTTGCCGAGCAGGGGGTACAGGGCGGCCCGGATGGACAGCGGCATGCCCCAGCGGTAGGCGAAGTAGCCCATGGCCATGCCGAGCAGCGAGTACATGGCCCAGCCGGCCACACCGTAGTGGAACATGGTCCAGACCACGGCGTCCTGGGCGGCCGCGGCTGTCTGGCCCTCGCCCGCCGGCGGAGCCATGTACTGGCTGATGGGCCCGGTGACGGAGTAGAAGAGCATGTCGATGCCCACACCGGCGGCGAACAGCATGGCCACCCAGGTGAAGAGCTTGTACTGCGGCCGGGAGTGGTCGGGGCCGAGCCGGACGGAGCCCTGCTTGGACAGCGCGACCCAGAGAACGAACACGATCACCACGGTGACGGTCAGGACGTAGAACCAGCCGAGGTTCTCCGCGATCCAGGCCACCATGGCCCGCATGGTGCCGGCGGCGTGCCCGGGCGCGAACATGGCCCAGAGGGAGAAGGCGACGATGACGGCCGAGGAGATGACGAAGACGCGCCAGTTGACCCTGGGGCCGGGCTCCTCGATGAGTTCCGCGGGGGCCTTGCTGAGTTCCTGACGGGAGACGGGAGGACGGCTCTCGGCCTCCTGGCCGGGGCGCCGCCGTTCGGTGCCGCCGAGGTGGCGGCGCTCGATCGGGGCCTTCGGC
>DATANT010000065.1:0-6173 GCA_036266115.1 Gemmatimonadaceae bacterium | reverse complement strand
CTCGTTGGGCGCGTGGGCGTTCTCGCCGGGCAGGCCAAAGCCCATGAGCAGCACGGGCGTGCGCAGGATGCGCTGGAAGTCGCCCACCACCGGGATGGAGCCGCCCTCGCCGACGATCACCGGCGCCCGCCCGAAGGCAGCGTCCAGCGCGCCGCGCGCCGCGTCGTAGAGCGGTCCATCGAGCTCGGCGCGCCACGGCCGGCCGCCGTGCAGAAAGCTGACGCGCACCGTCACGCCGGGCGGGGCCACGCGCCGCACGTGCGCCTCCACCAGACGCTCCACCTCCTCGGGCGTCTGATCGGGCACCAGCCGGCAGCTCACCTTGGCCATCGCATGCGCCGGGAGAACCGTCTTCGCGCCCTCCCCGGTGTACCCGCTCAGCAGACCGTTCACCTCGCAGGTGGGGCGCATCCAGATTCGCTCATACACCGCGTAGCCCGGCTCGCCACCCAGCGCCGGCGCGCCGGTCTCCTCCAGATACGCCTGCTCGTCGAACGGCAGCGCGCGCACCTGCTCGCGCGCGCGCTCGCCCCACGGCTGCACGGCATCGTAGAAGCCGGGGATCGCCACGCGGCCCTCCGCGTCGTGGAACGTGGCCAGGATGCGCGCGAGGGCCATGGCCGGGTTCACCACCGCCCCGCCGTAGCTGCCCGAGTGCAGATCCCCCGCCGGTCCCTGCACGTCGATCTGGAAGTAGGCCAGTCCGCGCAGCGACGACAGGATGGAGGGCTGCCCGGGCGCGAACATGGCGGAATCTGAGATCACCACGGCGTCGCACCGCAGCCGCTCCTGGTGCTGCTCCACGAACGCGGCCAGATGCTCGCTCCCCACCTCCTCCTCGCCCTCGGCGAGCACGATCACGTTCACGGGGAGCGTGCCGCGTGCGGCCAGATGCGCCTGGATCGCCTTCACGTGCAGGAAGAGCTGGCCCTTGTCGTCCACCGAGCCGCGGGCGTAGATGCGCCCGTCACGGATGGTGGGCTCGAAGGGAGGCGACTCCCACAGCTCCAGCGGCTCGGCGGGCTGCACGTCGTAGTGACCGTAGACGAGCACCGTGGGCGCGCCCTCACCCGCCCCGTACCATTCGCCGAGCACCACCGGATGACCCGGCGTGGGGAAGACCGTGGCCTGCACGCCCGCGGTGGCCAGCGATCCCGCCAGCCAGTCGGCGGCGCGCACCATGTCCGTGCGATGCTCGGATCGCGCGCTGACGCTCGGAATGCGCAGGAACTCCAGCAACTCCTCCTGATTCCGCGCGGTGTGCTGGGTGAGGTACTGGTCCAGGTCGGAGGGAAGCGTGGAGGGGGAGGCGGAGGCGGAGGGCATGGAGGGTCTGGTTCGGATGGGTGAGGGCGGGGCGAACCCACGACGGGCGGCGGCGAGCACCCGAGACGTCCCGCCCCCTTCATTGTCATCACGCCGGCGCGCCCACGGTAGGGGCGCGCAGTCGCGATCGCCGCTGGCTCAGCCGGCTTCGGCGGCCGGGAGCCGCCGTAGCGCGGCGCCAGGCCACGGGGCGCGTCGGTTAGTTGGTGAATCCGCGGCGAGGTGGCGCTAGCTTCGCAGTTGGGGGGGGACCCCCGCTCCCTCGACGCACCGACCGCCGCACCCCGATCCCTGCCCCGCGCGCTGACCGCCCAGCCCCCGATCCCGTGCCCAACCAGCTCGCCGCCGAGACCAGCCCCTACCTCCGCCAGCACGCCGAGAACCCCGTGGAGTGGTACCCCTGGGGCCCCGAGGCGCTCGCGCTCGCGCGGCGCGAGGACCGGCCGATCCTCCTCAGCATCGGCTACGCGGCGTGCCACTGGTGTCACGTCATGGCGCACGAGTCGTTCGAGGACCCCGATACCGCGCAGCTCATGAACGAGCTGTTCGTGAACGTGAAGGTGGACCGCGAGGAGCGCCCGGACCTGGACGCGATCTACATGCAGGCCGTGCAGGCCATGACCGGCCAGGGCGGCTGGCCCATGACGGTGTTCCTCACCCCGGACGGCGAGCCGTTCTACGGCGGCACCTACTTCCCGCCCGACGACCGCCACGGCATGCCCTCGTTCCGGCGCGTGCTCGCGGGGGTGGCGCAGGCCTACCGCGCCCCCGAAGGCATCGCGCGCGCCGTGGAGGCGCTGCGCGAGATGTACGCCCGGCAGGCCGCGCCCACCTCCGCCAGCGGGCAGGTGACGCGGCAGACGCTGCACCAGGCGGCGCGGGGACTGCTGCAGCGAGCCGACTCGCGCCACGGCGGCTTCGATGGGGCGCCCAAGTTCCCGCCCGCCATGGCGCTCGACTTCCTGCTCCGCCACTGGAGCCGCACTCGTGACGAGCCCGCGCTCGAGCACCTGCGCTTCAGTATGCGCCGGATGGCACGCGGTGGCCTGCACGACCAGGTGGGCGGCGGCTTCCATCGCTACACCGTGGATGCCGAGTGGCTGGTGCCGCACTTCGAGAAGATGCTCTACGACAACGCGCTGCTCGCGCGCCTGGCGGTGCATCTCTGGCAGGCCACCGGCGATCCCGATGCGCGGCGCGTGGCGGAGGACACCGTGGATTGGGTGGCGCGGGAGATGACGAGCCCCGAGGGCGGCTTCCATTCCTCGCTCGACGCCGACTCCGAAGGGGAGGAGGGCCGCTTCTACGTCTGGGACGCGAGCGAGCTCGATGAGCACCTGGGCGCGGACGCGCCGCTGGTGCGCGACTACTACGGCGTCACCGAGGGCGGCAACTTCGAGGGGCGCAACATCCTCCACGTGCCCGAGGACCCCGACCTGGTGGCCGCGCGGCAGCACGTCACCGTGGCGGAGCTCGACGCCGCGGTCGCGCGCGCCCGTCGGGTGCTCTACGACGTGCGGAGCGCCCGCGTGTGGCCCGCGCGCGACGAGAAGATCATTGCCGGATGGAACGGGCTGATGCTCCGGGCGGTGGCGGCGGCGGCGCGCGCATTCGACCGTGACGACTACCGCGCGATGGCCGTGCGCAACGGCGAGTTCCTGCGCCGGGAGCTCGTGCACGAGGGCCGGGCGCTCCGCCTGCGCCCCGCCGACCACCGCCGGGTCCCCGGCTTCCTGGAGGATCATGCGGCGGTCGCCCTCGGCTTCGTGGCGCTGTACGAGCTCACCTTCGACCGCCGCTGGCTGGACGACGCGCGCCAGCTCGCGGAGAGCATCGTCACCTGGTTCTGGGACGACACCGCCGGCGCCTTCTTCGACACCGCGCGCGACGCCGAGACGCTGATCACGCGCCCGCGCGACGTCACGGACAACGCGGTGCCCAGCGGAACCTCGCTGACCGTGGAGCTGCTGCTCCACCTCGCGGACCTACACGGCGACGCCGAGCTGCGCCGCCGCCCCGACTGGGTGTTGGCAACCCTCGCCGAGGGCATGGCCCGCTACCCCACGGCGTTCGGCCACCTGCTGGGCGCGGCGGACCTGGCGGTCTACGGCGCCGTGGAGGTGGCAATCGCCGGTTCACCCGTGAATGCGGACTTCCGCCGGCTGGCCGCCGAGGTGTCGCGCCACTACGTGCCGTCGCTGGTGCTCGCCGGCGGCCAGGCGGTCGCGGCCGGCGAGCTGGCGCTGCTCGCGGACCGACCGCTGGCGGACGGGCACGCCACGGCGTATGTCTGCCGGGCACACGCATGCGAGCGGCCCACCGTCGACCCGGTCACGCTCGGCGAGCAGCTTGCCCAGGCACCACTGGCCGGATAGGACATCCGGCGCCCGTCAACGTCTGCCGAAGCACCCCGAGGCCCGATCCCAGATGTCCGATACCAGCCCGTCCTTTCTGCGCGGCATCTTTGCCGGCGCCATTCACGACGAACTGCTCTTTCCCTATCCCGACTCGCTGGACCTCCGCACTCCCGGCGAGGCGCGCGTGGTGCGCCGTCTCATTCGCGGCCTGCACGCGATGGTGGGTGACCTCATCGATTCGGAGCGCTTCGACGAGGAGGAGGCGATCCCGGAGGAGGTGATTCGCGCCTTCGCCGACCTCGGGATGCTGGGCCTCACCATTCCCGAGGAGTACGGCGGGCTGGGCCTCTCCTCCACCGCCTACGCGCGGGTCTTCGGCACGCTCTCGCAGATCGACGCGTCGCTCAGCGTGCTGGTGGGGGTGCATTGCGGCCTGGGCAGCAAGGCCATCGTGCTGTTCGGCACGCCGGAGCAGAAGGCGCGCTACCTGCCCATGCTCGCCCGCGGCGAGACGCTGGCCGCCTACGCGCTCACCGAGCCCGAGACGGGCAGCGACGCGCAGAACATCAAGACCACGGCGCGGCTCTCGGATGACGGGTCGCAGTGGATCCTGAACGGGCGCAAGATCTGGATCGGCAACGGCCAGCGCGCCGGCGTGATCGCCACCTTCGCGCAGACCTCGGTGGAGCGAAAGGGCGGGATGGTGCAGCGCCCCACGGCGTTCATCATTCGCCCCGACATGCCGGGCTTCACGGTGGAGGGCACCTTCCGCAAGATGGGCATCCGCGGCTCCACCCAGGCGCAGCTGGCCTACGAGGAGCTGGCGGTGCCGGCGGATCACGTGTTGGGCCATGTGGGCAAGGGCTTCTCCGTGGCGGTGCACGTACTCAACGGCGGACGCCTCACGCTGGCCGCCGGCTGCACGGGCGCGGCCAAGGTGATCGTGGGCGAGATGGCACGGTATGCGGAGCAGCGCGTGCAGTTCGGCAGCCCCATCGCCGCGTTCGAGATCACGCAGCGCAAGCTCGCCGCGCTCGCCTCGGACACCTACGCCGCCGACGCGATGCTCGGCCTGCTCGCCGCGAGCGTGGATCGCAAGGACGTGGACTACTCGCTCGAGGCCGCGTGCGCCAAGGTCTTCTGCTCGGAGCTGATCTGGCGCGCCGCCGACGAGATGGTGCAGGTGGCCGGCGGTCGCGGCTTCGTGAAGCCCTACCCATACGAGCGTCATCTGCGCGACGCGCGCATCAACCGGATCTTCGAGGGCACCAACGAGATCCTGCGCCTGTTCATCGGGCTCAACGGCATCCAGGGACCGGCCGAGCAGCTCGCGGAGATCGGCAGCGCGATGCGCCGACCCCTGCGGAACCTGGGGCTGGTGAGCGGGTTCGCGGCCTCGCGACTGCGCAGCATCATCGGCACATCGGCCGAGCTGGACACCAGCATCCACGAACGGCTGGCCGAGCACAAGCGCTATTTCGAGCAGCACGTGGGCGAGCTCAAGGCCGCCACCGACCGGGCCATCCGCAAGTACCGCAAGCAGATCGTGGAGCGGCAGCTGGTGGTGGAGCGGCTCGCCAACATGGCCATCGAGCTGTACGCCACGGCGGCGGTGATCGCTCGCACCCAGCGGCTGCTGGACGAGCGCGGCGTGCAGGGCTGCGGGCGCGAGCTGGCGCTGTGCGACCTGTTCTGCGTGGAGTCGGGGCGCCGCTTTCGCTCGCAGCGCCTGGCGCTGGACGGCCGCGAGGAGGAGGTGGACGACACCCGCCGCGCCATCGCGGCCGCGGTACGCGAGGCGGGCGGATACTGGGTGACCGACGCCATCCTCGAGGAGAGGCCCCCAACCGTGCCGGAGACGCCGGGCGGGCGCCCGCTCTCGTCGGCGGAGGCGGGCGTGGCGTCTAGCGGGCGGGTGGGAGGAAACTGAGCCCACGCCGGCCGGCGCGCCGGCCGTCCAGGCCGCCGAGCCAGGCGGTCTGCGACTTGCGTTTGACGGACGCGGTGAGCCCGCGTACGTGACCCCACGGGCCGGTGCCTCATGGACGAGGCTGCCGCTTCGCCTGTGCACCCGCTTTCCCACCATCGAGCACCGTGCGATTGTCCGTCGTCGTCCCGCTCTTCGACGAGGAAGAGAATGTGGCCCCGCTGGTACAGGGTGTCCGCGACGCCCTGGCTGGCGACGGCGGCTGGGAGCTCGTGCTCGTGGATGACGGGAGCCGCGATGGCACCCGCCGGGTGGCGCACGAGCTGGCGCGGGCCGACGAGCGGATCGTGGTGGTGGAGCTCGCCCGCAACTACGGGCAGACCCAGGCCATGCAGGCCGGGTTCGATCACGCCCGGGGCGACGTGGTGGTGAGCATGGACGGCGACCTGCAGAACGACCCGCGCGACATCCCGCGGCTCGTCGCCACGCTCGACGAGGGCTACGATCTGGTGGCCGGCTACCGCCAGCGGCGGCAGGATCGGGCGCTCACGCGCCGCCTTCCG
>DATANT010000064.1:0-2103 GCA_036266115.1 Gemmatimonadaceae bacterium | reverse complement strand
CAGCATCTGCTGCAGCTCGTCGCGATGGTTGGTCTCGTCGCTGATCATGTCGTCGAACTGCGTCGCCAGCCCGGGCTCGCCGGCGTCCGCGGCCTGCTGGCGCCGCTTGACGTAGCGTTCGATGGTGGCGACCTCCGCGTCCAGCGCCACCTGGAGCATCTCCCGCACGTCCTTCACCACCTTCACCGGCTCCGGAGTGGAGGCCGGCGTGCCGCCCAGGGCGGAGATCTTGTCGGCCAGGATCTGCGCGTGGGCCAGCTCCTCGGGAATCTCGCTCGCGAAGAAGGAGCGCAGCTCCTGCCGATACGGGCCCTGCACCATGCTCGCGAAGAGCCGGTACATGATCACCGCGCCGAACTCGCCCTGCAGGTCCTCGTTGAGGCCCGCGATCAACTCGTCTCTGGAAATCTTGGCCATGGTCGGTGCCGATGTGAGTGATGGATAGGGTTGGGGCGCCGGGCCACACGAGCCTGGCGCGGGCAGCGCGGCGCCGCTGCCGCCGTTCGCGCCCTGCCACCGATGCCGCGGCTCAGGCTACTGCACGCATCGCGCCCACCGCGACCGCCGCCCTCATGGCGGGAAGGCGGGTGCCGCGCCACAATACCAGCGGTCCCTGTGCGACGCCGCGCCCGCGCGCCGCCGTCGTGCCCCTCCTCGTCTCTCGTCCCGCCATGAAGCATCTCCTGCTCGCGGCCCTCGTCGCGCTCGTCCTGCCCGTCTCCGCCACCGCCCAGCGCACGCGCCCGGCGCCGCGCACGCGCCCAGCCGCCACGGCGCCGGCGCAGCCGCCGGTGGAGTACGCCATCGCGTTCCCCAACGCCGAGCACCACGAGGCGCGGGTGACCGCCACCTTTCGCGCGCTGCCCTCCGGCCCGCTGGCGCTGCGCATGAGCCGCAGCTCGCCGGGGCGCTACGCGCTGCACGAGTTCGCGAAGAACGTGTACGCGGTGCAGGCGGTGGACTCGCGGGGGCGCCGGCTCGAGGTCACGCGGCCCAACCCGCATCAGTGGGACGTCCGCGGCCACGACGGCACGGTGACGGTGACGTACACGCTCTTCGGCGACCGCGCCGACGGCACCTACGCCGCCATCGACCGCTCGCACGCGCACCTCAACATCCCGGCCACCTTCATGTGGGCGCGCGGGCTGGACGCGCGCCCCATCCGCGTCACCTTCGCCCCGCTCGACTCCTCGTGGCGCGTGGCCACGCAGCTCTTTCCCACGCGCGACCGGTACACCTTCACCGCACCCGGGCTGCAGTACTTCCTGGACAGCCCCACGGAGCTGAGCGCCCACGACCTGCGCGAGTGGACGGAGCCCTGGCCCTACGGCGGCGAGGCTCCGGTGATCCGCCTGGCGGTGCACCATCTGGGCACCACCCAGGAGGTGGACCGCTTCGCCGAGATGACGCAGCGGGTGGTGCGCGAGGCCATCGGCGTGTTCGGCGAGCTGCCGCGCTTCGACACGCACAGCTACACCTTCATCGCCGACTATCTGCCGTGGGCCAGCGGCGACGGCATGGAGCATCGCAACAGCACCATCCTCTCCAGCACCCGCCCGCTGGCCACCGGCGCCATGGCCAACCTGGGCACGGTGTCGCACGAGTTCATGCACGCCTGGAACGTGGAGCGCATCCGCCCGCGGACGCTGGAGCCGTTCGACTTCGAGCGCGAGAACATGAGCGGCGAGCTGTGGCTGGCCGAGGGGTTCACGCAGTACTACACCCCGTTGCTCATCGCGCGCGCCGGGCTCACCCCGCTCGACAGCTTCGCGCGCACCGTGGGCGGCACGGTGAACGCGGTGACCAACGCGCCGGGGCGCCGCTACTTCTCGCCGGTGGAGATGAGCCAGCAGGCGCCGTTCGTGGACGCCGCCGTCTCCATCGATCCACAGAACAAGGCCAACACCTTCCTCTCGTACTACACGTGGGGCGCGGGAGTGGCGCTCGCCCTGGACCTGGAGCTGCGCCAGCGCGGCCGCACGCTGGACGACGTCATGCGCGAGCTCTGGCGCGTGCACGGCGCCACCGAGCGGCCGTACACGCTGGCCGACGTCCGCACGGTGTTCGCCCGGGTGAGCGGCGACCAGGCGTTCGCCGACCGCT
>DATANT010000063.1:0-3017 GCA_036266115.1 Gemmatimonadaceae bacterium | reverse complement strand
CCAGGTCACGACCGGCGCGCTCCCGACGTCGCCGGCATGCCGCCAGTAGGTGTGCCAGCCGGGGTCGGGACGCAGGCGGATGGCGACAGGCACGGTGTCGCCCGGTGCGACCGCCCGCGCCGCACTTCGCAGCTCCACCTCGACGGGACGGTCCAGCGCGGCCAGCACGAGGGACGCCGGGGCCGGGGCGGGCTGCGCGGTCGCCACCCGGGCCATCACGGCCAGGAGGAACGTGCCGGCGGCGAGCAGCACGAGCGAGCGCACCGCCCGCCATGCCCGATGCCGGCTGAGCGCGGCGCACGTGTCGCGTCCTGCGAACTTCGATGCCTGGTTCACGAACTCCGGATTCACGTACGCTCGCAGGGGGAGCGCGGCGGCGAGCCGCGGCGGGCGCGGTTGTGCGCCGTCCTGGTACATGGTAGCGTTTCAAGCGCACTTGAAAGCAAGGGGCAGCGCTCGCTCGCCCCCGTCCAGTCTGGAGTCACCCGTGCCGCGCTCTCCCTCCCCGTCCCCTGAGCCCGAGCTGCCGACGCTCTCCATCGGCGAGCTCGCCGCCCGCGCGGGCGTCCGGACCTCGGCGATCCGCTACTACGAGAGCGTCGGCCTCCTCCCGCCCGCCGCGCGCGCGGGCCGGTACCGCCGCTTCCCCCCGAACACGGTCCAGCTCATCGCCACCCTCCGCTTCGCGCAGCGCGCAGGGTTCACGGTCTCGGAGATCCGCACGCTCTTCCACGGGTTTGGCGCCGAGGTGCCGCCGGCCGAACGGTGGCGGGTGCTCGCCGAGCAGAAGGTCTCGGAGCTCGACGCGCTCATCGCGGATGCGCAGCGGATGCAGCACGCGCTCCAGGAGGGCATGCGCTGCGGCTGCCTGCGAGTGGAGAACTGCGTGATCGACGGCGACGCCGGCTGCGGTCTCCCCGGCCCGGCTGCCGCGGCCTCGCCGGTCACACTCGCCCTCGGCCGTGGCGCGCGCCGCCCGGACGCGGCGAAGTCCCGTCCCGCTGTCTCACCCACCACCTGATCGCCAGCCGATGCACATCGCGCAATCCGTACTGCTCTTCCTCGTCGCCGGCCTCTGTGAGATCGGCGGCGGGTATCTCGTCTGGCTCTGGCTGCGCGACGGTCGCGGCGTCGCGCTCGGTGCACTCGGAGGATTGATCCTCTTCCTGTATGGCGTGTTGCCGACGCTGCAGCCAGCGGGCTACGATTTCGGTCGCGTGTACGCCGCGTACGGCGGGGTATTCGTCGTGCTCTCGCTGCTCTGGGGCTGGTGGATCGACGGCCACCGCCCCGACGTACCGTCGGTCGTCGGCGGCGCGCTCTGCCTCGCCGGGGTCGCAGTCATCATGTACTGGCCGCGTGCTGCCGCCGGGCTCGCGCCGTGAAGCTCCGCTCCACACTCACCTGTCCGGCATGCGGGCATGCGGAGTCGCTCGTCATGCCGACCGACGCGTGCGTGCTCCTCCACGAGTGCACGGTGTGCCACGCGCTGCTCCGTCCCCAGCCGGGCGACTGCTGCGTCTTCTGCTCGTACGGCGACGTGCCGTGCCCACCGATGCAGCCAGGCGGCGACGGATGCTGCTGACGGTGATGTGACCGACGACTGTCATGCTGCATGCGCCCGTGACGCCGGGGCGCTCCGCCGCGTTCGGGGCTTGGCGCGTTCAGGGGCTCGCGCTATCCTTGTGACCATGGCCCGCCTGCGCCGCCTGACCGCCATCTTCATGGCGCTCCTGCTCACCGAACTCGTCCTGGTGAGCAGCGGCTACGCGTGCACGATGCCGGGCATGATGGGCATGGGCGACCTCCAACCGCCGAGTGACGCGGTGGTCGCCCACACCATCGCCACGCCCGCACCAGCCGCCGACGCGCTCGGTGACTGTCCCGACGCCATGCCGGCTGGTCCCTCGTCGGGCAAGAGCCCCACGCCGGCCCAGCCGTGTCCGATCCCGTGGGCGCCTGCTGGCTGCCACGGTACGTCCTGCGCGCCCGCGACGCTCGCCACGGCCGCGCAGCCGACGCCGGATGTTGCGCCCCGAGTGACCGACCGGTCCTCGCTCTCCGTGCTGTCGCCGGCTTCGGTCGTGCGCGCGCCGGAGCTCCCACCTCCCAGAGCGTAGTCCACCCACGTCTCCATCCGCTCCCCTGATTCTCGGGTGCGGATGCCGTGCGACGAGCCTCGCTGGCCCACTGGCTGGCGAGGGCAGCGTGTGCGTACCCGGCTCGGCGACTGCCGGCGGTCGATGGTGCGCGGTGGACTCTCCCTGGACCTCATGCCGATCAACACTCTGGCCGCCGCGTGCGGCCTCGCTCTCGCGCTCGTTCCCCTCGCGGTCGCCGCCCAGGTCACCCCCACCCGGGGCTCCCCGCCGGCTCCTCCACTCGAGCTCAGGATCACACCCGATGGCGCGCTCGATTCGCTCGTGGCGGCCGCCACCGCCTCGAGCCCCGCCGTGCGCGCCGCCCTCGCGCGGGTGGACGCCGCGCGCGCTCGGGTCGCCCCTGCCGGCGCCCGGCCCGACCCGATGCTCATGGCCGGGGTGCAGAACCTCCCGGTGACGGCGCCCAGCTTCGCCGACGAGATGACCATGAAGATGGTCGGCGTCGAGCAGACCATCCCCTACCCCGGCAAGCTCGGACTCATGACGCGCGCCGCGGAGGCGGAGGTCACCGCGGCGCTGGCCGACCTCGATGCAGCGCGCGTCACGGTCGTCCGCGAGATCCGCGAGGCGTATTACGAGCTGGCCTTCCTGAATCGCGCCGTCGGCCGCGCGGCGAGCACGCAGGCCGTGCTCGGCGCGCTCATCCCCGCCACCGAGGCGCGCTACGCCGCCGGCACCACCGACCAGCGCGACGTGCTCGCCGCTCGTGCCGCCGCGACCCAGGTCGCGCAGGATGCCATCGCGCTCGCCGAAGCCCGCCGTGCGGCGCTCGCGCGACTCAACGCGGCACTCGACCGTCCGAGCGAGACACTGGTCGAGGGCGCCGACATCCCGAGCGGAGTCGTGCGCGCCGCC
>DATANT010000062.1:0-4083 GCA_036266115.1 Gemmatimonadaceae bacterium | reverse complement strand
CGGCGGGCTCCCGCTTCCCGCGCACGCGCGGGTGGTCCTCCTGCGCCGGCCCGTCGGGCAGGACCTGCGGCGCAAGCTCGACGTGCTGCTCTGGTTGCCGTACTACGTCGTCATGCTCACCCGGCACATCCGCCGGGCGGACGTGGTGCACGTGCCGCTGCCGGGCGACATGCCGCTGCTCGCGCTGATGCTCGCGCTCCTGTGGCGCAAGCGCGTGGTGGCGCGCTACGGCGGCTCCTGGCAGACCAACTCGCAGACCACCGCCGTGGAGAAGCTCACCCGCTGGCTGCTGCGGCGGTGTGCCGGCGGCCGCAACGTGGTGCTGGCCACCGGCCAGGATGCCGCGCCGCCGGCGCCCGGCGTGCGGTGGATCTTCGCGACCGCCGTCTCGCGTCGCGAGCTCGACGCCGCGGTGCCGGAGCTGGATCGCCCGCTCGGCGCTCCACCACACCTCGTCTTCGTGGGCCGGCTCTCGCCAGAGAAGGGATTGCCGCTCCTCGTGCGCGCCGTGGCCGAGCTCGCCGGCGGCGACCGCTCGATGGCACCCCGACTCACGCTCATTGGCGATGGACCAGAGCGGGGGCGCCTGGAGACGCTTGTGCGCGAGCTGGGCTGCGGTGATCTGGTGGAGCTGACCGGCCAGCTGGACCGCACCGCCCTGGGCGCGCGGCTGGCGCGCGCCGACCTCTGCGTGCAGCCGTCGCTCACCGAGGGCTTCAGCAAGGCGTGGCTGGATGCCATGGCGTACGGCGTGCCGCTCATCGCGTCGCACATCGGCGCCGCGCGGGCCGTCGTGGGTGACGACGGGGAGCGGGGCTGGCTGGTGCCGGCCGGCGATGCGGTGGCACTGCTCGCCGCGCTCCGTACGGCGCTCTCTGGCGACCTCGACTTGCCCGCCATGCGCCGCCGCTGTCGCGACTACGCGGAGGCACATACACTGGAGCGGTGGGCGGACGAGATCGGCCGTCACTGCTCCGAGCAGTGGGCCACGCCCATCGCTCCCCTGCGCCCAGCGTTTCCATGAGCAGCACGGCTGTCCGCCTGCCGTATCGCCCGCGTCGCACGCGGGCCGTGGTCGTCGCCGACGACCGCACGGTCGCCCACTGGGGCATGGCCTTCGCGCTCATCATCATCGTGGCCTGGACCACGAGCGTGCTGGTCGGCTTCGCGCTGCCGTTCAAGCTGCTCGTGCTCGTCGGATTCGCCGGCATGATGATCGGCATCCGGCTGCCGGCGGTGGGGCTCATGGGGATCACGATCCTGTGCGTGTCCGACGCGCCGGCGCGGGTCTACATCATGACCGGGGGGCTGTTTCGCTGGAACAGCTTCAATTACGCGCTGCTCTTCGTGGCGCTCATCGCCGCGCCCACACTGCTCCGGGTGCGCGACCCGCATACCCGGCTGCTGCAACTGCTGCTGCTCACCCTTGGCTGGGGGCTGCTCGTCACGCCGGACCTGGCGGAGGGCGAGCAACAGATGATCGCCGCGGTGTCGGCGATGGGGCTGCTCTACTACACGCTGCGCGCCGCGCCCTCGCGCGAGGCGTGGTACTGGGCGGGTTTCAACGGCGTGCTGATGGCGGCAGCCATGGGCCTGAGCTACTACGTGCACCGCAATCAGCTGCCGGGCATCAACGCCAACGCCTGGGCGCTCTCGCTGGTCGGCGGGCTCGTCGCGGCCTGCTTCGCCTCCGTGGCCGCGGGCCGCCGGCGCCTGCGCCAGCTCGGCATCCTCGCGGTGGCGAGCGTCGTTCTGGTCAGCATCTTCCTGAGCGGCAGCCGCGGCAGCCTCCTCATCGGCCTGTTCTGCGTCTTCGTGATGATGCTGATCCTGCCCAGCGTGCCCATGCGGGCGTTCGCCATCGCCATCGGCGCCGTGATCGCGGCGGTCTCCATCGCGCGGTTCGGGGACCTGGAGGCCAACTCGCTGCACCGCATCCGGAAGATGCTCACCCGCGAGCACGATCTGAGCGGCGATTATTCGCTCTCGGCGCGCACCAACGGCCGGTCGGAGCTGGTGATGGGGGGCATCTACATGTTCCGTCACCAACCCATGGGTGTGGGTACCGGCGGCTTCGATATCGCATGGCGGGATCTGCCGCTCGAAGCCGGCGTGTCGTTCAAGCGAGGGCGCGAGTTCAGCGCGCACTCGGGCTGGATCAAGGTGCTCGCCGAGAACGGCGTGGTCGGCATCACGCTGCTCATGGCCTGGGTGGTCTCGTTCTACCTGGTCGCCCGGCGCCGTCGCGAGCGCATCCTCCGCCTGCTCGGCGTGCTGACGACCGGCGTGCTCGGTCTCGCGCTGCTCAGCACCGAGTTCCAATCCAAGCCGCTCTGGTTCCTGGTCTGCGGCTTCACGGCGCTGGTGTACTCGGCACCCTGGCTCCGTGCGCCGGGCAGCGTGCTCCCTGGCCGCGGCGCCGACCCCCGGCGCGAGGCGCCGCCGCTGCCTCCGCTCGACGGGCGCAGTGGATATCGCTGAGCGGCCGCGCGTCGCCTTCCTGGCCGGCACGCTGGGGCAGGGCGGCGCGGAGAAGCAGCTCGTCTACATGGCGCTGGCGCTGCACCGCGCGGGCGTGCCGGTACGGGTGCTCTGCCTGGGCTCGGGCGAGTACCACGAGGCGTCCCTCACGGCTCAGGGCATTGCACCGGTGCCCGTCGGGCGGCGCGGCTCGCCGGCCACCCGGCTGGTCGCCATCGCCTCGGCGCTCCGGCGGTGGCGTCCCGACGTGGTGCAGTCCGCTCACTTTTACACCAACCTGTACGCGGCCCTTGGCGCCCGTGCCTGCGGTGCGCGGTCGCTGGGCGCGGTGCGAAATACCGTCGCATCCGAAGCCGCGGGTAGCGGCGGCTGGGGTCCCGCCCTGCTGCGCTGCGGCACGGCGCTGGTGGTCAACTCCGAGGCCGCCCGCGCCGAGGCGGTGCGACTCGGCCGGCGGAGCGAGACGGTGCGCCTGCTGACCAACGTGATCGACCTCGAGGCCTTCGACCGGGCGGCCGGTGGCGCCCGGCGCCACGTGTCACCCGCGGGCGAGCTCCGCGTGGCGATCGTGGGCACGGTGGGGCGGGGCAAGCGGATGGACCGGTTCGTGGCCGCGGTGGCCGGCGCGCGCGCCCAGGGGGCGGCGGTGCGTGGGGTGGTGGTGGGCGACGGCCCCGAGCTCGCGGCGCTCCGCACGGCCGCCGCGGCGCTGCCGGACGGGGCCATCGAGTTCCTCGGCCGCCGCGACGACGTGCCCGCGATCCTGCGCGGTGTGGACGCGCTCGCGCTGACGTCGTCGTGGGAGGGCTTCCCCAACGTGCTGCTCGAGGGGATGGCGGGCGGTCTGCCGGTAGTCACGAGCGACGTGGGAGATGCTGGCCGCGTGGTGGAGCACGGTGTCACGGGCTACGTCACGCCGGTGGGCGACGTGGACGCCATGGCTCGCTCGATGGTGCGGCTGGCAGGCGATCCTGCACTCCGCCTGGAGCTCGGCTGCCGCGGTCGCGCGCGCGTGGAGCGACTCTACGCCGTGGACGGGCTGGCCGATCGCCTGCTCGCGCTCTACGCCGCGATTGGTGCCCGCGCCCATCCGGCGGCCGCGGAGGGCGAGCGCCGAGCCGGCCCCCGAACGTGACCGCGGGGTCGAGCCGGTGTTGCTGGCTCGACCCCGCGGTCGTACTCGGAATGCTGCGTGTTCGGCTATCCGGTGACGCTACTCCTTCGTCACCACGAACACGTTGAAGTTCGAGCCCATCGCGGGTGGCGTGCGGAGGAAGCCGCTCACCGGACGCGGAGCCGCGTACGGGCCCATGGGGACGCTCACCGAGCCGCCGCCGTAGGTGCCGCTGGCCACCGGGCTGTCGAACAGCTTCTGCACCGGGCGGATGGCGTAGCGCTCACCCGACTTGAGCACACCGGAGAGGTCCACGCTCACGGCACCAGCGCCGCTCCAGTTGTAGATGATCACGTTCGCCCGGCCCGCCTCGTACTTGTTGGGCCGCACCACGACCTTGGTGCCCGAGGGCATCGACCCGCCGTGGCTGTCGCCGAAGCCGGTCCGGCTCTTCCAGTTCGCGAAATTCATCGAGCTGCCGCCGAAGC
>DATANT010000061.1:0-17702 GCA_036266115.1 Gemmatimonadaceae bacterium | reverse complement strand
GAAGTGAAGCCGGCCGCCGCCGGCGCCGAGCAGGTCACGGTGCAGGGCATGGCACTCCCGCCCGAGCGTGCCGCTGGCCGTATCCTGGGCGAGGGGGCCGCCGTGGTGCCCGAGCTCGTGCGACTCCTCCAGACCGAAGCGAAGGTGATGTGATGGCGAACGTGCTCGCATTCGCGGAAGCGCGCGGCGGAGAGCTGCGCAAGGCGGCGCTGGAGACGGTGACCGCGGCGCGCCAGCTCGCCGACCAGTCGGGTGGGCAGGTGCACGCGCTGCTGGTGGGCGCGCCGGGCATCGCCGCCCAGGCGCCGAAGCTCGCGGCGCACGGCGCCGACGTGATCACGGTGGTGGAGCACGCCGCCTTCGCGCACTACAACCCCGAGGCCGCCGCGGCGCTGGTGGCCGACCGCGTGACGAGCGGCGGCTACGACGTGGTGTTCTTCGCCGCATCGGCGCAGGGGCGCGATCTCGCGCCGCGGGTGGCGGCCAAGCTGGGCGTGGGACTGGCCGCCGACGTGACCGGATTCGAGATGCAGGGCGACGCGCTGGTGGTGCAGCACCCGGTGAACACCGGCAAGGTGATCGCCACCCTCGCCATGACCAGTCGTCCGGCCATCGTCTCGCTCCGCACGGCCGCGGTGACGCCGGTGGAGAAGGCGGGGCAGGGCACCGTGGAGACGGCGCAGCCGGTGGGTGATCCGTCGGCGTCCCGCGTCGTGACCACCGAGACCCGGGTGGGGAACACCGGCAAGCTCGATCTGGGCGATGCGCCGGTGATCGTGAGCGGCGGCCGCGGGCTCAAGGCCGCCGAGAACTTCAAGCTCGTGGAAGATCTGGCCGATGCGTTCGGCAACGCCGCGGTGGGCGCCACGCGCGCCGTCACCGACGACGGCTGGCGTCCGCACACCGACCAGATCGGGCAGACCGGACGCGTGGTGAGTCCGGATCTCTACGTGGCCGTGGGGATCTCCGGCGCCATCCAGCATCTGGCCGGCATGCGCACGTCCAAGACGATCGTCGCGATCAACAAGGACAAGGACGCGCCGATCTTCAAGATCGCCGACTACGGCATCGTGGGCGACGTGTTCGAAGTCGTTCCGGCGCTCACCGCCGCGGTGCGCGAGGCGCGGAAGCACGGCTGATCGCGCCTGGCCGCCGGCCGCTGGCCGAACCGGCGAGTGAACCCTCCTGAGGCTGGATCATGACGCTCGCGAACGTCGTCTTTCTCGTCTTCATCGTGTTGGCCGCCGGATTCTTCGCGTTCAGCATGCAGCGCGCCATGCGCTACATGCTGGTCGTCGGTCGTCCGGAGAACCGCAGCGATCATCCGATGACACGGCTGGGGAACCTGATCTCGATCGGGTTCCTGCAGACCAAGATCCTGCGCGACAAGGTGGCCGGGCCGCTGCACGCGTTCGTGTTCTGGGGCTTCGTGGTGCTCGGCGCGGGCACCACGGAGCTGCTCATCCGCGGCGTGGTGTCCGGCTTCAGCTACGGCAACTTCCTGCCGGCGCCGCTGTTCTGGGTGTACACGCTGTCGCAGGAGGCCTTCGCCGTCTTCGTGCTCGTGGCGGTGAGCGTGCTCCTCTACCGCCGCATCGTCGTCAGGCCCCGGCGCCTGCAGGGCGATCACGTGCACTCGGGCGACGCGATCCTCATCCTGTCGATGATCGCGGTGCTCATGGTGACGCTCCTGCTGTACGGCGGCTTCGAGGGCGCGCTGGAGCCCGGGACGGTGGGATGGTTCCGGCCCCTCGCGTACGGCCTGAGCCTGGCGTCCGCGGCGCTACCGGTGGCGGTGCAGCACGTGGGGCTCGAGGCGAACTTCTGGGCGCACGGGCTGCTGGTGCTCGCGTTCCTGAACTACCTCCCGTACTCCAAGCACTTCCACGTCATCGTCTCGCTGCCCAACGTCTACCTCTCCAACACGAGCGGCCCGGGCGTGAAGGGGGCCATGCGGCCCATGGACCTGGAGGCGGAGGGCGCCGAGCAGTTCGGCGCGGCCGACGTCACCGACCTCACGTGGAAGAACCTGCTGGACGGCTACTCCTGCACGGAGTGTGGCCGCTGCACGGCGGCGTGCCCGGCCAACATCACCGGCAAGCCGCTCAGCCCGCGCAAGATCATGATCGACTCCCGGCGGCGGCTCGCGGAGCTGGCGCCCGTGGCCGTGGGTGATCCCGGCGACTACCGCCCCGACGACGGCGCCGCGCCCAACGAGGCGGCGCAGCTGGTGCTGGGCAACCGCCTGCTCGACAACTACATCACGGAAGAGGAGCTGTGGGCGTGCACCTCCTGCCGCGCCTGCGTGCAGGAATGCCCGGTGTCCATCGACCAGCTGGACATCATCAACGAGATGAAGCGCAATCTCGTGCTCATGGAGTCGCGCTTTCCGCCCGAGGTGCAGCCGGCGTTCGACGCCATGGAGCGCTACGGCTCGCCGTGGGCCTTCAACCCGGCGGACCGCGCGGCGTGGGCCGAGGGGCTGGAGATCAACACGATGGCCGAGATGCTGGAGCGCCGTCACCGGCCGGACGTGCTCTTCTTCGTGGGCTGCATGGGCTCCTTCGACGACCGCTCCAAGCGCATCGCGGTGGCCTTCGCCCGGATCATGAAGGCAGCCAACATCGACTTCGCGATCCTCGGGAAGGAGGAGAACTGCAACGGCGACCCGGCCCGGCGCCTGGGCAACGAGTATCTCTACCAGATCCTCGCGAAGCAGACCATCGAGACGCTGGACCGGTACGAGGTGAAGACCATCGTCACCATCTGTCCGCACTGCCTGCACCAGATCGGCAACGAGTATCCGCAGCTCGGGGGCAACTACGAGGTCATCCACCACGCCACCTACATCGAGCGTCTGCTCGACGAGGGGCGCATCCCGCTGTCGGAGGACGGGTCGGAGCTGACGGTCACGTATCACGACTCGTGCTACCTGGGCCGCTACAACGACATCTACGACGCGCCGCGGGCGTCGCTGCGCAAGGCGCTGCCGCAGCTGAACATCGTGGAGCCGCCGCGCACGCGGGACCGGGGCCTGTGCTGCGGGGCCGGCGGCGGCCGGATGTTCATGGAGGAGAACACCGGCAAGCGTATCAACGTGGAGCGCACCGAGGAGCTGATGGCCACCGGCGCTCAGGCCATCGCGTCGGCGTGCCCGTTCTGCATGACCATGCTGAGCGACGGCGTGAAGACCACGGACCGCGAGGTGCCGGTGCTCGACATCGCGGAGCTCGTGGCCGGCCGGCTGGCGGTGAACGGCGAGGTGCAGGCGGCCGCGAGTCGCGGGTAGGGATCGGGGGAACCACTGCACCGCCCTGAACGCGGACCGGCTGCCCAGCAGTCGGTCCGCGTTCTTCATCTGCTCTCCATCTCGTCGCGATCTGCAGCCGCGGCGGCCGTCGAGGGTCCGGCGGCCGCCCGGAGCCATCCGCGGCGTGTGCCTCGGGCGCTTACTCGCCCACCCCCCACCGGATCTCGTACAACCGGATCCGCTGCCTGATCTCGCCGTCCACGTACGGCACCTCCGTCGGTGGCGGGACGATGAGCCCCAGCACCCCGCATTCCCGCACGAAATCATCCGCGGCAATCCGACCCGGATCGGCGATGATCGCCCGCCCCTCCGGCCCGAGCGTGCGCGCGATCGCCGCCGCGACGAGCCGCCCATACTCCTGCTCGTACAGCACGTCCGACGCAACCACCACGTCGAACGTGCCCAGATCCTCCGGAAACGCCCGCCAGTCCACGTGCCGCACCGCGAACCGGTCGTCGGCCCCGGGAGTGTTGCGCGTGGCGTTCACGCGCGCGAAGTCCAGCGCGTCCTCGTAGTAGTCGGTGGCCAGGATCTCGTAGCCCGCGCGCGCCGCCGCGGCCGCCACCAGGCCCGCGCCGCATCCCAGCTCCAGCAGCCGGCGGCCGCGGCCATCGCTCGCCAGCATGTGCGCGGCCAGCGCGCGCGACGACGGCCAGAGGTCCGCCCAGTACGGCAGGCGCTCGTCCCGCACGTAGTCCTCCTCGCGGATCAGGTCGTCCGAGTTCCGCGGCACCACCAGGCTGAACGTGGCCTCGCCGATCGGCACGTCCAGGTCCGTCACCACGAAGTCACGCCGCAGGCGCGCGTCCAGCGTGTCCACACTCTCGTCCACGGTCATCTCAGTGCAGGGAAAAGTCGGCGGCGAACGATGCGTCGTCGCCCAGAAGCAGGGCCGGCACGCGGGCGCCGGCGTCGAGCGTGGGAGTGGCGGCATCCACCACCAGCAGGGCATTGGCGCGCGCCATGGAGCTGAGCATCCCGGACCCCTGCGGCCCCGTGAGCCGGGCGACGTACGCCCCCCCGACGTCGCGCTCCACCACGGCGCGCAGCAGGAAGTCCGCGCCGCCCGCCGTGCGCAGCGGCTCCGCGAGCTGCACCGTCACCGGGCGGCGAAACGCGTGCCGGTGACCCAGCATGCGGCGGATGGCGGGGCGCGCGAACAGCTCGAAGGTGACCAGCGCCGACACGGGGTTGCCGGGGAGCCCCAGCCAGGGCATGCCGTCCAGCACGCCGAAGGCGAGCTGCGCCCCGGGCCGGATGCGCACGCGCCAGAACCGGAGCTCCGCGCCCAGCTCGTCGAGCACCCGGCGCGTGTAGTCGTGCGCACCCACGCTCGCGCCGGCGGTGGTCACCAGCAGATCGCAGCCCCGTGCCGCGCGCACACGCTCGCGCAGGGCGGCGGGGGCGTCGGGGGCGATGCCCAGGTCCACCACCTCGCCGCCGGCCTCGCGCACCAGCGCGGCGAGCGCGTAGGCGTTGGATCCCACGATGCGCCGCCCATCGCGCACCTCGGCGAACCGCTCCACCGGTACCAGCTCGTCACCGCTCGAGAGCAGCGCCACGCGCGGGCGCCGGTGCACCAGGGGCCGCGCCACGCCCACCGAGGCGAGCAGCCCGAGCTGCGCTCCCCGCAGCTCGATGCCGGCGGGGAGCACGGCCTCGCCCTCGCGCACGTCCTCTCCGCGCGGGCGGATGTTGCGCCCCGCGTCGCGGCCGGCGCCAATGACCACGCGCTCCACGCCGCCGTCGGTGTCCTCCACGCGCACCACCGAGTCGGCGCCCGCCGGCACCGGCGCGCCGGTCATGATGGCGGCGGCCTCGCCCACGCCCACCCGGCGCGCGGGGGCGCCGCCCGCCGCGATGGTCTCGATCACGCGGAGCGTCACCGGGTGCTCGGCCGAGGCGCCCGCGACGTCCGCCGCGCGCACGGCGTAGCCGTCCATCGCCGCGTTGTCCCACGGCGGCAGGTCCAGTGGGCTCACCACCGCCTGGGCCAGCACGCAGCCGGCGGCGTCGGCCAGCGGGAGCTCCACCGACGGTAGCGGCCGCAGCTCCGCCATCACCTGCGCCACCGCGTGCGCCAGCGGCAGCATCGGCCGGCTACTGCAGCGACAGCGAGGCCAGACGCTGCGCGACGGCATCCTGGACCTGCTCCACCGCCCGGGTGGGCAGGGTCCAGTTGTTGGCGAGCATGCTGAAGATCAGGCGGTGCCCGTCGGCCGTGGTGACGTAGCCCGAGAGCGAGCGCGCACGGTCGATGAAGCCGGTCTTCGCGCGCACGTTGTTGTACGCGGCCCCGGTCTTCATGCGCCCGCGGATGGTGCCGTCCACCCCGGCGATGGGAAGCGCGTCGTAGAACAGCATGAAGTCGGGATGCGACTGGATGGCCGCGAACACGCGCACCAGCGTCTCCGGCGACAGGTAGTCGTGCCGGGAGAGGCCGCTGCCGTCGCGGATCACGAAGCCGGCGGTGTCCGCGCCCCACGCGGCGAGCTGGCGCTCCACCACCCGGCGCCCGCTGTCCGCGCTCCCCACGCCGGTCTTCTCGAGCCCCAGCGTCTTGAGCAGCAGCTCGGCGATCTGGTTCTGCGACGGCTTCTGCAGCGCCGGCATGATCTCACGCAGCGAGGGCGAGAGCATGGTGAACAGCGTGTCCGTCACCGGCACCGCGCCGCCGTCGGGGTGCGCGTCCAGCCCGCCGGCCACCACGATGCCGCGGCCGCGCAGCGCATACTCCAGCGCGGCCAGGTAGGCCGCCTGCTGGTCCGCGTAGGTGATGTCCAGCACCACGCTGTCGCCCGCGGCCACGGCGCCGGTCACCACGATGGAGCCCGACGTGGAGTCGCGCACCAGCGCGGGCTCCTCCAGCCGGGCGTCGCCGGCGGGCCGCGCCACGGTGGTCACGTTGGAGATCACCGCGGGCAGGCTGGCCAGCGGCGCCGTGCGCACCGCCGCCCGGTCGCCGGGCCGCGCGCCGGCCACCACCACCACGCGCGTGAAGCCCTCGTTCAGGTACAGCCCGGAGACGCCAGCGGAGTAGGGGTAGTCGAGATCGTCCCAGGCCCATCCCCAGCCCAGCTCCGGGCCCTGGATGGCCGAGCCGTCGGCCACCAGGCGGCCGGCCACCCGGCGCACGCCCAGGCGTGCCAGCGAGTCCGCCATCTCGCGCATGGGCGCCATGGCGTCGCCGCGCATGTGATCGCTCACCGTGGGGTCGCCGCGTCCGATCACCACCAGGTCGCCGCGCAGCACGCCGCCCTGCACCAGCGGGCCGGTGCCCGTGCGCCGCGCGGCCACCGTGGTGCGGTAGCGGTAGTCGGCGCCGAGCTGCTGCAGCGCCACGGCGCCGGTGATCACCTTCATGTTGGACGCCGGCATGAACAGCTTGCCCGCGTTGCGCGAGTAGAGCGTGTCGCCACGCGCCGGATCCACCACCAGGATGCCCCAGTGCGCGTTGCGCCACTGCGGCTGCGACACCATGGAGTCGATGGCCAGGCGCAGCGAGGTGCGCGCGTCCGGCGTGGGCGTGGGCGTGGGGCGCGCGCTGCCGGCGCAGCCCAGGCAGGCGGCCACCGCGGCCAGGCCGCACAGTCTGATGGTGGGGATCACGCGAACCGTCGTGGGTGAAGGGCGTCGAGGTGGGGTGCGATCAAGGTAACGCCGCGGCGCCGTTTGCTCACGGGTCGCCGGCCCCGGCGTGGCGCTCGGCGAGCGCGCGGGCGTACGCCCGCGCGCTCGCCAGGTCGGCCGGCGTGTTCACGCTGCCGAGCATCCGGTCCACGTGGCCTGCCGGAGCGACCCCGGCCAGCTCGGCGCGCGGCACGCGCGCCACGCGCAGTGCCGCGAGGGGCGCGTCGGCTCGCCGCTCCCCACTGGCGAGCGCAGCCTCCACGGCCGGCAGGCAGCGGGCGGCGTACCACGCGCACAACGGCTCCACGCCGCTGGCCCCGGTGCTCTCGGGCAGCGCGGCGTCGGCGCCCTGCCCGCGGCGGCGCAACAGCTCCAGCAGCGCCGTCGTCACGAATGGCATGTCCCAGGCGACCACCAGGACGTCCGACCCGGCGTGGCGCAGCCCCGCCTGGAGACCCACGAGCGGGCCCGCTGCGCCCGGCCACTCGTCGGCCACGCGGCGCACGCCGGGCAGCCAGCGGTCGGCGTCCGGATGGCTGGCGACGATCAGCAGGCCGTCGGTGGCGGCGCCCAGCGCGCGGGCCACACGGTCGAGTATCCGCTCCCCGCCCACGGACTCCAGCCCCTTGGGCAGCCCACCCAGGCGCCGGGCGCGCCCGCCGGCGAGGATGACGCCGGTGACGACGCCCTCGCGCCGCGCGGGCGGCGGCTCGCTGGTCACCGCTCGGTCCCGGCGCTACGCGGGTGGGGCCGCGGGCCCACGATAGGTGGCGCTCAGCGTGTCGTCCTCGGCGATCGTCACCTCCACCACGCGGGCCGCGCCGCCCAGCCCCGCCTGCACGCGCTCGAACACGAAGCGCGCCAGGTTCTCGCCCGTGGGCACGAGCAGTCCGTCGGCGAACTCCGGCACGTCGAGGTTCACGTTGCGGTGGTCGAACCGCTGCCGTACCTCCTCGTCCAGCACCCGATCCAGCAGCCCCAGATCCATCACCATCCCGGTGACCGGATCGATGTCGCCCGCCACGCTCACCGTGCACACGTAGCTGTGCCCATGGTAGTTGGGACGCGCGCACAGGCCGAAGACGGCGGCGTTGCGGGCGTCGTCCCACTCGGGCCGGCGATAGCGGTGGGCGGCGGCAAAGCGCACGCGGCGGGTGAGGAGCGCGGTGGGCATCGTACGCGGAAGATACAGGCGCGCGCGCCGCGGGCCAGCGCTCTGCGGCGCGGAGCGCGCACCACCCTCGCAGCGGGGCCCTGGTAGCCAAGCACGGCCTCCCCGCGTAGCATCCCGCCATGCCAAGACTCCTCCTCATCCCGATCCTGCTGCTCGCCCTCGGCCGCTCGTCGGCGAGCGCGCAGCACGCCCTGGCCGCCGCCGGCCCCTACGACCCGGCCGTGCCCACCCCGCAGTCCGTACTCGGCCACGCAGTGGGCGAGCGCTTCACGCCGCACCACGTGCTCATGCGGTACCTGGAGCGGCTGGCCGCCGCCAGCCCGCGCGTGAAGCTCGATACCGTGGCGCACACGTTCGAGGGGCGCGAGGTGATGATGGTGACCGTGACGAGCGAGGCCAACCAGCAGCGCCTGGAGCAGATTCGCGGTGGGGCGGTGCGGCTCGCGAACCCCGTGGGCACGCCCGACGCCGAGCTCTCGGAGCTCGCCGCGCGGATGCCCACCATCGCGTGGCTGGGCTTCACGGTGCACGGGCCCGAAGCCTCCGGCGCCGAAGCGGCCATCGCGCTGCTCTACCAGCTGGCCGCCGGCCAGGACGCGGCCACCCGGATGATCCTCGACAGCGCGGTGGTGCTCATCGACCCGCTGCAGAATCCGGACGGGCACGAGCGCCACGTGCAGGACGTGATGCGCATGCGCACCGCGCTCGGCGTGCCGGTGCATCCGGCGTCGCGCATCCACGCGGGCACGTGGCCCGGGCCGCGCACCAGCCACTACCACTTCGACCTCAATCGCGACTGGTACGCGCAGTCGCATCCGGAGACGCGCGGTCGCATCGCCGCGATGCTGCGGTGGTGGCCGCACGTGGCGGTGGACCTGCACGAGATGAGCCCCAATGCCACGTACTTCTTCCCGCCGGCCATGGAGCCCATCAACCAGCTCGTGCAGCCCGGCATCCGCGCCTGGTGGGACATCTACGCCGCCTCCAACGCGGCGGCCTTCGACGCCGAGGGGTGGTCGTACTTCCGGCGTGAGGGTTACGACGAGTTCTATCCCGGCTACGGTAGCTCCTGGCCGCTGTACGCCGGCGCGGTGGGCATGACCTACGAGCAGGCCTCGAGCCGCGGTGGCGCCATCCGCCGCAGCGACGGCACGGTGCTCACGCTGCAGGAAGCCGCGCGCCGCCACTACACGGCGGCATGGGCCACCCTCACCACCACGGCCAGCCACGCCAGCGCGCGCGTGCGCGACTACCTGGCGTATCGCCGCTCGGCCGTCACCGATGGCGCGCGCGGCTCGCTGCACACCGTGGTGCTGGAGCGCGACGAGCAGGGCCGCGCCGACTCGCTGGCGCGTCGCCTCATGGACAACGGCATCGCGGTGCGGCGTCTGCGCGAGGCGGTGGAGGTGCGCGAGGCCACGGCGTACGGCGACGCACGACCCGGCCGCGCGCGCTTCGCCGCCGGCACCTACGTGGTGGACCTCGCGCAGCCGCAGGGGCGGCTCGCCCGGGCACTGCTGGAGCCCGATGCGCCGCTGGACTCCGCCTTCATCGCCGAGGAGCTCGAGCGCCGCCGCACCGGGCAGTCGGAGCGGTTCTACGACGCCACCGCCTGGTCGCTGCCGTACGCCTACCGGGTGCGCGCATGGGGTGTGGGGGGGCCAGTGGGGCCCACGGAGCTGGTGCCCACCGCCACCCCCGCGGCGCCCGCGGCGCCGCTCGCGAAGGCGCGTCACGGCTACGCCTTCGCGCCGGGTAGCGAGGCGTCCGTGCGGCTGCTGGCGGGGCTGCTCTCGGACAGCGTGCGGGTGTGGTACGCGCCAAAGTCGTTCCGCAGTGGCGACGCCCGCTTTCCGCTGGGCGCCTTCGTGGTGCGGGTGAGCGCCAACGACTCGAGCGTCCACGAGATCGTGCGCCGCCGCGCCGCGGCGGCCGGCGCGCGGGTGACCGCGCTGGCGTCGGCGGCGGTGGACGAGGGCACCGATCTGGGGAGCAACAGCGTGCGCCCCCTCACCGCCCCTCGGGTGGCGCTGCTGTCCGATGCGCCCATCTCCGGGCAGTCGTTCGGCTACGCGTGGTACGCGCTCGATCAGCGGCTGGGCTATCCGTCCACCGCGCTCGACGTGGACGCCGTGGCGGGCGGCACGCTGGCGGACTTCGACGTGCTCATCGTGCCGTCCGCGTCGCGCGGCGCGCTGGACCGCGCGCTCGGCAGCGCGGGACGCGGTCGGGTAGCGGCCTGGGTGCGCGGGGGCGGCACGCTCATCACGCTGGACGCGGCCACGGAGTGGCTCGCGTCGGACAGCCTCGGGCTGTCACGCCTGCGCCTGCGCAAGGCGCCGGCGGCGGACAGCGCGCAGCCGGCGCTGCCCGAGCGCGACGTGCCCGGCGCGATGGTGCGCGCGACCATCGACTCGCTCTCGCCGCTGCTCGCCGGGGTGGCCGGGGGCGAGATACCGGTGCTCGTCTTCTCGGACCGCGTGTACGAGGCGCCCAGGGATCTGCGGCCTGGCGAGGCGGTGATCAACTATGCCGCGCAGCCGCGGCTGCGCCTGGCCGGCTACCTGTGGCCCGAGATGCCGGCTCGTCTGGCCGGAACGCCGTTCCTGTGGACGGAGCAGGCCGGCCGCGGGCGCGTGATCGGGTTCACCGGCGATCCTAACTTCCGGGATCTCCTGCGGGGCATGCTGCCGCTGTTCGCCAACGCGGTGCTGCTGGGCGGCACCTACTGAACGCGAAAGGCCGGCGGGGAGATCGGGTGGTCTCCTCGCCGGCCTTCCGCCGCCGGCGGATCATCAGTGACGCTCGTTCTCCGCGGCCGCGTCGCCGTCGGTGCCGCTGAGTCCCTCCTGCGTCGGGCTGTCGGGGGGAGAGTAGGACACCCCCTCCTCGATCGCCTCGCCCACGTCGGCCGTGCCGAAGAGCTGGCCGTCCTCGTCCTCGAGCAGGTGCTCGGTGGTGTCGCTGGTCTGCTCCGGTGGATCGCCCAGCAGGTCGCCCGTGCTCTCCAGCTCGTTCGCCTCCTCGGCGTCCTCGGGCGCCTCGGAGCGGCGGAGCTGGTCCACCACGAGGTCGTTGGCCAGGCGCGAGATGCCCAGGCCGTCGGTGACCGCGCGCTCGGCGATGCGGCGCTCGCCGTCGGTCCCCACGCGGCCGATCAGGTGCACCATGCCGTCCGTCACGCGCACCGTGATGTTGTCCACGTCCAGCCCACCGGTGTCGCTCAGGTGGGCGCGCACGAGCTCGCGGAGCTCACCGTCATCCAGACTCTCGATGTCGTGCAGGTTCTCGAAGTCGTGCGCCATGGCTCCTCCGATGGTGGCATCGGCGGGGCGCCCTGAGACGTCCCGCTACTGACGGGCGAAGTGGTACGTGAGCCCGAGCGCGAAGTTGAAATTGTGCTTCCACTCCTTCTCGGTGGTGATCGCGGGATTCAGGATCGGTGGCTGCGTGCCGTTCGCCACGAAGTACCGCTGGGGATACTCGAGCTGGTACAGGTAGTCCGTGACGTCCGCGCGCAGCTCCAGCCGATCGCCGCGCGAGTAGCGGAAACCCGTGCCGAACGTCAACGCAAACGGGGTGCCGAAGTCGTAGCCACCCACGTCTTCCTTCTGGAAGTCGCTGGCGAGGCCCAACCCGGCCTGGACAATCGGCACGAGCCCGTGCCAGCTCTTCTGTCCGGTGAGGTTGCCGGTGATGCCGACGTCGGCCAGCACGAGGTTCACGGACGCGCTGCTGGCGCGCTCGGCGACCGGCTTGGTGGGGTCCAGCGCCGTGCGCTGGCTGAAGACGTTGACCACACGCGCCATGAACTGCACCGGACCGCCGATCCGCAGCTCGTAGCGCGCGCCGATCATCGGGCCGCTCTGCGGCGCCACGCCGGCGGCGCCCTCGCTCGCGTTATAGTAGCCGCTGAAGAGCCCCAGCTCCTGCTTGTACGGCAGGTCGCGGTAGGGGCTCTCCTCGGGCAGGTGGCCTACCTGGGCGACGGCGGCCACGGGAACGCAGAGCAGGGACGACGCGAACAGCACGCCACGTAGAACACGGTTCACTGGGTAACTCCAAGGTGTCGCAGGTCAATGCCGGTCATCTCCGCCGGCTGCTCGATGCCGAGCATGGAGAGCACCGTCGGGCCCACATCGCACAGTGCACCGCCGCCGCGCAGCGGGCGTGCCCCGTCCGGGTCGAGGATGACGAGCGGCACCGGGCTGGTGGTGTGTGCGGTGTGGGGGCCGCCCGTCTCGGGGTCGATCATCATCTCGCAGTTGCCATGGTCCGCGGTCACCAGCAGCCGCGCGCCGGTGGCCTGCGCCGCCGCCACGATGCGCGTGAGGCACTCGTCCACGGTCTCCACGGCCTGGATGGTGGCCGACATCACGCCGCTGTGCCCGACCATGTCGCCGTTCGCGAAGTTGCACAGGGTGAAGTCGTGCGCGCGCTTCCTGATGCTGTCCACGAGCACGTCGCAGATGCCGGGGGCGCTCATCTGTGGCATCAGGTCGTACGTCGCCACCTGCTGGCTGGGCACGAGAATGCGCTCCTCCCCCGCATATGGCGGCTCGTGCCCGCCGTTGAAGAAGTAGGTCACGTGCGGGTACTTCTCGGTTTCCGCCGTCTTGAGCATGCTCAATCCGTGCGCCGATACCACCTTGGCCACGATGTTCTCCATGGACGACGGGGCGAAGGCCACCGGCACGTCGAACGTCTGGTCGTACTGCGTCAGCGTCACCGTGGACACGTGCGGCCGTCCGGTGACGTCGAAGCCGTCGAACGACGGGTCGATGATCGCGCGCACGATCTGCCGCATGCGGTCCGACCGGTAGTTGAACGCGATCACCACGTCGCCGTCGCGCATGGGCGCGAGGGGGCGTCCGTGCGCGTCCACCACCGTCATGGGCTTGATGAACTCGTCCGTCTCGCCGCGGTCGTAGGCCTGGCGAATGGCCTCCAGCGGATCGGTGGTCGGCGGCGCCGCGCCCTGCACCGCGGCGCGATACCAGAGCTCCGTGCGCGCCCACCGGTGGTCGCGGTCCATGCCGTAGTACCGTCCACCCAGGCTCGCGATCACGGCCCGGCCGCGGACGTACTCCTCCAGCTCGCGCATGAAGCCCAGCGCGCTCTTGGGCAGCGTGTCGCGGCCGTCGAGCAGGGCGTGGATCGCCACCCGCGGTACCCGCTCGCGCTCCGCGAGATCCACCAGCGCCTGCAGGTGGTCCGCGTGCGCGTGCACGCCGCCGCGCCCCACGAGCCCCATCAGGTGCAGCGTGCCGCCACTCGACACCGCCCGGCGGCACGCATCCACCAGCACGCGGTTCGAGAAGAAGCTGCCATCCTCGATGGCCGCGGTGATGCGCACGAGATCCTGCATCACCACGCGGCCGGCGCCCAGGTTCAGGTGGCCCACCTCGCTGTTGCCCATCTGCCCGCTGGGCAGCCCCACCGCGCGGCCCGATGCGTCGAGCAGCGTGCGCGCGTCGTGCTTCCAGAGCGCATCCCAGGTGGGCGTGTTGGCGAGCGCGATCGCGTTGCCCTCGCGCTGCTCACGATGGCCCCAGCCATCGAGCACCACGAGTACAACGGGGCGAGGTCGCACGGTGGGCATCTTGGCCGGAGTTCGGGTGGCGTGTTACACTCGGACGGATATGGAGCGCGGAGTCCAGCGCGCGGAATCTAACCCCCCGGCTTTCTCCCCTTCCAGCGATGTCCCGACTCTCCACCCTCGCCATGGGTGCGCTGCTCACCGCCGCCGCACTGGCCGCGCCCCTCGCGGCGCAGTCCGGAAGCGCACGCACCACGGTCCGAACGGCGGCCATGTTGCGCGCCACGCCGGGGGGCAGCGCGGTCGGCGTCCTGCGGGCAGGCACGGTGCTCACGGTGGGAGAGGTGCGCGACGACGTGGCGCGCGTCACGGTGGAGGGGTTCCTGCCGCGGGCCTCGGTGGGCGACAAGATCAGGGACTTCTCGGCCTCGGTGCGAGGGAGTGGGCGCGTGACGCTGCGGCGCGAGGGCAGCACCGGCGGCTCGGCGATGGGTGACCTGATGGGTGGGAGTGGGGTGGAGCGCGTGGAGCGCCGCGGCGAGTGGGTGCGCGTGCGCCGCTCGGGCTGGGTGAGCCGCACCACGCTGGACAGCGTGCCCGGGCCGCCGGCCCGCGCCGCCAGCGCTCCCAAGGCTGCCGCCTCGACGCCCGTGGCCGCGAAGACGGCAGCCCCCAAGGCCGCGCCCTCCAAGGAGTCCGCCGGGGCCACGACCGCCGCGAAGCCAGCCGGCGCCACGGAGCCAGCGGTGGCCGACTCTGCCACGGCGACCTCCGGCGCACCGGCCCCCGACGCCTCCTCCGTGCAGGCGGTGGCGTCCACGCCGCTCCGCGCGACGCCCAACGGCGGCACCACGGCCACCATCGCCCAGGGTGCGCCGGCCACCGTCCTGGCCCGCGACGGCGCATGGACCAAGGTGCGGGTGGAGGGCTGGGTGCGTGCGGAGGAGGTGCGCCTGGTGCAGGCCGGCCCACGCGCGCTGGCCGCGGCGGACCTGCGCGCCGACCCGGCGGCCACGCTCGGGAAGCTGGTGGAGTGGGAGGTGGAGCTGCTCGCCCTCCAGCGTGGGGACACGCTCCGCCGCGACCTCATGCCCGGCGAGCCGTACTTCCTGGCGCGCGGGCCCGGCAGCGAGGGCGCCGTGCTGTATCTGACCATCCCGAAGGAGCTCCTGGCCGCGGCCCGGGCCGCCCGGGTGCCGGGCAGGGCGCGGATCGTGGCGCGCGTCCGGAGCGGCCGGAGCGAGCCGACCGGGGTGCCGGTGCTGGATGTACAGGTGCTGACGCTCATCCGCTGAGCGGTCACGGGGGGACGGGCCGCGGCCCGCCCCCGGCACTCCCGCCGAAGGGTGTGCTACGGCGGGCCCCCCGCTCGTCTAGCTTTCGGTGGCAGCCATCGTCGGCATCACCCTTGCCTCGCCCTCCATGAGCCGAGGTCAGCCGGTGACCTGGCCGTTCGTCCCACTCACGAGTCCGCATGAGCATCGACCGTCACGTCATTCCATGAGCACCGACCGCCGTACCACTCCCCGATGGACCGGGCCCGACCCCGATCCCACCGATCGGCGCCGAGGCCGCTGGCAGGAGTTCCGCGCCGCGTATCCCGGCGTGCTGACGGTGATGTGGGTCGTGCTGCTCGTCCTGATCGCCAGCGACATCTGGCTCGTGGCTCAACGCGTCGCGTACCGCGCGGAGACCACGCGCCTTCGCGCCGGCATGAGCGACTTCGAGCGCCAGAAGACCGATCTCGCCCTGGCCTCCGACGAGAAGCGCGTGCAGGTGATGATGGCGCTCCTCCGACGCCAGGCCGACGTGGACGAGAAGCTCCACCTGGCCGTGAGCGTGGACAGCGGCCGCATGTACCTGGAGCGCGACCGGGCGATCCTGCGCGACTTCCCGGCGCTCCTGGGCCCCGAGCGTGCCGTGGGCACCGGGGCGGATACGGTGCGCATGGCTGCGCCGCGCGGCAAGCGCACCGTGGAGCGAGTGGTGAAGGCCGGTGAGACCTGGGCCCTGCCCGCGTGGGTGTGGGAGGACCGGGGGCTGCCCGTGCCCGCCGAGCGCGCGATTCCGGGGGCCCTGGGACCGGTGGCGATCGTGCTGAACGGGGGCACCGTCGTGTATTCTCAGGCGTCTACGGGCCCCCTGGCCGATTCGGCGTACGTGCTGCCGGGGAGCGTGCGGGTAGGCCGATCGCATCTGGAGGCGATCGCGCCCAACCTGCACCCCGGCATGGCGGTGTACTTCTACTGATGCGCACGGGAGACTGCTGATGTTTCGCTTCTTACGGCATGGCGGGCTGGTGGCCTGGGCTCTTTTCGCGGGCATCGTGCTCTTCGCCGGCCTGAGCGCGGCCCTGCTCGCCGATGCGGCCGAGGTGCGCTACGAGCGCGACGTCACGCGCATGGTGTTCAACGACAACCTGGAAGTCCTGAACGACATCCGCGCCGAGGTGGGCGCCGTGTCCGACTCGCTCGGCAAGCTGGCCACCGTGCCGGAGGCACGCCCCTACCTGGTGGTGAGCATCGCCGAGAACCGGGTGTGGTTCAAGCAGGGAGACAGCGTGCTCTTCGAGGCGCCGGTGGCCACCGGGAGCGGCAAGGAGATGGTGAGGGACGGCGGTGGGGAGACGTGGCGTTTCGAGACGCCGCGCGGCCGCCTGGTGGTGCAGAACAAGGAGGTGGACCCCCAGTGGGTGCCGCCCGACTGGCACTTCGTGGAGGCGGCGCGCAACCGGGGGCTGGGCGTGCAGCGCATGACTCGTGGGCAGACCATCGCCTTGCCGGGCGGGGCGGTGCTGGCGGTGAAGGGCAACGAGGTGGTGAAGCGGATGCCCGACGGCCGCGTGGTGCCGTACGGCAAGGGCACCGAGGGGCGCGAGATCGTGGCCAATGGCAACATCGTGATCCCGCCGTTCGGCACCAGCCAGCGCAAGTATCCGGGGGTGCTGGGTACCCGCCGGCTGAACCTGGGCGACGGGTACGCGCTGCACGGCACCAACAAGCCGGAAACGGTTGGCCGCTCGGTCAGTCACGGCTGTATCCGGCTGAAGAATCCGGACATCGAGCGCCTCTACGAGATGGTACCCGTGGGAACGCCGGTGTTCGTCTACTGACCGTACGGTCAGTCAAGGGGTTTGTCTGGCCGCCTTGCGCGGTTCTGCCAGCCTCGGTAAGAGTTATCATTCACTCTGCGCCCAGTAGCCCCACGCGAGCTGTTGGGCGGTCCCCTGTTCGTACGGCGCGCAGGGGCTCCTTGAAAAAGGCACGCCGGGCCTCGTAGGCCGGCACGCAAAGCCGTGAGACGGCGCGATGTCCGCGCCGTTCGTCTGGTTGCCAGGGAGGTTCGATGCTCGTATCGCGATCGCGGCGCGCGCGCCTGTCGTTCGGTGTGTTCGTTCCCGTCGCCCTGTGTGCCGGCCTCGTGCCGGCACTCCGCGCGCGCGCAGAGGCCGCGCACCCCACGTCCACGCCACCGGTGCATCCGGCCGTCATCGTGAGCGCGCCCGCTCCGCTGCCGGACTCCGGCGCACTCTACGGTCGCAGCGGCAAGCTGCGCGCGCGCTTCGTGACGCCTACCCCGCGCCTCGAGCTGCGCTACCTCTCGGCGCTCTTCGGCGACAGCGCCACGCGCAGGCCCGGTGCGGTGCACACCCGCCAGGGCGACGCCGACGGTGAGTCCTTCAGCCTCGTCACGCTGCTGCCGTTCACCGAGAAGGTGCGGGGCCGGGTGGGCTCGTACCGCATGGGCTTCTGGCCCGCCGAGCGGCGCGGTGCGCGCTCCGGACGGTACGAGAATCCCGACGGGTTCATCAAGGTCACGCCGGAGAACCAGCTCCTGTACGTCTCGGAGCATTTCCGGCTCAAGGACTTCCTGACCAAGGACCAGTTCTCGGTGTGGCCCAAGTACCTGGTGCTGCGCGAGGACCTGGTGGACAAGCTGGAGCTCGTGATCGCCGACCTGCAGGCGCACGGCGTGCGCGTGGAGCACATGCAGGTGATGTCGGGCTTCCGCACGCCGCAGTACAACCAGCGGGGCGTGGGCGCCGGTGG
>DATANT010000060.1:0-4017 GCA_036266115.1 Gemmatimonadaceae bacterium | reverse complement strand
CCCGAGCCCGTCGGCCGACCAGCGGCGAGGCTACTTCGCGCCGACCGCGTCGAGCGAGCGCATCTTCTTCTCGATGCCGGCGAGCACCGAATCGAACGACTTCTGGAAGCTCGCCAGCCCGTCCACGAGGAGCTTGGCGGTCACGGCTTCCATGGACACGCCCGCCGCCTCGATGGCGGCCAGCTCGCGCGTGGCGCCCTCCACGTCGTGGTCCACCGTGCGCTGCACTTCGCCATGATCGCGAAACGCCTCGATGGTGGCCGGCGGCATGGTGTTCACGGTGTCGGGGCCGATGAGCTGCTCCACGTACATCACGTCGCGGTAGGCGGGGTTCTTGGTGCTCGTGCTGGCCCACAGCGGCCGCTGCAGCTGCGCGCCCCTGGCCGCGAGCGCGTCCCAGCGCGGGCCGTGGAACATGGAGCGGAACAGCCGGTAGGCGTGCTTCGCGTTCGCCACCGCCGCCTTGCCGCGGCAGGCCAGCAGCCGCTCGCGCTCGGTGGCATTCATCGTCTGCTCGGCCAGCGCGTTCAGGCGCGCGTCCACCTCGCTGTCCACGCGGCTCACGAAGAAGCTGGCCACGCTCGCCACGTGCGACAGGTCGCCGCCGGCGGCCGCCCGCTGCTCCAGGCCGGCCAGGTACGCCTCGATGATCTGCCGGTGCGCTTCCACGCTGAAGAGGAGCGTGATGTTGACGTTGATGCCTTCGGCGATGAGCTGGCGCACCGCCCCGGCGCCGGCGTCCGTGCCCGGCACCTTGATCATGACGTTGGGACGGTCCACCGTCTGCCACAGCCGGCGCGCCTCCACCAGCGTGCTCTCGACCTCGTGCGCCGCGCCCGGCGACACCTCGATGGACACGAAGCCGTCGGTGCCCTTCGCGCGGTCGTAGATGGGGCGGAAGATGTCGCACGCGCGCCGCACGTCGTCCGTGGACACGAGCTCGAACAGCTCCCACGGCGTGCGATCACCGGCGCTGGCGAGCTGCGCGTCGTACGCGGTGCCCTCGGCCAGCGCCTTCTCGAAGATCGTGGGGTTGGACGTCATGCCGGTGAGCGCGTCGTCGTCGATGCGACGCACCAGCGTGCCGTCGAGCAGCATGGGACGGTCGATGAAGTCCAGCCAGATGGACTGGCCGGCGTCGTGCAAGCGATGCAGTGAGTTCTGCGACATTGTGCGCTCCGGAGGTTAGGACGGCAGTGCCGTGACGACGCCGCCGACCCTTCCAACATAGCGAGCGTGGGTCACGACTTCACCTTCCACGGCACGCTGAAGGCGGCCGTGCCCCAGCGGATGTCGAGCACGCCCTGCGCGGGCGCCTGCGTGCTCGGAACCAGCGTGATGGCCAGGCTCTCCACCGGCTCGGTGAGCGTGCGCGACTGCATGGGGATGCGCGCCAGGTCCTGCGGCGCCTCGTACGCCGTGCCCCACTGCCCGGTCTTGCGGCTCACCACCAGTCTGGCGCCGTCGCGGCCGTTCAGCAGGAACAGCGTGTAGGCGCCCGCCGGCACCGTCACCCCACCCACGTCGAGATCCACGTCGGTGGTGAGGCTCGTGGCCTCGTTGGCGCCCAGACGCCACACCGAGTCCGTGGGAATGAGCGTGCCCACCACCTGCCGGCCGCGCGCGTGGGGCTGGCCGTAGTCGATCTTGATCAGCTTGGGCGTCGGCGCGGGCTGCCCCTGCACGCGCGGCGTGGAAAGCGACACGGTGGTGCTGGCGCGTCCGCTCGGCGCCACGCGCAGCGCGCCGCCGGCCGCCGGCTGCTGGGCCGCCACGGGTGCGGCGGCGACGAGGGCGACGGCCGCGGCGACGATCAGTGTAGGACGGAACATGGCGATGGAAGAGTACGGGTTAGCGAATCGGCTTCAGCAGGAAGCCGTCGATGGCGACATCGAGGTTGTGGTTCACGCGAATCCCCGCCTGGCCGTCCGTCTTGTCGAGCTGGGTGCGGGGGAACTGCTTCACTTCCTGCTCGTTGATCAGGAACCGTACGTTCTTCGCGTCCACGAGCACCCGCACCACGTTGGACGCGCGTCCCGAGGCGTCGGCCGACTTCACGGCCGGGGATGCCGTCCAGTCCACCAGGGTGTGCACCTCGTTGCCCGCCCGGTGCCGGATGGAGTACTGGCCGTCGCCGCGCACGAGGAAGTAGAAGTACGCCTGATTGGGCCCGTTGAGATCCGAGCCGCCGAAGAACAGGCCGTACGCCTCGGGGTGCTCCGGCGCCTTGGCCTGGGCGAAGGTGGCACCGATCTCGTACGCGCCGGTGGCCTTGTAGCGCGGATGATAGAAGATCGCCGCCGGTCCCGAGGTGGCGCGGAACCCCGAGCCCGTGGACGAGAACGACAGGTCCGTGATGCGGGCGCTCGCCTTGTCCAGACGCGCCTGCCACCCAGCGGGCAGGCGTCCGCCACCGGCGGCGCGATCGGCGTCTCCACCCTGCTGCGCCGGCAGTGCCGTTGCCGCGACGAGCAGGGTGACTGCGAGAGCAAGACGACGCATGGAGTCTCCAGGCTGAGGAAAGGACGGCAGCTCGCGGGGAGCCGCGCACCCGTATGATCCCGTTCGGTACACCGGCCGTCGTGTCCGCGATCCGGCCGAGCCCGGCACCGGGCCCGTGACGGCGCGATCGCCCGAAGCTGCGCCATCCCTGGCACTCTTCGCAAGATGCGCGCTCCAGCCCGCCGGCTTCGGCGAATGTTCTCGCTTGACGCACGCGGTCTCCACTCGCATTCATGCACCCACGCACTCGGGGCGCGGTCAGTTCCCGGGTGATACGCCTCCACATGGGACGCCGTGATGGAGGTATGGCCCGCCGAAACGATTCGACTCGGCGGGACGGTCGTGAGGCCGCTGGCCACGACCGATGCTCCCAGGTCCAGGAGCTCCGCGACCGCGACCGTGCGGTGGCGCAGATGAGGAGAGGGCGGGAAAGGACATCGCAGTGCGGTGCCGTCGAATCGACACCAGCCTCTCCGCCAGCGAAAGAGAAGCCTCCGGAAGTGGTGATGAGCCACGACCGGGGGCTTCTCACGTATCGGCCTCTCGCCGCGCGCCGCGCGGCCGCCACCCGAATCGCTCCAGCGGAATCCGGTCATCCTCCCCGAACTCCACGCGCTCCTTCTCGAGCAGGTAGCGCTGGTAGCGTATGCCGTCGGGATCCGCGCGCGGGCTCAGGCGGCCGCGCGCGTCCACCACCCGATGCCAGGGAAGCCCGGTGTCGCTCGGCAGCGCGCGCAGCGCGTAGCCAACCTGCCGCGCCCGGCCCGGCAGCCCGGCCAACTCCGCCACCTGCCCGTACGACGCCACCCGACCCCGCGGGATGCGTCGCACCACCGCGTAGAAGCGGTCGTACAGCGCGCTCACGCCGCGGCTTCGTGCGCTGGCGCCACCCGGCGCTCCAGCTGCCGCTCACGCAGCCGCCCGCCTACCCACGCCAGCGGCATCACGAGCACCAGCCCCGCCACGTGATACCACACCGGCGCGGTGCTCCAGTAGGCGATGGTGGCGGGAATGCTCCCCAACAGCGCGATGACGCCGAGCGCCAGCGCGTGGCGCATGGGACGCGACGGCGCCAGCCGCGCCGTGAGATACGTGCCGAGGATCGCGAAGACCGCCACGTAGAGCAGGATGCCCACGAGCACCGGCACCGACGTCACGCTGCCGTCCGGGGCATACGCCCACGGGAGCAGCAGCCGGAGCGCGGCATCGGTGCTCATGACGAGGATGAACGTGACGAGAAATCCGATGACGACGGCGGTGATGCTGCGCAGCATGATCGTGCTCCACGCGTGGAAGGCGAGACGGCATCTCCGTGGACGTCCTGCAACAAGATGGGGCCCGGTGCGCCGCCCGCAACTCGGCACCGACGTTCAGGCGGTGCCGCGCCCGTCCCTCATCCCAGCTCGCGCACGAACCAGGCGCGCGGCCCGGTGAAGTCCAGCACGAGCACGTCGGCCTCCCCGATGCTCACCGACGCGGTCATCGCATGCCCGTCCACGGGATTGGCGGTCTCCA
>DATANT010000059.1:0-2482 GCA_036266115.1 Gemmatimonadaceae bacterium | reverse complement strand
GGCGCGCGAGGCGGTGGCGCTGAGCTCGGGCACGGCCGCCCTGCACGCCACCATGGCGGCGCTCGACATCGGACCGGGCGATGAGGTGATCGTCCCGCCCCTGACGTTTGCCGCGAGCGCCAACTGCGTGGTGTACCAGGGCGGCACCCCGGTGTTCGCCGACGTGGACCCACGCACGCTCCTGCTGGATCCCGCCGCGGTGGCGAGGAAACTCGGGTCGCGCACGCGCGCCGTCGTCGCCGTGGACTACGCCGGACAGCCGTGCGACTACGAGGCGCTGGAGGGTGTCGTGGCCGGCGCGGGCGTCTCCATCGTGGCCGATGCCTGCCACGCCCTGGGCGCCAGCTACCGCGGCCGGCCGGCCGGTACGCTGGCCATGCTCAACGCCTTCAGCCTGCATCCCGTGAAGCCGATCACTACCGCCGAGGGCGGGGTGGTGACCACGGACGACAGCGTGCTGGCGGCGCGCATGCGGCAGTTCCGCAATCACGGCATCGCCACGGACCACCGCGAGCGCGAGCGCCAGGGCGCGTGGACCTACGACATGACGGAGCTGGGGTTCAACTACCGGCTGTCGGATCTTCAGTGCGCGCTGGGCACGTCCCAGCTCCACAAGCTGCCGGGGTGGCTGGAGCGCCGCCGGGCGCTCGCCGCGCGCTACGATGCGCTGCTGCCCGCCGTGTCGGGCCTCACGCTCGTGCATCGCCGGCCGGACGTGGAGCACGCCTACCACCTCTACGTGGTGCAGTGCGATCCCGCGCGCCTCACCGGCGGCCGGGACGCGCTCATCGCGGGGCTGCGCGCGGAAGGCATCGGGGCCACCATTCACTATCCGCCGGTACACCTGCACGGCTTCTATCGCGCGCGGTTCGGAACCGCCGAGGGCCTGTGTCCGGTGGCCGAGGCGGCTGCCGGGCGCGTGGTCACCCTGCCGCTCTTCCCGGCGATGGACGAGGCGGACGTGGACCACGTGGTCGAGAGGCTGCGCATGGTACTCGACCGGTTGGCGGCATGACGGGGCGCAGGACGGGGCGCGTGGCGCAGCTCACCGCGCTGGTGGTTGGCGCGGGCTCGATCGGGCGGCGTCACGCGCGCAACCTCAGGGGCCTGGGCTGCGCGCACGTCGCCATCTGCGATCCCGATGCGGAGCGGCGACACGCGGCCGCCGAGGACGCATCGGCCGGTCTCCATGCCGATGTGGAGACCGCACTCTCCGCCGTGGCGCCGGACGTCGTGATCGTCTGCACGCCACCCAGCTCGCACGTCGCGGTCGCACGCGCGGCGGTGGCGGCCGGGGCGCACGTGCTCATCGAGAAGCCGCTCTCGGACTCCATGGAGCGGGTGGACGCCCTGGCCGCCGAAGCGTCCGCGGCGAGGCGAGTGGTGCAGGTGGGCTACAACCTGCGCTTCCATCCCGGAATCCGGCAGCTGAAGGCCATCGTGGAGGATGGGGACATTGGCGGCGTGCTGCTGGCGAGCGCCGAGTTCGGGCAGTACCTGCCCGACTGGCGCCCGTGGCAGGACTACCGGCAGAGCTATACCGCGCGGCACTCGCTGGGTGGCGGGATCATCCTCGACGGCTCGCACGAGATCGACTACGTCCTCTGGCTGCTGGGCGCGCCCACGGAGCTCGCGTGCATGGCCGGGCGCGTGAGCGCGCTGGAGATGGACGTGGAGGATGCCGCCACCATCCTGCTCCGCATGGCGGGTGGTGCGCAGGCCAGCGTGAGCCTGGACTGCGTGCGGCGCACATACACGCGCCGCTGCACCCTCATCGGCGAGGCCGGCACCGCCAGCTGGGACTACACCGCGAACGAGGTCGTGGTGCATTGCGCGGGTGACGTGCTTCCCACGCGGATCGCCTACGAGTTCGCGCCCAATGATATGTACGTCGCCGAACTGGAAGCCTTTCTCGTCGCCGTGACTCAGGGAGGTCCGTCTCCCGTGGGCCTTCATGACGCCGAGCTCACGCTGCGGGTCGCCCTGGCGGCGCGCTACGCAGCCCATACCCGGAGCTGGACCTATGTCGTCTCGGACGCTGGACTCCTCGGGCATCACGCTGTCGCCGTCGTCTGACCACTTGGCGGAGGACGCGGCGGAGCGCATGGAGGCGAGACGCGCCGTCTTCGTGGCCGGCGAGACGATCGATCTGTGCGCGCCCCTGCGAGAGGACGTGCTGGAGAGTGGGTGGTGGCAGTGGATGAACGACCCGGAGTACACACGCTGCCTGGTGGACCAGGGCATGTATCCCAACACCCCGGAGGGGCAGTACGAGTATCTGGAGCAGGTGCGACGCGACCCGAGCCGGCTCGTGATGCTGCTGCGCCCCAAGGGGGAGGTTCGCGCGGTGGGAGTCACCTCGCTGTCCGGGATCAACCGCGTGCATCGCACGGCGCACGCGGCCATCCTGCGCACCAACCGCAACCGGAAGCAACGGCTGGACGTGCTCGAAGTCTGCGCGCTCCTCCTCCAGCACTCGTTC
>DATANT010000058.1:0-3875 GCA_036266115.1 Gemmatimonadaceae bacterium | reverse complement strand
AGCTGCACCATGCCGCCGATCTCGGTGTCGCGAGCCCGCACCATGGTGTAGCTGCCCACGGGCCCCACATCCACGAGCTCGGTGGTCCAGCCGAGGAGCGCGCGGTAGTAGTCCGCCGCGCGCCGCACGTCGGTGGTCATGAGATCGTGCCACACGAAGCGGCCGCTGTCCGGGTAGCGGTGCGTGCCGGATGGGGCGCCGTCAGCGGCCAGGGAGTAGCGGGTAGGCTGGAGAAGCTGGGTCATGAGAACCTCGGCTCGGACTGACGGAGCGGGCGCGTTGCCCGACCCGAATGGATGCCGAAGTTAGGAGAGACATATGTCGCGTCAAGGGCGGAGTGTGACCGCTCGCACACGCCGACGCACGACGGGGCCGGCCTCGCGGCCGACCCCGTCGTCCTACCGTCAATCTGCCGACCTGGCGGCCGAGCTCACCGCTCGCTCACCGGCCCGGCGCCGAGCAGGCCGCGCGCTTCGGCGGTCACCGCGTCCAGCTCGGCGCGGAGCACCGCGTACCGGGCGATGGCGTCGCGGCCCACCTGCTGGTCCGCGCCGGACACCAGCCCGTAGAGGTAGCCCAGCTGGTCCACCAGCATGGGCTGCGAGTAGCGCACCGACGAGGTCACCAGGCGGCGCTCCACCGCGGCCAGTCGCTGCTGGCGCGACTGGGCCGCCGCGCCGTCGCCGGCGTCCTTCCGGGCGGTCTGTAGCCGGGCGACCAGCCGGTTCGCCTCGCTGATGGCGTCGCGCACCTGGAGCGTCACGGCGAGCTGCTCGGCCAGGTGGGCCTGCGTCACGCCGTCGGCGGTCACGCGTGGGTCCTGTACCACCGTGAACGGCTGCGACTGCGTGACGTCGCCCACCGTGAGCCGCGCCGTGTAGCGGCCGGGCAGCGCGAGCGGGCCGCCGCGTCCACGGCGTGCCGGGGTGGCCGTCCACGCGGCGGGCAGGGTGAGGTCCCAGGTGAACCGGTGCAGCCCGCGGGTGCGCTCCAGCCGCGGCGTGCCCACGCGCTCGGGCGGCAAGGGCTGGCGCATGCCCTGCGTCGACGGCTGCTCCGTCTCGCCGGCGCCGGCGCTCGAGAAGCTGCGCACCAGCGTGCCCGTCGCGTCCAGGATGTCGAGCGTCACCTCGGCCGAGGGCTCGGTGGCCAGCCAGTAGTCCAGGTGCACGCCGGGGGTGGGGTACTCGGGCTGGGTGGCCGAGGTGCCGGTGGCCGGGTAGCGCGTGCGCACCGCGGGGCGTGGCGCGTGCAGGTACGCCGGCGCGGACGCCACTCGCGCGCTCGCCGCGCGCAGCGGCGTGAGGTCGTCCAGGATCCAGAAGCCGCGTCCCTGCGTGGAGATCACCAGGTCGCCCTGGTGCACCTTCATGTCCGTGATCACCGTGGCCGGCAGGTTGAGCTGCAGCGGCTGCCAGCGCGCGCCGTCGTCGAACGAGACGTACGTCCCGAACTCGGTGCCGGCGTAGAGCAGCCCGGCGCGCTCCGGGTCCTCGCGCACCACGCGCGTGGGCTCGTCCGCGGCAATGCCGTTGGTGCCGGTGGTGAGGCGCGTCCAGGTGGCGCCGTAGTCGTTGGTGCGGTAGATGTACGGCTGGAAGTCGCCCAGCAGGTAGCGGTAGATGGCGAGATAGGCCGAGCCGTCGCGGTGCGGCGAGGGCTCGATGCTCTGCACGCGGCCGCCCTTCGGCAGCCCCTTGGGCGTGACGTTCTTCCAGGTCCGGCCGCCGTCGCGCGAGACGTGCACCGGGCCGTCGTTGGCGCCGGCCCACAGCAGCCCCTTCACGCGCGGCGACTCACGCACCGCGTAGAGCGTGCTGTAGAACTCCTCGCCGGTGATGTCGCGCGTGATCGGCTGGCCGCTGATGCCCTGCGTGGCCGGATCGTTGGCGGTGAGATCGGGGCTGATGGTCTCCCACGTCACGCCCTCGTCGGTGGTGCGGTGCACGAACTGCGACGCGTGATAGATGACGCGCGGGTCGTGCGGCGACACCTCGAGCGGCGCCACGCGCTGGAAGCGCAGCACCAGATCCTTGGGGTCGTGCCCGTACATGTACTGCCCGCCCACCCAGTAGTTCTTCTCCTGCCCCGAGACGAGGTTCAGCCGGCTGAACTGGCCCTTGCAGGCGCCGTAGACGATCTCCGGCCGCGTGGGGTGCGGCATGATGGGGCCCGTCTCGCACCCCGCGCCGGCCATCCACTGCTGCATCCAGCTGTCCGGGCGCGCCTGCGCGAGCGGAAGGCTGGGCACGATGAGCGTGCTGTTGTCCTGCTGCGCGCCGTACAGCCGGTACGGGTACTGGTTGTCCAGATACACCTGGTAGAGCTCGGCCGTGGGCTGGTTGTACTGGGTGCTCCACGTGCGGCCGTCGTCCAGGGTGACGTTCACGCCGCCGTCGTTGGCCTGGATCCAGACGGTGGGGTCGTTGGGGTTGATCCAGAGATCATGGTTGTCGCCGTGCGGCGTCTCGAGCGTGGTGAAGCGGCGCCCGGCATCGGTGGACACGTAGAAGCCCTCGGTGCCCACGAACACGCGATCGGGGTTCACCGGGTCGGCGTCCACGTTGGCGTAGTAGAACGGGCGCGTGGTGAGCCCCGGCAGGGCGCTCGTCTGCATCCACGACTCGCCGCGGTCATCGGAGCGATAGAGGCCGCCCTCGGCGCCCGGGGCCTCGATCACCGCGTAGATGCGGTTGGGATTGGCCGCCGTCACGGCCAGGTCGGCCTTGCCGAAGAGTCCCTCGGGCAGCCCGTTGGTGAGCTTGCGCCAGGTGGTGCCGCCGTCGGTGCTCTTGTAGACGCCGCCCTCGCGCGCGCCGCTGATGATCGTCCACGGCTTGCGCTGGCCGCGCCACATGGTGGCGTAGATCTCGTCCGGGTTGGCGGGGTTGAGCTCCAGGTCCACCGCGCCGGTGCTGTCGGAGACGAAGAGCACCTTGCTCCACGTCGTGCCGCCGTCGTGCGAGCGGTAGACGCCGCGCTCCGGGTTGGGCGCGAACGGGTTGCCGATGGCCGCCACGAACACCACGGCGGGATTGCGCGGGTGGATCTCCACCGCGCCGATCTGGCCCACGTCGCGCAGCCCCGCGAACGTCCACGTCTTGCCGGCGTCGGTGCTCTTGTACATGCCGCGGCCGATGGAGACGTTGCTACGCAGCCCGTCCGAGCCCGTGCCGGCGTAGACGACGTCCGGGTTGGACGGCGCCACGCGGATGGCGCCCATGGACGACACCGCGAAGTACGGGTCCGAGACGTTGAGCCACGTGGCGCCCGCGTCCGTGGTCTTCCACACGCCGCCGCCCGTGGAGCCGAAGTAGAACGTGTTGCGCTCTCCGGGCACGCCGGTCACCGTGGTCACGCGCCCGCCGCGGAACGGCCCCACGTGGCGGTAGCGCAGCCCCTGGAAGAGCGCGGGGTCGTAGGCCGGCGCGGCGGCCGCCGGTTGGGCCGGTTGGGCCGGGCGGCGGGTACGCTGGGCGTGTAGTTGGAACGCCGGGAGCGCGGTGAGCACGAGCGCGCCGGCAAGGGCGAGCCCTCGCCGGAACCCGGCGGCGGACGACGGTGAAGCCATGGAGACGAACCTCGGAGGGGGCGAGAGAGGGGATCACGTCGAAGCTGATCCCCTGTTCTACGCGCCGCAACCGCGGAGCGCTCGCGACGGCGCCGTGCCGATCAGTCGTACCGCAGCGCCACCACCGGGTCCACCCGGCTCGCCCGCCACGCGGGCAGCGCGGCCGCGGCCAGCGCCACGAGCGTGAGCGTGGCCGCCGCGCTGCCCAGGATCACCGGGTCGCCCGCGCTCACGCCATGCAGCAGCGACGACAGCAGCCGCCCCGTGCCGAGCGAGGCCACCACGCCGAGCAGCACGCCCGCCA
>DATANT010000057.1:0-8982 GCA_036266115.1 Gemmatimonadaceae bacterium | reverse complement strand
CGGGTCGAACTCGAAAGAGTGAGACGACCATGCGCTGCCGATCCAGGAACACCCGTCGCGCGCTGCTCTGCATCGTCCCCCTGATGGTGGCATGGACCCCCGCGAACCCGGTGCTGACGCTCGCACCCCAGAGCCGCCTCTGGGTGGACGGCACCTCCACCATGCGCTCCTTCCAGTGCAAGGCCGCCACGCTCGACGCTCGCATCGAGACGGCGGGGCCGGGCGCGGTGACCCGGGTGCTGGCCGGCGAGAAGTCGGTGAGCGCCGTGGAGCTGGTGGTGCCCGCCGAGGCGCTCGACTGCAGCAACAGCACGATGAACAAGCACATGCTCAAGGCCCTCAAGGCCGAGGAGCATCGGGCCATCGTGTTCCGCCTGTCCGGCTACGAGACCACGAAGACGGCCGACGGCGTCCAGGGTGAGGTGACCGGCGACCTGACCCTGGGCGGGGTGAGGAAGGCGATCACCATGAAGGGCAGCGCCACCGACGGCGGCGACGGCGTGCTCCGCGTGGTGGGCACGCACGAGATCCGCATGAGCGACTACGGGCTCAAGGCGCCCACCCTGATGCTCGGCACGATGAAGGTCGGTGATGTCGTGAAGGTCAGCTTCGACCTCGCGCTGAAGGAGTGAACCCGCCGGGGGCGCCGCGACGCCCCCGCGCACGCATGCTCACCGGCCAGCGCCGCGCGCGCCGAGCCATTGGAGATCCCGACCATGACCACCAGGACCTCACTTCTCATCCTCGGCGCGCTGGCCCTCGTGAGCGCCGCGCCCGCCGCCGCCCAGGAGGAGAGCGCCTCGCCCGCGGGGGCGACCATCGGCCAGCCCGGCGTCGGGTCGAACGACAGCACGTCCGCCACCGATTCCTCGGCGGCCGCGGCCGCGACCCTGCGCGCCATCGAGATCCAGCACTTCCGCCCGCAGGACCAGCGCGGCCTCAACGTCTTCGAGGCGCCCAAGGAGGAAGGCGTGCCGTTCACGGGCTTCAAGCTCAACTGGGGCGCCGCCTTCACGCAGCAATTCCAGTCGCTGTCGCACGAGAACACCGCGCCGCCGCGCGTTGTGGACGGCGTGGATCGCAACCAGCTCGCGGAGATCGGCAACGGCTTCAACAACGCCACGGCCAACCTGTACCTCAACGCGCAGCTCGCGAAGGGCATCCGCGTGGCGCTCACCTCGTACCTCTCGTCGCGGCACCACAACGAGACGTGGGTGAAGGACGGCTACCTGTTGATCGACGACACGCCGATCGCCGTGCCGCTGCTCCAGACCCTCATGCAGTACGTGACGGTGAAGGCCGGCCACTTCGAGATCAACTACGGCGACCAGCACTTCCGCCGCAGCGACAACGGCAACGCGATGCACAACGCGTTCGTCGGCAACCTGATCCTGGATGCGTTCACGACGCAGATTGGCGGTGAGGTGTACGTGCGGGCCAACGGCCTGATGGCGATGGGCGGCATCACCGGCGGCGAGGTGCGGGGCCAGGTGCGGAACCCGGACGGGCGCTCCCCCGCGTTCTACGGCAAGGCCGGCATCGACCGCCAGGTGAGCTCCGACCTGCGCGTGCGCCTCACCGGCTCGGCGTTCGGCCAGGCGAAGTCGCTCAACCAGACGCTGTACACGGGCGACCGCGCCGGCTCGCGCTACTACTCGGTGATGGACAGCACGCAGTCCACCGAATCCGCGCAGCCGTACTCGGGGGCCATCAACCCGGGCTTCCGCAAGGTGACGGCCTTCCAGGTGAACCCGTTCGTCAAGTACCAGGGTCTGGAGCTCTTCGGCGTGATCGAGCAGGCGAAGGGGCACACCGCGGCGGAGACCAGCAGCCGCACGTGGAATCAGTACTCCGGCGAGGTGGTGTACCGCTTCTGGGGCGAGCGCCTCTACACGGGCGGCCGGTACAACGTGGCCTCGGGCACGCTGCCCAGCATGACCAGCGACGTGAGCGTGAACCGCTCGCAGCTCAGCGCCGGCTGGTTCATCACGCCCTACGTCCTGATGAAGGGCGAGTACGTGGCACAGAAGTACAACGATTTCCCCACCACCGACGTCCGCAACGGCGGCAGGTTCAGCGGGTTCGTGGTGGAGGGCGTGGTCGGCTTCTGACCCCTCGGGATCGGATGCCTCGTCACCAGGCTCCGGCGGCGCGCCCCGGATGGCGCCGCCGGACTCGTCCTGCCCACCCGCCGCAGCGCGTGGGGATCCGCCAGCCAGCCGGCGCGGCTATCGCCGCGCGTCGTCGTGTGGAGCGGGCGGCTCGCCGTCGCGGCACCGCGTGCACGCCAGCTCCACGCCCAGCTGCGCGCGGCGCCCGCTCTCGGTGAGCACCCACGGCCGCACCTGCCACGGCGGATCGTGGCGCACGTGCTGCGTGTGCCCGCACGCCAGCTCCGCCACCCAGTGGCCCTCCTCGTCCTGACGGAAGCCCACGATCGCGCTGGGCACGCCGGGGGCGAAGCGTGGGTCGGGACGCATGGACGCTACTGCTCCATGTCCGCCATCTGCTCGCAGGCCGTGGCGCAGGTGGCGCACACCTCGGCACACGCGAGCATGTCCTCGTCGTCCGCGAACTCGCGGCAGCTCGCCTCGCACGCGCGGCACACCTCGGCGCACAGGGCGCAGGCTTCCTCGTGGTAGTCGCTGCCGCGCAGCATGAAGTCCGCGCTCAGCTGACACGCCTGGGCGCAGTCGAGCAGCAGGCGCACGTGCGCGGCATCGGCGTGCGCCCCGCCCGTCTCCAGGCAGTACGGCACCGTGTTCATGCACACGGCATGACAGCTGATGCACTCCTCGATGCAGGCATGGATCTCGTCCTGCTCCTCGCCCGCGCCGTGCTCGCCCCCGTTCTCGTGCGCCATGGTGCTCTCCTCGCCGCAGGCGGCGTGCTGGTAGGTGCTGGTGGTCTCGTCCCGGGCCCGTCGCACGGCACGTACCGCGCCGGCTACCGTCGCCGGCCGGCCGCGCCGCGCAGCGCCAGCGCCTCGTACCATGCGCCATACGGCGTGTTCTTCGCCAGGTGGCGGTTCCAGTCGGGCGCGCCATCCGTCCACCACACGGCGCCCCGTTCGCCGAGCGCTTCCTTGGCCTCCTGCACCCGGCGGCGCGCGCGGGCGGCCAGCGGCCGGTCGCCCTGCTGTCGGGAGCGCCGGATGTCACGCCGCGCGCGCATCAGCTTGCGTACCTGCCGCGCGCGCTCCTCCGCATCCAGCGCCGGGTTGGCCATGCGCCACAGCCGTCCGCGCACCACGAAGTAGCGGCCGTCCGGGGTCACCGGATACGGCGGCTCGGGCTGCTGCTCCACCGGGCGCGGGCCGCGTGCGCCGCTACGGCGCCGCGTCGCCCATGGGGCGCGACGGGGCGGGCGGCAGCTCGGTCAGCCGCCGCTTCATCGCCTGGAACTCCGGCGAATCGCGCTCCAGCCCCTCCAGGCGCGCGGCGTCCAGCGCGGCGATCTGCTCCCGCGTGTCGCGGATGCGGCGCTCCTCCAGCGGGTGCGACGCGAACCACCCCTCCACCCTGCCCGGGTTGCGCTGCCGTTCCCGCAGCAGCACGTCGAACAGCGCGGGCACGCCCTCCGGGTCCAGGCCGGCGCGCACCACCGTCACCACCGCCAGCGAGTCCGCCTCACGCTCGTCGTCGCGGCCGTGCTTGGCGAAGTACGCCGACGCGCCCACGTTGATGGCGGTCTGCGTGATGGCGTCCTGGCACCATCCGGTGAGCGTGCACACCACCGCTACCCCCACGCCGGTGGCGTTCTGCTTCTCCAACTGGTCCACCGAGTGGCGGAGCGCCACGTGCCCGATCTCGTGGCCGAGCACCCCCGCCAGCTCGCGCTCGGCGTCCATGCGCTCGATGAGGCCGCGGTTCACGTAGATGAAGCCGCCCGGCAGCGCGAACGCGTTCACCTCGTCCGTGTTCACCACGCGAAAGTGCCACTCGAGGTCGGGACGCGTGGTCTCGCGCGCCAGACGGCTCCCCAGCGCCTGCACGTAGGCCGACACGGCGGGGTCTGCCACCAGGGGCAGCTGCGCCTCCACCTGGGCGGCATTCTGCTGGCCCAGGGCGACTTCCTGATCCTCGCTGATGCCGCACGCCGAGAGGATGGCGAGGGCACCCGCGGCGCCCGCGAGCGCGGGCCTGAGTTGGCGAAGGACCTGCATGATGGACGCTAGGGCAAGGGGTGTTCCACGCGGCGTAGCGGACCCGGGCGCGATTCTGGAACCTCGCGCGGCCGGAGCCGTACGGTAAAGCCTGAGTCAACCCGTCGTCGCCGTCCCTTCGTCGTCTGCCCGCCCATCATGCCGCTCTACGAAGCACTCCGTCTCGCCCTCCAGCAGATCCGAGCGCAGAAGCTCAAGAGCTTCTTCACGCTGCTCGGCGTCACCATCGGCGTGATGTTCCTCATCGCCGTGGTGAGCGTGGTGGAGGGCATGGGCCGGTACGTGGAAGATGATTTCGCCGCGAAGTTCCTCGGCGTCAACACCTTCAACCTGCGCCGCTTTCCGGACATCAACACGGGCGAGGTGACGGACACCGAGTGGCGAGAGTGGCAGTCCCGTCCGGACATCAAGGAGGAGGACGCGCTGGCCGTGCGCGCCGTGCTGCCGGCCGGCACCGGATGGGCCATCGACGCCGTGGACTGGATGAATGCCCAGTCGCCGTACGCCACCTCGCCGGAAGTGCTCGCGCACGCCGCCACGCGCGACATCTTCGCCATCAAGGACCTCACGGTGGAGCGCGGGCGCATCTTCAACGAGCAGGAAGACGCGCTCGGCACGCCGGTGGTGGTGATCGGCACCGAGGTGGCGGAGTTCTACTTTCCCGGGCTCGATCCGGTGGGGCGCGAGCTCCGGTTCGGCGGCTTCCCGTACCGGGTGATCGGCGTGCTCGAGAAGCAGGGGAGCGTGCTCGGCGTCCCGCTGGACCGGCAGGTGATCGCGCCGTACGCGTCGCCCATGCGGCGGCTCACGTCGCCCCGCGGCGACATCTACGGCGTCATCGTGCAGGCGCCCACGTCGGCCGCGCTGGCGGAGGTGCGCGAGGTGGTGCGCGAGGAGATGCGCCGTCGCCACAAGCTGCGGCCCAGCCAGAAGGACGACTTCGCCTTCGAGAGCTCGGAGTCGGCGCTCAGCCAGTGGCTCACCATCAAGAAGTTCCTGGTGCTGGCGGGCATCGTGCTGCCCACCATCGGGCTCGTGGTGGGCGCCATCGTCATCATGAACATCATGCTGGTGGCGGTGGCCGAGCGCACGCGGGAGATCGGCGTGCGCAAGTCGCTGGGTGCCCGCCGGCGCGACATCCTGGCGCAGTTCCTGGTGGAGGCCGCGGTCCTCAGCCTGGTGGGCGCGGCGCTCGGCATCGCGCTCGGCGTGGGGCTGGCGAGGCTCGTGGCCGCGGTGTCGCCGCTGCCCACCAGCGTCGCGCTCTGGTCGGTGCTCGTCTCGGTGGGCCTGGGCACGGCCGTGGGCATCGTGGCCGGCGCCTACCCGGCGAGCCGCGCCTCGCGGTTGGATCCCATCACCGCGCTGCGCGCGGAATAACGGAGTACTCGTCATGTCGCGCGGCTCTCGCCTGCACACCCTCTCCGAGGGCGTCTTCATCGCCTTCGACGCCATCCGCGCCAACAAGGTGCGCGCCGGTCTCACCATCCTGGGCATCGCCGTGGGCGTGTTCGTCGTGACCGCCATGTCGGCGGCGGTGCACGGCATCAACGCCGGCGTGGAGCAGTCGCTCGCCGCGGCCGGGCCCAAGACGTTCTTCATCACCAAGTGGCCGGCGCAGCTCAACACCTGCACCGGCTCGCAGGACTCGTGTCCGTGGCGCCGCAACGCGCCGCTCACCGTGGAGGAAGCGCAGAAGATCGCCGCGCTGCCCAGCATCGCGGGCGCGGTGGCGCACATGAACACCTCGGCGAGCTTCAAGTACGCGGACCGCGAGCTGCCGGGCGCCGGCGTGGACGCCTATACCCCGGGGTGGAACGAGGTGGACGGCGGCAGCATCTATCCCGGCCGCAGCTTCACCGCCGCCGAGGACGAGGCCGGCGCGCCGGTGGTGATCATCAACGGCGTGATGGCCGAGAAGCTCTTTGGCGAGGCCGAGGCACTGGGGCGCGAGGTGAGCGTGGACGGCAAGCCGTTCCTGGTGATCGGCGTGTATCACGGGGTGCCCAACGTCTTCGACTCCGGCAACAAGCCCAAGGCCATCGTGCCCATGGAGACCGCGCGCCGCCGGCTCAACACCGACATGCGGTGGGTGGACCTCACCGTGAAGCCGCGGGACGAGGTGGCGCAGGAGGTGGCGATGGACGACGCGATCGCGTTGCTCCGCACCGAGCGCCGGCTCAAGCCCGCCGTGGAGAATACGTTCTTCGTCTCCACGCAGGAGAAGATCATGGAGCTCTACAACCGCATCGTGGGCGTGTTCTTCCTGGTGATGATCGTGCTCTCGGCCATCGGGCTGCTGGTGGGCGGCGTGGGGGTGGTGGCCATCATGATGATCTCGGTCACCGAGCGCACCCGCGAGATCGGCGTGCGCAAGGCGCTCGGCGCCACGCGAGGCACCATCCTCTGGCAGTTCCTGGTGGAGGCGGCCACGCTCACCACCATCGGGGCGGTGATCGGCCTCGTGGTGGGGGCCGGGCTCACGGCGCTCATCCGCTCCCTCACGCCCATCGAGGCGAGCATCCCGCCGCTCGCCATCGCCGCCGCGCTGGGGGCGAGCGCGTTCACCGGCGTGCTGTTCGGCATGCTGCCCGCCCTGCGGGCCAGCCGGCTGGACCCGGTGGAAGCGCTGCGCTACGAATAAGCACGAATAAGCATCACGGCACGCGAGCATCACCGCACACCGGAGTGGAGCGATGCGCGACGAACTCATTCCAGGGACACCAGCGATGGGCACCACCGAGGAGCACGACGTACAGGGCGGCCAGCTCAAGGAGACCCTCAAGCGCATCCTGCGCGAGGGGAAGGTGCGGCGCGTGATCATCCGCAACCCGCAGGGCCGCACGCTGCTGGACCTGCCGCTGGCCGCCGGCGTGGTGGGCGCCGCGCTCGTCCCCTTCTGGGCCGCGGTGGGCGGCGTGGCGGCGCTGGCGGCGCGCTATACCATCGTGGTGGAGCGCGCGGAGTAGGGAGCTCGGGGGGTGAGGCCGGGTGGCGCGCGGGCGCGCCACCTTCGCGCCGCTCGATCGTCCTGAGAGAGTGAACGCCACTCTCCGCCCCACCGTGCACGTGCCCGCCGTGCCGGCGCCCCCGTCCGCCGGCCGTGCGCCGCACCCGGCGGCGCGCCTGGGCCTCGCCCTGGCCGCCTACGTCGCCGCCTTCGTGGGCGTCATCACGCTCTATCCGTTCCGCTTCTCGGCGCTGGACATCGCGCGCCGGTTCGACCCGCTGCTGCTCACCACTCCGTTCGACCTCGTGGCCAACGTGGCCCTCTTCGTGCCGCTCGGCTTCCTGCTGCGGCTGGGATGGCGGGACGCGCGGTGGTGGGTGGTGCCGCTGGTGGGCACCGCGGCCAGCCTGTGCATCGAGACCGCGCAGCTCTTCGAGGCGGCGCGCTACTCGGCGCTGGCCGACGTGGCCACCAATGGCGCGGGCGCCGGCGTGGGCGCCCTGCTGCACGACCTCGCGCGCCGCCGGCTGCGCGGCACCGAGCGCCTCACGCTCGAGCTGCCGCTCATGGGGCTCGTCTACCTCACGCTGCCGCTCGCGTGGCTGGACGCCAGCCTGGTGACCACGCGCTCCACCGGCGCGCTGCCGCTGCTCTTCCTGGGCCTGTTCGGCGCCAGCGTGCTGGCGTCGGTGCAGGCCGGGCATCTGGCGCCGTGGGGCATCGCCCGCCGCGGCGAGACCGCGGTGGCGGCCGGCGTGTGGTTCGTGGTGGCCACCGTGCCCGCGTGGCCCGCGGCGCCCGTGGAGCTCACCGGCTACACGGTGCTGGTGATGGCGTACGTGTGGCTGCGTGGTGGCGCCAGTGAGCCGCCGGCCGCCGAACGGCGCTTCGAGGGTCGGGCGCTGCTGCGCGCGGCGCCGTACTACGCCGCCTACCTCATCGTGCTCCCCCTGGGCGTGCCGGCCGCCACGAGCCAGCTCGAGCGCCCCGCGGTGCTGCACGCCGCCGAGGCCATGGCCGCCTTCACCCTGCTCGGTTACCTGGTGGCCGAGTCCCGCGGCCGGCGCGAGCTGCGCTACGCTGGCAGCGTGGGCGCCGTGCTGCTGGCGGCCGCGGTGAGCGTGGTGTTCGGCGAGACCGTGGCCGCCGGCGGATGGCCGGCGCTGGCCGGCTGGCCGCGGCTGGCGGCCGCGCTGGTGGCGGCGGGCTACGGCGGGTGGGTGTATCACCTGCAGCGGGACGCGATCCGGGGGCAGGTGGCGCAGCTCGCGCGACCGGAGCCGGTGCCGGTGGACCGATCGGTGGCGGAGCGGACCGCCGCCTGAGCGGGACGCGCCGACGGCCTGCGGTGGTTCCGGCCGGGGCGTAGCGTCACCCGAGTCGGTCACTCGTTGCGGGCGAGCCTCCTCGCCTCTCGAGTCGCATGCAGGCTCCGCCGGTGGGTCCCGTGCGGCGCGGATCGTCCGGCCTCACCGTCACGATCGGGAAGCGCCTGGCGTCCGCCTTCATCATCGTCTGCCTCGGCGCACGGGTGCCGTGGCCGTCGACACCGTTCGCTGACCGCCGGAGCGGCGTCAGCCCACGAAGCGGGAGCGCAGCTCGGGCGTCGGGATCCTGCACGCCTCCTGCCGACCGAACCAGCGGTAGCGATGGCGCGCGATCCAGCCGTAGACCGCGTCGCGAATGGAGCGTGGCACCACGACGAGCACCGAGAGCAGCGGCCAGGCGCCGCGGAGACGGCGGGCGATGCGGAGCGCCGCGGTGGAGCGCTCGTACACGCGCCCGCCCTCCACCAGCAGCACGCTGCCCAGCTCCGCCCCCTCGTACCCACGGGCCGCGAGCAGGCGCGCCGCTTGTTCGCCCTGTA
>DATANT010000056.1:0-6524 GCA_036266115.1 Gemmatimonadaceae bacterium | reverse complement strand
GTGCGGGCAGTGGTTGAAGCGGACATCGAGCGCAGGGCGGCTGGGGCGAGTGGGCAGAATCGAGGCGCGAAGCGCGGACGGCGGCGGCGCGGGCGCGCCGGCAGCTCGATGTTCGTCCTCCAGCAGATGCGCGAGCAGTCGCACCGGTGTGTCGGACGCAGAGCAACGTACGCGAACCGGGAGGCGATCTGCACGGTCGGGGGGCGCCGGGGTGACGCGATCACGCCGCACGGGTCCCCGACCGGCGACACGGCCGCGAACCTAGACGCTTCGCCTCATTCACGCACGCGCATGGAGGCGAGCATGGCCGATGATCACCATCGGCCCCTGGCGTTGGTTGAGCGCCCTGGACTCCTGCACATCAGCCGTATGGTGCAACGAGCTCGAAGGTGACATGACGGCGCCGGCGCGCCGTCTCGGTTGACCGTCAGGCCATCGCGCGGTGCCTACACGATCCCCCCACCCCTCCCCGCCCGGATCCACTCCAGCACACTCGGATCCCTGATCTCCCGATCCCGCGCCAGCAACAACACCTTCGACATCACCTCCGCCGTCTTCGGATCATCGTCCGCGAACGGCAGGAACAACCGCCCCCGATGCTGCGAGTGCACGGCCACGATCGGGATCGCGGTGCCGGGCAGCAGCATCACCCCGGCACTCCCCAGATGCACTGAGTACTCACCGAGCGCACCCCGGATGAGCGCGTGGTGCTTCTGGAGCTCCACGTTGTCCAGCCCGAGCAGCTCGCAGGTCTCCTGCACCAGCGCGGCGCGCATCTCCACCGTGGACGCCGTCGCCTCGGGATCCACGCCCCCCTGGTGCGCGACGCTCACCACGAGGTCGAGGTCGCGCAGCGCCTCGCTGAGCAGGCGCTCGGGGATCTCGTCCAGGGAGAGCGCCTTCCACTCGCCCTTCCGCGTGAAGATCACCTCCTCCAGCGTCAGCCCCTCCACGTCCGCGGGCGTGTGGAACGACTCCTGGAAGCCGAGCCGCGCGGTGAGCCCCTCCTCGTGGAAGGTGCGGCTCACGCCCTCCTCCGGGCGCGCGACCCAGCCGCGCCCGCCGAGCAGGGCGAGCGCCTGCCGTGGGTTCACCTGGTGCCCGGCGTAGCGGCGCGACCGCTGCGTGCCGCGCTCGGTGTCGGTGAGCGGGTAGAGCTCCCGGAACAGCTGCTTGAACGGCTGGATGCGCTCCGCCAGGAAGCACTCGCGCTGCCAGGCACTCCAGTCGCCGCGCGCGAGGAGGTCGTGCGGGTGCGCGACGCGCACCTCCTCCTGGTGTCCGAGCACGTGCTGCGCGCCCGCGTGATCGCGCAGCGCGCGGCCGCCCTCCGCGAGGTACCCGGCCACGCCGTCGCCCACGAAGACGAGCCGCGAGAGCGCGGGCGCCAGGATGGGGTGCTCGAGCAGCGTGCGCAGCTCGGCGGCCCCGAACCGGTCGCCCCGGCACATGGCTTCCTCCAGCGCGTCGCGCACGCGCGAGCGCTGGCGCTTGAGCTCCTGCAGCCGGCTCCTCAGCTCCTCCACGTCGGGGTCCTTCTTCAGCGCCGCCGGGAGCGCCTTGAGCGCCTTCCCGTTCTTCGCGATGGCGAGCGCCGGAACGCCATCCACGTCCACCGACAGCGTCAGGGTCACGTCGCCGCGCACGAGCACCATGGGTCCGCGCGCGAGGTCGGCGACGGCCTCCTGCTCCATGGCCCACTGCAGCCGCTGCGGATCGCGGAAGCCGGCGGTGCGCGCGAGGTTCGCCAGCCCGATCTCCACGGCGCGCGTCTCGCTCTGCTGACGCTGCGCGCCGAACTTGTGGGCCTGACGCCTGAACTCCTCGAGCCGCACGTAGCGCGCGAGCACGTCCGCCTGACCGGCCTCGCCGTCGGCGAGCGGCAACAGCCCGAGCGCCCGCACGGAGTCCTGATGGCGGGACGCGTCGATGCGGGCCAGCAGCTCGTCGCGCGTCACGAGGCCGCCCATGGCGCGCGCGAAGAGCTGCGCGCGCGTGTGGCCGGCGCTGCTCGCCGCGTACTTGGCCGCCGTGTCCAGCGTCTTCCAGCGATCCGCGCCCAGCTCGGCGTACGCGCTCGCGAACCACGCGACGTCCACCGCACCCTCGGTGAGGTCGGTGGCCGACAGCGGCGTGCGCTCGCTCACCTCGGCCGCCCAGATCTCCTTCAGCTCCCTGAGCTGCCACGACCGGTCGTCCTTGGTGTGCGCCTGGATCCACCAGACGGCGCTCTCCAGCCCGGGCCACTGCAGCACCCGGTTGACGTGCGCCGCCCACTGCGGCGCGTACACCGCGAGCTCCACGAGCCGCGCCTCCCGCACCCGGGCCCCGCGCGCCCAATCGGCGAAGGCGTCCGGCGTGTCCTCCTCACGCGGCAGGCTGCGCACCACCAGGTGGCTCAGCGTCTCCTGTCGCGAGGCGCCCGACGCGGACCATCCGAAGTTGCGCGCGAAGTGCGACTTGCCGAGCGCCGGCACGGCGCGCGCGACGGTCTCCAGCCCGCCGGTCCAGCGGAGCTCCATCGCGAGCCCCGAGGCGGCTGTCTCGCGATCGCCGCGCAGCGTCTCCACCTCCACCACGCGCCGGCGGCAGCGGTCCACCACCTCCAGCAGCTCGGGACGCTCGAGCAGCTGCCTGGGCGACTTTCGCGCGGACACGTCGCGCAGCAGCGAGGAGTTGGGCCGATGGCTGGCACGTCCCACGAGGAGGTCCACGAGCTCGGCCTCGTCGACGGCGCCGGCCTGGTAGGCGCCCAGGAAGTCGTCGAGCGTGAGGCGGAGCACGTTGGCCCCCGCGGAGCGTATCTCGAAGGCACGCAGCAGCCCATACAACCGCTCGGCCTGCGCGGGCCGCACGGATGCGGGGAAGAGCGCCTTCCACCACTGCAGCCGCTTCAGCCAGACTTCCGCCTTTCCGAGCCTGACCCTGTGGTCCGGCTCCTTCTCTCCGGCGAAGCGATAGTAGATCTGGATCGGTGACGACGACCGCGTCGCCTCCATCTCGCGATAGTCGTCGTCGGTGAGGTCGGCGATCCTGCTCTCCAGCCCATCCAGCAGGAAGTCGACCCCCCCGCTCGGCGGCTCCCACGCGACGCACCACTCGCACAGCCCGCGGAGGAAGTGCGCGCCCGCGCTCCACTGGCCGAGGCCGAGCACCTGCTTCACCGCGCCCGACTTCCATGGCGCCGCGTCTTCTTCCGCGGTGAGCACGCGCAGGAGCTCCAGGTCGTCCCGATCGCGCAGTGCGTCTCCTCGGTTCCGATGCCACGCCCGCCACACGGCAGCGAGCGGGACGGATGCATCGCTCGTGTCCAGGTCCTCGCGCTTGCGTGGGCCGAAGCTCCAGTACACCGACTCGATCAGGAGCTTCACCTCGCCCGAGGCGGTCGTGACCTCGGCGCCCTGGTGGGCGAGCACGAGCTCCGCGAGCGCTTCGAGGCTCGCTCGCGCGCCGCTGGTCTCCACGTCCACGCGTCGCGAGCGCGGCTGGGGCCATGCGCGCAGCGTGCGAGGGTCCACCAGGCCGAGTGCGTCGTTCCTGGTCGCCGTCTCGGTGCGGTCGCCGAGCACCGTGGCCACGTGCGCCTGCTCCTCGTCGGTGAGCGCGGGATGATCGGCGGCGTACCGCTCGACGCGTGCGCGGATCTCGGTGGTCGCGCGCCGCGCCTCCCACGCGTCCCGGAGCAGCTCCAGTCCCGCGAGACGCCGGAGGTCGCTCGCGTCGGCGAGCAGCCGGTCCGCCGCGGCCAGGAGCTCGGCGTCCGGCAGCGTGCGGAGCCGAGTGAGGGCGCCGTTGCGCAGATCGCCGGGCTTGCGACCGAACAGGTCGATCAGCCGGTCCACCTCGTCGCCCATCACCGGCAGGTCGCGCATGGCCTCGAAGGCGGCTCCGCGCACGTCCGCGGACGCGTCACCCATGAGGTCCAGCGCCACCGTGCGCTCGGCGGCGGAGAGGGCGCGCCGCTGCGCGCGCGACGCCGGTGCGTCCCATTGCCGCGAGATCCCGGCCGCGCGCCGGATGAAGCTCGCGCGGGCGTATGGGTCGAGGTCCGGCACGTACGGTATCAGCCGCTCGCCCGCCACCGCCGACGCATTCGCGGCCAGGGCGGAGGCGATGTAGGGACGCTCGAGCTTGCGCTTCCACCACGGCCACACCAGCGCCTCGAGTGTCTGCGCGCGCTTCGGCACGCGAGCCATGAGCTGCTCGATCTGCGCGAACAGCCGCTCGCCGTCCACCGCCGCCGTCAGGTCCGTCTGGAACATGTCGAGCGCGCGCGACGCGACGCGAAGGTCCGGATCGGCGAGCACGTCGACGAGTGGTGGCAGGCCGTCGGTCCATATCGCCTGTACCAGGAAGTGCGTCGCGACGAAGCGCACCTCCGCGGACGGCGCGGCGAGCAGGGCGGACGCCGGCGCGATCGCGGCATCCACGTCGTCGAACGCGATGCTCCACAGCGCGAGATAGACCGTCTCCGCGTCCGACTCCTCGAGCGCGGCGGCGCGGGCCGCGGGATCCTCCAGAAAGAGAAGCACGCGCTCGAGCAGCGAGTCCAGCTTCACGCCGCTCGCGCCATCCCACATGAAGCCGAACCAGGTATCCGCCGCGCGCACGACCGAGGAGAACCGCGACAGGTTCTCGTCCAGGATCAGGCGCAGCATGCGCCGGAACGCCTGCGGGTGCGCCTCGTCCACGCTCTCGAGGATCGCCTGCCGCAGCCCTTCCTGACGCTGGGCCGCGAGCAGGAGCTTCTCGACGAACTCCCACGCCTGCGGCCGGCCGCAGCTCATGAGCGCCTGCGTCACGTGGCGCCCCATCTGCCCGGTCGCGTGCTCGCCCAGCGCCGACGCGGTGAGGATGTCCTGCACCTCGTCCGCCGTGGCGTCGCCCACGTTCATGGCGCCGGCGAGCAGCCAGCCGATGTCCGCCGCGCCCGACCAGCTGCCGAGATGCGCGGCCCGCTCGGCCACCCAGCGGATGTCCGCGTCGTACTCGCCCACGAGGAGCGTGGTGTTGAGCAGCCAGCGTCCGCGGGTGTCGGCCAGCGTGGCGGGAGAGGCCGGGCAGCGGAACGGCCGGCGCGAGAGGCCATCCTGATAGGGGCGGTGACCGAGCGCGAGGAGCGCGGCGTCCACGCTCGGAGCGAGGTGCGGCAGGAGCGTCGCGCTCGTGCGCTTCCAGTCGGCGGCGGAGAGTTGCCCGAACCACTCGCCGACGGCGCCGCGCCGCTTGCCGACCAGGTACGGGCGCGAGTGTGCCGGGGTCGCGAACGCTTCCTCCACGAACGCCCGAACCGGTTGCGGGATGCCGCCGCCCACCAGCGCCGATGCCATCTGCTTCAGGCCACCAACGCGCTTCACCACCGCGCCAGCATCGCGCCGCTCCGCCAACTCGTCCTGCACGCGATCCTTCTCCATGCGCTACGCCCCCGCGAGAAATGTCAGACGGAGGAAGACGAGCTTGCTCTCCGGGGTGAGGTACACCGGGCTGTCGAGGCTCCGCTGTTCCACACCGTCGAGCATGACGAGGAAGAGGCCGTCCTCGAAACCCTGGAGCGCGGCGCCCACGGCCGCCTCCGCGTCCACCGGGCCGGTGGGGGCGCGGCCGCCCGGATCCACCTTCCCGCGCGCGGCGCCATCGGCCACCTCGGCGTGCGAGAGGACGCGCACGAAGCGGCGCGCCTGCTCGCGCCGCTCGAACGCGCTCACCTGGTCGTGCACGACGCGCGTGATGAGATCGCGGAGCGTGAAGCTGTCGCCGTCACCGCGCTCCGCGGGCATCGGCGGGTCGGGAATGGACCAGCGATCGAGGGGGCTGGCCTTCTTCCCCAGGATACGCGTTTCGATGAGCATGTCGGACGCCGGCGAGAGGTCCGGGAAGATGCCCGGCTTCGCCTGAGGCCGCCAGATGCGTCGGTCGCGAGCGCGGCACGATCGACTGCCACAACTCTCCCACCGCTCTGCTTGACACCCGACCCGCGCCTCACGACCGTGCCGCAGCGGCCGCGAGGCGTCGTGCTGCCGCTCATTCACGCACGCGCATGGAGGTGAGCATGGCCGCGGACTTCTTCATCGGTGAGTCGCTCGTCGGCGACGGGAACGAGGTCGCCCACATCGACCTGATCATCGGCCCCAAGTCGGGGCCGGCGGGCGCCGCGTTCGTCGAGGGGCTCTCCAAGCAGCGGCAGGGGCACTCCACGCTGCTCGCCGTGGTCGCGCCCAACCTGCCTGCCAAGCCCGACACGATCCTCTTCAACAAGGTCACCATCAAGGGCGCCGAACAGGCGGTGCAGATGTTCGGGCCGGCGCAGGCGGCGGTGGCGCGCGCCGTCGTGGACAGCGTGGAGGCGGGCGTGATCCCGCGCGACCGGGTGGACGACTACTGCATCCTGGTGGGCGTCTTCATCCACTGGGACGCGAAGGACGACAAGAAGATCTTCGACTACAACTACCAGGCGACGCGCGAGTCCATCGAGCGCGCGCTGCGCAACACGCCGAAGATCGACGACATCATCAAGCAGGCGAAGA
>DATANT010000055.1:0-4299 GCA_036266115.1 Gemmatimonadaceae bacterium | reverse complement strand
CAACGTGCCCGCCGGCGGCCACGGTCGGACGTTCGCCGCTCCTGCGCCGCGCCGAGCGCCCATGCACCGCTCGGGCATCGTCTGCCGGCAGCCCGCGCGCCCGACGGCAGCGGCGCCGGATCAGCGGCGGCGGCCGCACTGCCAGCGCGGCGCTGCGTTGCCGGTGCGCCGGGTGTAATCCGTCTCGACGACGATCGTGATCTCCGGCGTGGTGCCGTCGAGACCGTAGGTCGCCACCCCGCCCCGCCATCCCGACGCCGGTCCAGGTGATCCGGTAGGTCGCGGGGTCGTAGCGGCAAGGCGACCGCCCTCCGTGAGCGAAGCGATCCACGAAGCGCCCGTCGTCCTGCAGCGTGAAGAAGCCGCGCGGCTCGCTCGCATGGCCGCTCGCCCGGGTACGCGCACGCAAGCGTGATGCGCCATCGGGCGCTAGGCGCCGGGCTGGCTGGGATCGTCCTCTTCCGTGTGGCGCACTGCCCGCGTGCGGCGTCGCGTCTCCAGAATGCCGAGCCGCTCCATGCGTGACCTGAGCGTCGTCGGCTTGACGTCGAGGAGGGCGGCCGCGCCGTAGGGGCCGTGGATCACGCCCCCCGAGCGCCGGAGCGCCTCCCGGATGTGCGCCCGCTCCGCCTCCTCGAACGTCGGGAACGCCCCTCCCCCAGACACGCCTGCGAACGCGGCGGCCGCCGAGGACCGCAGCGGGTCGGGCACGTCCACCACCGGGCCGCGCGCCAGCACGGCCGCGCGCTCCAGCACGTTCTGCAGCTCGCGCACGTTCCCCGGCCAGGGGTAGCGCTCGAGCCGCGCCATGCTCTCCGGCGTCACGCCGCGAAGCGGCCTGGCGAGCTTGCGCTGGAGTTGCGCGAGAATGTGTCGCACGAGCAGCACCACGTCGCCCCGACGCTCCCGGAGCGGCGGCACGTGAATCGGGAATACGTTGACGCGGTAGAACAGGTCGGCGCGGAACCGCCCCTCCGTCACCTCCACCGCGAGATCGCGGTTCGTGGCGGCGATCACGCGAACGTCCACCCGGATCGGCCGCCCACCGCCCACACGCTCGAACTCCTGCTCCTGCAGCACGCGCAGCAGCTTCACCTGCGCGTCGGGCGGCAGCTCGCCCACCTCGTCGAGGAAGATCGTCCCGCGGTCGGCCAGCTCGAAGCGGCCGATACGACGCTGCAGGGCACCGGTGAACGCGCCCCGCTCGTGCCCGAACAGCTCGCTCTCGACGAGCCCCGCCGGAATGGCGCCACAGTTCACCTTGACCAGCGCACGCTCCCTGCGCGGGCTCGCGGCGTGGATCGCCCGCGCGACGAGCTCCTTCCCGGTGCCGGTCTCGCCGGTGAGCAGCACCGTGGCATCGGTCGGGGCAACCTGCCGCACCTCGCGGAGCATGGCCCGGAGCGGGGAGCTCGCCCCCACGATCTCGTCGAACCCGCCCTCGACCCGAAGCTCCTCCTGCAGATACGCGTTCTCGAGTACGAGGCGCTCGTTCAGTCGCGCGATCTCGGCGAAGAGCTGCGCGTTGCGAATCGCCGTCGCCGCCTGGTTGGCGAAGATCTGCAGATCCTCGAACTCCGCGGCCGAGAGGACGTCGCGGCTGAACACGCCGAGCACACCGAGCAGCTCCCCGCGAAAGACGAGCGGGTAACCCGCGAACGAGCGGAGCCCGTGCTGTCGCACCCACGCCTGGTTCGGGATGCGAGGATCACCCGCGAGCTCCGTCGTGCATAGCGGGAGGCGCGTGCGGGCGAGCTCACCGATCTTGAGGGTGCCGACCGGGATGCGGTGGTAGGCACCCGCGATGCTCTCGTGCAGCCCCGCGCTCGCCCTCAGGTGCAGCGCGCGCTCTCCGCCCGGCCCCACGTCGCCCGCAGTGCACACGGCACACTCGGCATCCGGCCCCAGGAGCCAGATACGCGCGAGAGCCACACCGCCACGCTCGACGAGCCCGCGCGTGATGCTCGCGAGCACTTCGTCGACGTCGTGCGTGGCGGTGATGCGACCCGTGATGTCCCGCAGCGCATCGAGCTGGCGCCGCAGCGTCGGGCCGTCCGGCTCCAGCGCGTCTCGCGGCGACCCGCCCTCTTCCGGGCCCGTCTTCTCCCTGCTCACGCCACTGTCCGTGTGCTCGGGGTGGTGCCGAACAGGATGCGTCCGGTGCCCGCTCGGTCTGTGCCCGGCACCCCGGGCTGCCGGCGTGCCGTTACGACGATTCGTAACCTAGCGGAATCTCGTAGCGAAAGGCCGTAGGGCTCGTGGCGGACCCGAGCCGCGGACCAGAGTTATCTACCGCTGCATCAGCCGCTTACATCGAGCCGGCACCGGTCCGCCGGCTGGCCCTCCGGTTGCCCGCGCTTCAAGGGCGCCGAGGGCTCGCACCCCGCCCGGGCCAGCGGTGCACGCGCCATCGTACGCTCCGCGGCAACCACCCTGGCCTGCAGTCCGGCGACGACTCGTCGGCGGGCGCTCCGAGTGGTGCGGCCCTGAAGGCCACCGGATGAGGGACGGCGCACGCCTCCCGTTCGCGGCCGGCGCTACGGCCATCCGCAACATTGCGAGATATCGTAATCAGCGCCGACCCACTCCGCCCATCCCTGCCCGGGCACCCACAACGCAACCTATTACCTTGAAGCAACTTATCTCGGGCATGGGCGAGTACCGGCACATGGTCCGCCCGTTGCTTTCCGACGGTGGCGTGCCAACGCCATCCGGACACGCCGCAGCGGCTGGCTGGTTCGAACGCGATGCCCGGCTCGCTGCGAATGCGGCCTCTCATGATCCGATGCCGCGCACCGAGCACCAGCGCGGGGAGGTGACGTTTGCCCCCCGCTCACCACACGACTGCGCCTCGCCGGGCGCGGTGATCGCCGTAGGCGGTCGCCAGCCGAGCCAGAAACGCTACGAGGAGATCATCAGACCATGACCACACCACTCCGACGAACCGGCCGCGGCGGCGCCCTCGCCCTGGCCGCCTCGCTGCTCCTGGCGGCGCCGGCCGTCGCCCAGCACGACGTCGCCCGCGCGCGGACGACGGTCGCCGACGACGCGGCGCATGGCCCCATCACGGTCCACTGGAACGCCCTCGCCCGGCCGCTCGTCGGTGGGCACGGCGGCACCGGGATGGCGACCCGTCCACTCGCGCTGCTGAGCGTCGCGCAGCAGGTGGCGAGTCTGGAGGCCAAGGCGCCGCAGGCACGTGAGGTCGCGGTTGCGGCCGCATCGGCGGGGGTGCTGGCGTATCTCTATCCGGCCGAGGCATCCCACTTCCGCGATGCGCTCCGCGCCCAGCGCACCGCCGCGGCGCGGGCGGGTATGGACGCCGCCGTGGCGGCGTCCGCCGACTCCATCGGCCGCGCCGTCGCCGCCCGCGTGATCGCGCGCGCGAAGGCGGATCGGTCGGATGCGGCCTGGCGTGGCACCGTGCCGACCGGCACGGGCCTGTGGACGAGCGCGGCCGGCGCTGCCCCCGTCGGCGCATCGTGGGCTGGTATCCGCCCGTGGGTCCTCACGGCTCCGGAACAGTTCCGCCCGGCCGCGCCCCCCGCCGTGGGCACGCGCGCTTTCGCGGCCGATCTCGCCGAGGTGCAGCAGGCCGTGCGGCACCGCACGCCCGCGCAGCTCGCGAGCGCGCGCAAGTGGGCGGAGGCGCCGATGGCCGGCTACTGGAACGAGGTGGCCACCGAGCTCATCGCCCGTGGCGGGCTTGCGGAGCCGAAGGCGGCCGAAGTGCTCGCCGCGCTCAACGTCGCGCTGATGGACGCCAACATCGCCTGCTTCGACGCGAAGTACGCCTACTGGTCGATCCGACCATCGCAGGCCGACACCACGCTCGACGTGCCGGTGATGCTGCCGAACTTCCCGGCCTACCCCTCCGGGCATGCGTGCCTGTCTGCGGCGGCCGCCGAGGTCCTGGGCGCCTTCTTCCCGGCGCAGCGGGACACGTTGGACGCGACCGCGCAGGAGGTGGCCGACTCGCGTCTCTACGCCGGCGTCCACTACCGGCTGGACAACGACGTCGGCATGGAGATCGGCCGCAAGGTGGCGCGGCTCGCGATGGTGGCAGTCACCCAGGGCACGCTGGAGCTCGCGCCCTGACCGCCGCCATCGTTCCGCGCGCTGACCGCCGCCGCGTCCGGGTCAGCATGGGTGTCGCGAGGTAGTGCCAGCGTCCGGTCCTCGTGACGGATGCCCGGACGCCCAGCCCGCAGGGCCGGTCGAGTGACGGCAGACGGCGCGCAGCGCGCGCCTATGCCCCCGTCGTCACCTCTTCGTACGCCACGGTGAGCGGATCGCGTG
>DATANT010000054.1:0-45040 GCA_036266115.1 Gemmatimonadaceae bacterium | reverse complement strand
TCCGTCGGCGCGGCAAGCAGACGCGCCGCCGGCGGCGCAAGGTGCTGCTCTAGGCGAGCCGCGGAACGCGCCGCCCGGGCGCACCACATCGGGCCGCCGGCGCGGCATCGCGACGCCGTCGTCCATGGACCCGCGGGGCTGGCGTATCACGCTGGCCCCGCGTTGCTTATGGCGCGCCCGAAGCCGGCACGGGCGCTGGCACGCGTGCCGGCGCCCGTGGCCATATTTCACCCGCGCCCTCCCCGGTCATGCCTCCCATCGCTCGCTCTCTCGGTGCGCTCGTCCTCGTCGTCGCCGCCGCGTGCGCCACGTCGTCGCAGGCCACGCCCAACCCCGCACGCGCCGCGGCCAGCGTGGCCCCGGCCGCGGTGAGCATGGCCGGCATCTACGACTTCACCGCGAGCGCGCAGGGGCGGAACGTCGTCGGCGTCATGCACATCACCGGGACGCCGGGGCAGTATGCGGGGCGGATCGAGACCGACGTCATGCCCACCATCTCCATCACGTCCGTGACCACGGACGGCGCGAAGTCCATCGTGGTGGCGGCGGCCGACCAGGGGGAGCTGCGCGTGGAGATGACGATGGACGGCACCGCGGTGGCCGGCCGGTGGTATCTGGGCGGCGAGTCGGGAAGTCTTTCGGGAAGAAAGCGCGCGAACTGAGTCGGACGTCGCATTCGGGAGTGCGCCGGAACGGCTCTTGAAGGAGTGCGGGGCGCATCCCTGAGGAGTTTCATGAACGGAAAACGCAATCGAACGAGAGCACCCGCGAGCGCGGACGGGCTTCCGCACCTCGCGATCGAGCAGATCGCGCCGCTGGTGGACCATGGACGCTTCCCCGCGAAGCGCCTGATCGGCGCGGCGGTGGAGATCTCCGCCGCGATCTTCAAGGACGGACACGACCAGCTCGCGGCGCGCGTGCGCTACAAGGGGCCGCACGACAGCGGGTGGCGCAGCAGCGCGTTGACGTACGACTTCGCGAGCGACCGGTGGAGTGGCCGGTTCATCGTGGACCGGCTGGGCCGCTGGCAGTACGCGGTGGAGGGATGGACCGACGTGTTCGGCACCTGGCGCTCGGGGCTCGAGAAGAAGGTGGCCGCGGGCCAGGACGTGCACGTGGAGCTGCTGGAGGGGGCCCAACTGCTCGAGGCCACGGGGCGGCGCCTGCCGTTCGGCCCCACGCGCAACCTGCTCCGCGGCCTGGCCGAGCGGCTGCGGGATTCCGCGGTGCCGCAGGCGGAGCGCGCCGCCGCCGTGCTGGTGCCCGACGTCGCCAGCGCCATGGCGAGCCACTGGCTGCCCAACGACCTCACCGCGTCGGGGGAGTTCCCGATCCAGGTGGACCGGCCGCGCGCGGGCTTCGCGAACTGGTACGAGCTGTTCCCGCGCTCCGCCACGCCCCACCCCGGCCGGCACGGCACCTTCGCCGATGCGGAGCAGCAGCTGCCGCGCCTCGCGGAGCTGGGGTTCGACGTGGTGTACCTGCCGCCCATCCACCCCATCGGGCACACGTTCCGCAAGGGGCGCAACAACACGCTCACGCCGCAGCCCGACGACGTGGGCAGCCCGTGGGCCATCGGCAGCCATGAGGGCGGACACACGGCGGTGGACCCGCAGCTCGGCACGCTGGCCGACTTCGAGCGGTTCGTGGCGCGCGCCGCGGAGCTGGGGATGGAGGTGGCGCTGGACTACGCGCTGCAGTGCTCGCCCGACCATCCGTGGGTGCGCGAGCACCCGCACTGGTTCCACATCCGCCCCGACGGCACCATCCAGTACGCGGAGAACCCGCCCAAGAAGTACCAGGACATCTATCCGCTCAACTTCTGGTGCGCGGACCGCGAGGGGCTGTGGAACGCCTGCCGCGACATCGTGCTGTTCTGGGCGGAGCGCGGCGTGCGCACGTTCCGCGTGGACAACCCGCACACCAAGCCGTTCGCGTTCTGGGAGTGGATGATCGGCGAGGTGCAGGCGCGCTACCCCGACACCGTGTTCCTGGCCGAGGCGTTCACCCGGCCCAACAAGCTGCTGTACCTCGCGCGGCTGGGCTTCACGCAGTCGTACACGTACTTCACCTGGAAGAACACGGCCGACGAGCTGCGCGAGTTCCTCACGGAGTTCTCGCGGCCGGAGGTGCTGGAGTTCCATCGCGGCAACTTCTTCGCCAACACGCCGGACATCCTGCACGAGTACCTGCAGCGCGGCGGCCGGCCGGCGTTTCGCGTGCGCCTGCTGCTGGCCGGCACGCTCAGCCCGCTCTACGGCATCTACAGCGGCTTCGAGCTGGCCGAGAACGTACCGGTGCGCCAGGGCAGCGAGGAGTACCTGAACTCCGAGAAGTACGAGCTGCGGCCGCGGGACTTCGAGGCGGACGGACACCTGGGCGCCGACCTGCTCCGGCTGAACCGCATTCGCTGCGCGCAGCCGGCGCTGCAGCGGGCCGACAACCTGCGCTTCCACGGCTCCGCCAATCCGCATGTGCTGTGCTTCACCAAGCGCGCGCTGGCCGAGGCGCCGTACGGCGTGCCCCACGCCACCACGTCCGGCGACGACCTGCTGATCGTCGCGAATCTGGACCCGCTGGCCGCTCAGGAGAGCACCGTGGAGGTGCCGCTGGAGCTGCTGGGCCTCGCCGCCGACCGCCCCTACGTGATGGAGGACCTGCTCACGGGGGCGCGCTACACCTGGCGCGGCCACTGGAACTACGTGCGCCTGGACCCGGCCCTGGAGCCCGCACACGTGTTCCGCGTAGTGCGTACCTGACCCTCACACCCCCGACATGAGCACCGATCCGCTCTGGTACAAGGACGCCATCATCTATCAGGTCCACGTCAAGTCGTTCCGCGACAGCAATCGCGACGGTTTCGGGGACTTCAACGGGCTGCTCGAGAGGCTCGACTACGTGGAATCGCTGGGGGCCAACTGCATCTGGCTGCTCCCGTTCTACCCGTCGCCGCTGCGCGACGACGGGTACGACATCAGCGCGTACGAGGAGATCAACCCGGCGTACGGCACGCTGGACGACTTCAAGCGCTTCCTGGACGCGGCGCACGAGCGCGGGCTGAAGGTGGTCACCGAGCTGGTGATCAACCACACCTCGGACCAGCATCCCTGGTTCCAGCGCGCCCGCTCGGCGCCCAAGGACTCGCCGGAGCGCGACTGGTACGTGTGGAGCGACGACCCCAACAAGTACGCCGGCACCCGCATCATCTTCACCGATACGGAGACGTCCAACTGGTCGTGGGACCCGCTCGCGCAGCAGTTCTACTGGCACCGGTTCTTCAGCCACCAGCCGGATCTCAACTTCGACAACCCCGCGGTGCGCGCGGCGGTGATCGACGTGATGCGCTTCTGGCTGAACTTGGGCGTGGACGGCCTGCGGCTGGACGCCATCCCGTACCTGATCGAGCGCGACGGCACGAACTGTGAGAACCTCCCCGAGACGCACGTGGTGCTCAAGGAGCTGCGTGCAGCCATGGACGCGGAGTTCGAGAACCGCGTGTTCCTGGCCGAGGCGAACCAGTGGCCGCCGGACGTGCGCCCCTACTTCGGGGATGGCGACGAGTGCCACATGGCGTTCCACTTTCCGCTCATGCCGCGCATGTACATGGCGCTCCGACGGGAGGACCGCACGCCGCTGGTGGAGATCCTGCAGCGCACGCCGACGATTCCCGACGACTGCCAGTGGGCCATCTTCCTGCGCAACCACGACGAGCTCACGCTCGAGATGGTGACGGACGAGGAGCGCGACTACATGTACCACGAGTACGCCAAGGACCCGCGCATGCGCATCAACGTGGGGATCCGGCGTCGCCTCGCGCCGCTGCTCGACGGCGGCCGCCGGCAGATGGAGCTCATGAACGCGCTCCTCTTCTCCATGCCGGGCACGCCCATCGTCTACTACGGCGACGAGATCGGGATGGGCGACAACATGTACCTGGGCGACCGGAACGGCGTGCGCACGCCCATGCAGTGGAGCGACAGCCGCAACGCGGGCTTCTCCGAGGCCGAGGTGGCCGCCATCTACAGCCCGGTGGTGGTGGACGCGCCATACGGCTACCTGGCGGTGAACGTGGAGGCGCAGGAGCGCACGCAGACGTCGCTGCTGCGCTGGATGCGCCGCACGATCCGCGTGCGGCAGCGCTCCCAGGCGTTCGGCCGCGGCACCATGGAGATCCTGCCGGTGCAGAACCAGCGGGTGCTCGTGTTCCTGCGCGAGTACGGCGGCGAGACGATTCTCTGCGTCAACAACCTGTCGCGCTATGCGCAGCCGGTGCAGGTGGACATGCGGCGGTGGGCGGGATGGACCCCGGTGGAGCTGTACAGCGACCAGCCGTGGCCCAGAGTGGGCGAGCTGCCGTTCCTCATCACGCTCGGCCCCCACACGTTCCTCTGGTTCCGGATGAACCCGCCCGAGGAGGGCGCCCGCGCGTGAGCGTGCGCCCACCGGTGCTGCGGACCACCGGCTCCGCGGCCGCGGCCCGCCCGGCCGTGCTCCTGGCCGCGCTCGACGAGCCGGTGCTGGCGCACTGGCTCAGCACGCGCCGGTGGTTCGCCGCCAAGGGGTACGGCGTGGTGCGCGTCACCCTTCACGACGCGGTGCCGGTGGAGGATGCGCACGTGCGGGCGGCGGTCGCCCGGCTGGCGGTGGAGCTGGACGATGGGCGGGTGGAGCGCTATCAGCTGCCGGTGGTGCTGCGCGAGCAGGCCGCCGGCGGTGACGCCGGCACCGAGGTGCTGGTGACGGTGGCCGGCGATGGCTGGCAGGCGGAGCTGGTGGACGCGGTGTACGACGCCGGCTTCCGGGCGCTCGTGGCCAGGGGGCTGGAGCAGGGCGCCACGCACGCCAGCGGTGACGTGCGCTGGGTGCTGACCCCGGAGCCCGGCGCCGAGCTGGCGGGGCTCGCCGCCATGCGGTCCACACCGGGCAGCGCGGAGCAGAGCAACACCTCGCTGCTCTACGGCGACCGGGCGGTGCTCAAGCTGTACCGGCGGCTGGAAGGCGGCGAGCAGCCGGACGTGGAGATGGCGCGCTACCTCTCCGGGCTCGGCGACTTCGCGCACGTGCCCCCGCTGCTCGGCACCATTCGCTTCGAGGAAGGCACGGGCACCACCACGGTCGCCGGGATGCTGCAGGCCTTCGTGCCGGGCGCGCAGGAGGGCTGGGCGCTGGCCCTGGCATCGGCGCGCGCGTTCCTCGAGGGCGGTGACGCCGACGCCCGCATCGCCTTCGCCCGCGAGGCGCGCGAGCTGGGGTTCGTCACCCGGAGGATGCACGCGGCGCTGGCCGCCAACGACGGCGATCCCGCCTTCGCGCCGGTCGCGGCCACGGCCGACGACGTGGGCGAGTGGCTGGATCGCGCGCGCGACATGACGTTCGACGCCATCGAGCTGCTGGCCAGTCGCCGCGCGGCGAATGCGCTGCCCGCGGCTATCGTGGCCATCGCCGACGCGGTGCTGCAGCGCCGCGCGGAGCTGCTGGCCGACCTCGACGCGCTCGCCAGCCAGGTGGGACACGTGCCCGGGGAGCGCATCCGCCACCACGGCGACCTGCATCTGGGCCAGACGCTGCGCGGCGCCGACGGCCGGTGGTACGTGATCGACTTCGAGGGCGAGCCGCAACGGCCGCTGGCCGAGCGGCGCAGCAAGCAGTCCGCGCTGCGCGACGTGGCGGGCATGCTGCGTTCCTTCTCGTACGCGGCGCTGGTGGCCGCACAGGGCGTGGGTGGGCTGGGCGTGAGCGCGCCGGTGGAGCTGGGCGTGGCCCGCTGGGAGCGCGCGATGCGCGACGCGTTCCTGGACGCCTATTTTGGCGGCGGCAGGGCGCCCTTCCTGCCGGCGGATCCGGAGGGCGGCCGGCAGCTGCTGGCGCTGTTCGAGATGGAGAAGGTGTGCTACGAGCTGCACTACGAGCTGAACAACCGGCCCGACTGGGCGTGGGTGCCGCTGCGCGGCATCGGGCGCATGCTGGGCGCGCGGCGGCCGGCGCGGCGCGAGCCGTCATGACGGTGCGCGTCTGGCCGGGATCGCCCTATCCGCTGGGCGCCACCTGGGACGGCGAGGGGGTGAACTTCGCCCTCTTCTCGGAGAACGCCACCGGCGTGGAGCTCTGTCTGTTCGAGCGCGTGGACGGAACCGAGACGCGCATCCCGGTGTGCGAGCGTGACGACCAGATCTGGCACTGCTACCTGCCGGACGTGCGACCGGGCCAGCTGTACGGCTATCGCGTGCACGGGCCCTACGCGCCCGAGGAGGGGCACCGCTTCGACCCGTCGCAGCTGCTCATCGATCCGTACGCGCGCGCCATCAACGGCACCATCCAGTGGAGCGACGCGCTGTTCGCGTACCGCGTGGGCGGACCCAACGAGGATCTCGAGCTCAATCACCAGGACAGCGCGCCGTACCTGCCCAAGTGCGTCGTCGTCGATCCGGCGTTCACGTGGGGCGACGACCGCCGGCCGCGCACGGCGCCCAACCGCACGGTGATCTACGAGACGCACGTGAAGGGCATGACCATCCAGCACCCGGACGTGCCGGAGCGGCTGCGCGGCACGTACCTGGGCCTGGCCTCGGAGCCGGTGGTGGAGCACCTGCTGTCGCTCGGGGTCACCGCGGTGGAGCTCATGCCGGTGCACCAGTTCGCGGTGGACCGCCACCTGGCCGAGCGCGGTCTCACCAACTACTGGGGCTATAACTCCATCGGCTACTTCGCGCCGGACATCCGCTACTCCACCGGCGGGCTGGCGAGCCAGGTGTACGAGTTCAAGACGATGGTGAAGAAGCTGCACTCCGCGGGCATCGAGGTGATCCTGGACGTGGTGTACAACCACACCGCCGAGGGCAACCACCTGGGCCCCACGCTCTCGCTCAAGGGGATCGACAACAAGGCGTACTACCGCCTGGAGCCCAACAACCCGCGCTTCTACACGGACTTCACCGGTACCGGCAACAGCCTGAACATGCTGCACCCGCGCACCATGCAGCTCATCATGGACAGTCTGCGCTACTGGGTGCTGGAGATGCACGTGGACGGCTTCCGTTTCGACCTGGCCTCCACGCTGGCCCGCGAGCTGTACGAGGTGAACCGGCTGGGCACGTTCTTCGACATCATCCACCAGGACCCGGTGCTGAACGAGGTGAAGCTCATCGCCGAGCCGTGGGACGTGGGGCCGGGGGGCTACCAGGTGGGCAACTTCCCGCTGCGCTGGGCGGAGTGGAACGGCAAGTACCGCGACACGGTGCGGCAGTACTGGCGCGGCGACCCGGGGCGGATCGCGGAGCTGGCCTCGCGCCTCGCGGGCAGCAGCGACATCTACAAGTGGAGCGACCGCTCGGCGTACGCCAGCGTGAACTTCGTCACCGCGCACGACGGCTACACGCTGCGCGACCTGGTGAGCTACGAGCAGAAGCACAACGAGGCCAACGGCGAGGGCAACCGGGATGGCGACAACAACAACCTGAGTCGCAACTGGGGCGTGGAGGGCGAGGCCGATGACCCCGTGATCGAGGAGCGTCGCGATCGTGTCATCCGGAACTTCCTGGCCACGCTGGCGTTCTCGCAGGGCGTGCCCATGCTCTCGCACGGCGACGAGATGGGACGCACGCAGTACGGCAACAACAACGCCTACGCGCAGGACAACGCGCTCACCTGGGTGAACTGGCAGCTGGACGACCGCTGGCAGCGCGTGCTCGCCTTCACCCGCCACGTGTTCGCCATTCGCGCCGCGAACCCGGTGCTGCGGCGGCGGCACTTCTTCCGGGGCACCGCCGTGTCGGCCGAAGCCGCGGGCAAGGACCTGACGTGGGTGCGCCCCGACGGCCACGAGCTGAGCGACGACGACTGGCATTCGCCGGACAGCCACGTGCTCGGCATGCTCATCGACGGCGAGGCGACGGACGAGCGGGACGACCGCGGCCGCCCGGTGCGCGGCGACACGCTGCTGCTGCTGATGAACAATGGGCCGGAGGAGCGCACCTTCCGGCTGCCGAGGATGGAGAGCTCGGGGTGGTGGGCGGTGCTGGTGGACACGGCGCGCGCCGAGCAGCCGGCGGAGGCGGTGCCGATCAGGAAGGCGTCGGTGGTGGTGGGGGCGTACTCGCAGCAGTTGCTGCGCTACGGCACCGAGCGCCGGCTGCTGCCCTCCGTGGACGGGCGGCGCGACGGGAGGCGCCTGTGAGCGGCCGGCGCGGCACGGACCGCGCGCCGCGCGCGGCGGCGTCACCGGGTGACAGGTCAGCGGCGGGCGCCACGTCCCTCCCCGCGGTGGATCCCGCCGAGCTGCAGCGGCTGCTCGCCAACCGCCACGCGGACCCGCACCGCGTGCTCGGCGCGCATCCGGCCACCGTGGCCGGCACCGCCGGCGTGGTGATCCGCGCGCTGCACCCGGACGCCACCGCCGCGGAGCTGGTGATGCTCGGCTCGCGGCCGCAGACCATGGCGCCGGTGGCGCACGGGCTGTTCGGCGCGTTCGTGCCCGGCGCCTCGCTGCCCATGCCCTACCGGCTGCGCTTCCACTTCGCCGACGGCTCCACATGGGAGCGTGACGACCCGTACCGCTTTCTGCCGACGCTCGGCGAGATGGATCTGTATCTGTTCAACGAGGGGAAGCACCGGGAGCTGTGGCATAAGTTGGGCGCGCATCCGCGCACCGTGGCCGGCGTGGAGGGCACGGCGTTCGCCGTGTGGGCGCCCAGCGCGCGGCGGGTGAGCGTGGTGGGCGAGTTCTGCGGGTGGGACGGGCGCCTGTATCCCATGCGGCAGCTGGGACGGTCGGGCGTGTACGAGCTGTTCGTGCCGGGCGTGGGCGATGGCGCGCTCTACAAGTTCGAGATCCTCACGCGCGAGGGCGGGCTGCGCCTCAAGGCCGACCCCTTCGCGCGGCGCATGGAGACGCCGCCGGGCACCGCGTCCGTGGTGGCGGGCGAGAGCCACCACGCGTGGGGGGACGCGGAGTGGCTGCACGCGCGCCGCGCGGCGGATCCGCTGCGCTCGCCCATGGCCATCTACGAGGCGCACCTGGGCTCGTGGGCGCAGGTGCCGGAGGAGGGCAATCGCCCGCTGACGTATCGCGAGATCGCGCCGCGGCTGGCGCGGCACGCACGCGAGTTCGGCTTCACGCACGTGGAGCTCATGCCGGTGGCCGAGTATCCGTACGGCGGGTCGTGGGGCTACCAGGTGACCGGCTACTACGCGCCCACCGCGCGCTACGGCACGCCCGACGACTTCCGCTATCTGGTGGACACGCTGCACCAGGCGGGGCTGGGCGTGCTGCTGGACTGGGTGCCGGCGCACTTTCCCAAGGACGACTTCGCGCTGCGCCGCTTCGACGGCAGCGCGCTGTTCGAGCACGAGGACCCGCGGCTGGGCGAGCAGCCCGACTGGGGCACGCTCATCTTCAACTACGGCCGCCCCGAGGTGCGCAACTTCCTGGTGGCCAACGCGCTCTACTGGATGCAGGAGTTCCACGTGGACGGGCTGCGCGTGGACGCGGTGGCGGCCATGCTCTACCTGGACTACAGCCGCAAGCCGGGCGAGTGGCTGCGCAACCGCTACGGCGGGCGCGAGAACCTGGAGGCGGTGGCCTTCCTGCGCGAGCTGAACGAGGCGGTGCTGCGCGAGCAGCCCGGCTGCATCATGGTGGCCGAGGAATCCACGGCGTGGCCGGGCGTCACCAGGCCGGTGGCCGAGGGCGGGCTGGGATTCACCTTCAAGTGGAACATGGGGTGGATGCACGACACCCTGGCGTACTTCGCCACGGACCCGCTGTACCGCAGCCACCACCAGGGCCAGCTCACGTTCTCCATGGTGTACGAGTACAGCGAGCACTTCATCAACCCGCTCTCGCACGACGAGGTGGTGCACCTCAAGCGCTCGCTGCTCGAGAAGATGCCCGGAGACGACTGGCAGCGGTTCGCCAACCTGCGGCTGCTCATGACGTACCTGTACACGCGCCCGGGCAAGAAGCTGCTGTTCATGGGCAGCGAGCTGGCGCCGCGGGGCGAGTGGAACCACGACGCGAGCCTGGACTGGCACCTGGCGCAGCAGCCGCCGCACGCGCAGTTCGGCGACTACCTGCGGGAGCTGGGACTGCTCTACGGAGAGACGCCGGCCTTCTGGCGCCGCGACCCGGACCCCGAGGGCTTCGCCTGGATCGACGTGGCCGACGAGGCGAACTCGGTGCTCTCGTACGTGCGGCGGGACGGCGACGACCACGTGATCGTGGTGCTCAACCTCACGCCGGTGCCGCACGAGGACTATCGCATCGGCGCGCCGCAGGCGGGGGCGTACGTGCGCCTGCTCTCGTCGGACGACGAGCAGTTTGGCGGGAGCGGGTGGGGCACGCCGGCGCGCGTGGTCACCGAGCACTCCCCGTTTCACGGACACGCGCAGTCCATGCGGCTGCGTCTCCCGCCGCTCGGCGCGCTGGTGCTCGCGCCGGAGGTCGCCGCGGAGCCGCACCCGTGACGCAGGCGTACCCGTGACCCAGGGGGAGCGGCCCGCGCTGTGCGCGCTGGCGGACCACGTGGGCATCATGCCCGAGTACGTGGACCAGACGGGCACGGAGACGCGGGTGACGTCGCACGCCACGCGCGAGCGGCTGCTCCAGGCGTTCGGCCACGATGCCTGCAGCGAGCACGCGGCACGGGCGGCGCTGGACGACCTGCGGCGCATCGAGCGCGCCCGGCTGCTCGCCCCGGTGCAGGTGGTCCGCGCGAGCGCGCTGCGCGACGCGCCGGTGCGGCTCGCGCTGCCGGACGGGGTGGACGGCGAGGTGCGGCTGGAGTGGGAGCTGGTGGCGGACGACGGCGTGGCCAGCGACACCGGCGCGCGGCACGCCGGCACCCTCGCCGTGCGGCCGCACGCCGATCATCGGGCCTGGCTCCCGCTGCCCGCGGATCTCGCGCCCGGCTACTTCCGGCTGCACGCGCGCGCGTCCTGGCGGGGCGGCGCGAGCACGGGGGAGCAGCGGCTCATCGTCGCCCCGGACGCGTGCTGGACGCCGCCGGGCCACGCACCCGGGGTGGCGGGGCTCACGGCCAACCTCTACACGGTGCGCAGCGGCGAGAATTGGGGCATCGGCAACGTGGCCGACCTGCGTACGCTGCTCGCGCTCACCGCCCGGCTGGGCGGCGCGTTCGTGGGCGTGAACCCGCTGCACGCGCTGTTCAACCGCGGCACCGAGGTGAGTCCCTACAGCCCGGTGAGTCGGCTTTACCGCAACCCGCTGTATCTGGACGTCGCCGCCATTCCCGAGCTGCGGAGCAGCGACGAGGCCGGCGCGCTGCTCGCCGATGCCGCGTTCTGCGCCGAGCTCGCGGCGGTCCGCGGCGCGGAGCACGTGCAGTACGAGCGCATCGCGGCGCTGCAGCAGCCGCTGCTCGCGCTGCTCCACCGCCGGTTCGCGGAACGGGAGCGCGATCGGCAGACGCCGCGCGGCCTCGCGTACGCGGCGTTCCGCGCCCGAGAGGGGCAATCCCTCGACGACTACGCGACGTTCCGCGCGCTCGACGATCACGTCACCGCGCGGGCCGGCGCGCCGCGCTGGTGGCGCGAGTGGCCGGAGGAGTGGCGCGACGCGCGCTCGGCGGCGGTGGCGCGCTTCCGTGCGGAGAACGCCGAGGCGGTGGACCTGCATCGCTGGGTGCAGTTCGAGCTGGACGTGCAGCTGGCGGCCGCCGCCCACGCCGGACGCGAGGCGGGGCTGGCGGTGGGGCTGTACCAGGATCTGGCGGTGGGCTCGAGCGGTGGCGGCAGCGACGTGTGGGCGCAGCCGGGGCTGTTCGTGTACGGCGTGAGCCAGGGCGCGCCACCCGATCCGCTGGGGCCGGAGGGACAGGATTGGGGCTTCCCGCCGCTGAACCCGCACCGGTTGGCGGCGGACGGCTACCGCTACTGGATCCAGCTCGTGCGCGCCGCCTTCCGGCACGCCGGCGCGCTGCGCGTGGATCACGTGCTGGGGCTCGTGCGCCAGTTCTGGATCCCGTGGGGCACGAGTGGCGCGGACGGCGCCTACGTGCGCTTTCCCACCGACGACCTGCTCGGCGTGCTGGCGCTGGAGAGCGTGCGGAACGAGGCGCTGGTGGTGGGCGAGGACCTGGGCACCGTGCCACCCGAGGTGCCGCCCACGCTGCGGCGGTGGCACGTGCTCTCCAGCAAGGTGATGCTGTTCGAGCGCGAGGGGGACGGCGGGTTCGCGCCGAGCACGGGCTACGCCGCCGATGCGCTGGCCACGGTGAACACGCACGACCTGCCCACGCTCGCGGGGTGGTGGATGGGGCGCGACGTGGAGCTACGGGAACGGCTCGGACGCATCGCACCGGACGACGTGTCGCGCGAGCGTGCGGTGCGCGCACGGGAGCGCCTGCAGCTGCTGCAGCGGCTGCGCGCGGAGGGATGTCTCGGCGACGCCGCGACCGGCGACGCAGCCGCCGGTGACGAGGCGGGGAACGGCGAGCGGCCCGCGAGCGCGGCGCTGCGCGGTGCGGCGCACCGCTTCCTGCGCCGCACGCCGTCCATGCTGGTGGGGCTGGCGCTGGACGACCTGGCCGGCGAGGTGGACCCGGTGAACGTGCCCGGCACCACCGAGGACGAGTACCCGAGCTGGACGCGGCGCATGCGCCGCACGCTCGAGGAGCTCGCGGCGGCGCCCGACGTGCGCGAGGCGATCGGCGACGACCCAGCGGCGCCGTGACCACGGCGGCCCTCACGCCGCTGCTGAGCACCTATCGCCTGCAGCTCACGCCCGACTTCACGCTGCACCATGCGGCGGCGCTCGTGCCATACCTGGCGAGCCTGGGCGTGTCGCACGTGTACGCGTCGCCCATCCTGCGCGCGCGCAGCGGCAGTGCGCACGGCTACGACGTGGTGGACCCCACCGTGGTGAATCCGGAGCTGGGCGGCCAGGCGGCGCTGCAGGCGCTCACGGCCGCGCTCCGCGCGCACGGCATGGGCCTGCTGCTCGACATCGTGCCCAACCACATGGCCACGGGACATGAGAACCCGTACTGGATGGACGTGCTGGCGCACGGGCGCAGCTCGTACTGGGCCCGGTGGTTCGACATCGACTGGCTCTCGCCCGACGCGGAGCTGCGCGGCCGCGTGCTCGTGCCGGTGCTCGGTAGCCCGCTGCGCGAGGTGATCGCACGCGGCGAGCTCTCGCTCGCGTGGGCGGACGGCTGGATGGAGGTGCGCTACTTCGACCACCGCTTTCCCGTGGACCCGCGTACCGCGCCGTGGCTGCTGGAGTTCGGCCTGGACCCCGGCAGCGAAGCGGCGCGCCTGGTGGCGCCGCTCGTCACCAGGCTGCGCCGGCTGCCGTCACGCGCCGTGGCGAACGTGGCTCGGCGTGAGGAGGGGTGGCAGAAGGCCCGCGCCACGATGCTCGAGACGGGGCGGCTGGTGGAGGAGGCGCCGGCGGTGCGCGCGCACGTGGAGCAGGCGCTGGCGCGGTTCACCCAGGGGCCCGACGCGCCGGCGCGGCTGCGCCGCCTGCTGGACCGGCAGCCCTACCGGCTGGCCTACTGGCGTCGCGCGGCGCGGGAGCTCAACTACCGCCGCTTCTTCAACGTGGACGAGCTGGTGGCGCTCCGACAGGAGGATCCGGTGGTGTTCGCGGAGACGCACGCCACCGTGCTCGCCTGGGTGAGCGACGGCACGCTGGACGGCCTGCGCGTGGATCACGTGGACGGGCTGCGCGATCCCCAGGGCTACCTGGATCGGCTGCGCACCGAGGTGGACGCGCGCGCGGCCGGGCGAGCGGCGGGAGCGGCCGCCGGCGCGGCGGCGGCCGTGGAGCGGCGCTTCCCGATACTCGTGGAGAAGATCCTGGCCGCCGACGAGCGGCTGCGGGCGACGTGGCCGGTGGAGGGCACCACGGGCTACGAGGCGCTCAACGAGCTGGAGAACGTGTTCCTGGAGCCGGCGGGCGCCGCCGAGATCACGCGCCGCTGGCACCACCTGCTGCACGATCACACCGGCGCGCTCGCCTTTCCGCGAGTGGCGTACGAGTGCCGCCGCAAGGTACTGCGCGAGTCGCTGGCGAGCGACGTCTCGCGCCTGGTGCGGCTGCTCGTGCCCATCGCGCGACGCGAGCCGAGCGTGGCCACGCTGGACGTGGGCGTGCTGGAGGAGGCCGTCGTGGAGCTGCTCGCGCACTTTCCAGTGTACCGCACGTACGTGCCCGGCACCTCGGACGGGCCGGTGACCGCGGATGATCTCGCCGTGGTACAGGCCGCGGCGCACGCCGCGTGGGAGCACGGCACGGCCAACGCGGCGGCGCTGGACTTCGTGGTCGGGGTGCTGGTGCTGCGCGACGTGGAGGCGCGCGGTGCCGTCGATGCCACGGACCGGCGGCGGTTCGCCTCGCGGTTCCAGCAGGTGAGCGGCCCCACCGCGGCCAAGGGCGTGGAGGACACGGCGTTCTACCGGTACGTGCCGCTCGTCTCGCGCGACGAGGTGGGGGGCGAGCCGGACCGCCCGCTGGACGAGGCGGTAACCGTGCTGCACGCGGCCAGCGCCGAGCGGCGAGAGCGCTGGCCGCTGGCGCTGGTGCCGGTGAGCACGCACGACACCAAGCGGAGCGCCGATGCTCGCGCGCGGTTGGACGTGCTGAGCGAGCTGCCCACGGAGTGGTGGCGGCAGGTGCTGCGCTGGCGACGGATGGGGGCCGCGTGGCGCACCATGGTGGGCCGCCGCCAGGCGCCGGACACCAACACCGAGTATCTGCTCTACCAGACGCTGGTGGCCGTCTGGCCCACCACCCCGGAGGGCGAGGGCGTGCTGCCGGACGGCGACGCGCTCGCCGAGCTGCGCGAGCGCGTGAACGCGTACCTGGTGAAGGCGGTGCGGGAGGGGAAGTCGCGCTCCACCTGGACGCGGCCCGACGAGGCCTTCGAGCGCGCCATGGCGGGCTTCGTGGACGCGGCGCTGGGCACGCCAGCCGGCGCCGCGTTCCGCGCCCAGCTGGGCGAGTTCGTCACGCGGGTGGCTCGCGCGGGCTGGTGGAATGGGCTCGCCCGCACGGTGCTCCAGGTGGCCGGGCCCGGCACGCCGGACGTGTATCAGGGCGACGAGCTGTGGTGCCCCACTCTGGTGGACCCCGACAACCGCCGGCCAGTGGACTACTCGCACCGTGCGGAGCTGCTGGCGCGGCTGAACGAGCGATTCGAGGCCGGGGGCGAGGCCCGCCGGGCGCTGCTCCACGAGCTGCTCCAGCGCCCGGGCGACGGGCGGCTCAAGCTGCACGTGCTGGCGCGGGCGCTGCACGCTCGGCGCGAGCACCCGGCGCTCTTCCGCGCCGGCGCCCACGTGTCGCTCGAGGCCCGGGGCGGTGCCGCGCGGCACGTGGTGGCGGCGGCCCGGGTTCTGCCCGATGGCCGCCAGGCGGTGGCCGTGGTTCCGCGCCTGGCCAGCCGGTTAGCCGGGGGCGCGCCGCCGGTGGGGAGCGTCTGGGGCGACACGGTGATTCCCTGGGCTGGGCCGCTGAAAGCGGGCCCGGGGTGGCGCTGCGTGCTGTCAGGGGGAGAAGTTCAGAGTACTGCCAGCGGGCTCGTGCTCAGCGAGCTCCTCACCCGGCTCCCGGTGGCGTTGCTCGTCACCGACCGAACTACCGGCTGACCTTCCAGCGCCCGGCGCGGTATCACAGCCTGGCGCCGCCGCGGATCGCGGCCCGATGGTCTCAGAACGACGTCGTACGCGCTCTCGCGGCACGAGCCGCCGAGCGCCACCTCTCGCCTCTTGCTGTCGCATCACATGTCCATGCCCCATTCGACCCCCACGATCGCGTACTTCTCGATGGAGATCGGCCTCGAGGCCACCATCCCGACCTACAGCGGCGGGCTGGGGGTGCTCGCGGGCGATACGCTGCGCTCGGCCGCCGACCTCGGGCTGCCCATGGTGGCCGTCACGCTGGTCCACCGGAAGGGCTACTTCGAGCAGCACCTGGACCACGCCGGCAACCAGACGGAGACCCCGGCCGCCTGGGAGCCCGAGCGGCAGCTCGTGGAGGTAGGCCCGCGCGTGGCCGTATCCATTGCCGGACGCGAGGTGCGGGTGCGGGCGTGGCGCTACGACGTGGTGGGGGTGCGCGGGCACGCGGTGCCCGTGTACCTGCTGGACACCGACCTGCCCGAGAACGAGGCGTTCGACCGCACGCTCACCGACACCCTGTACGGCGGCGACAACTACTACCGCCTGTGCCAGGAGGTGGTGCTCGGCATCGGTGGCGCCAGGCTGCTGGAGGCGCTGGCGCAGGTGGGCACCGCCCGACATCCCATGCAGCACCACATCAACGAGGGGCACGCCGCGCTGCTCACGCTGGCGCTCATGGAGCGACGGCTCCACGGACGCGGCACGTGGGAGGTGAGCGAGGCCGACCTGGACGCGGTGCGCGCGCAGTGCGTGTTCACCACGCACACCCCGGTGCCTGCCGGGCACGACAAGTTCCCCCACGAGATGGCGGAGCAGGTGCTGGGCGCGGATCGCAGCGCGCTGCTCGAGGCCATGGGCGGCTGGACGGACGGGTGGCTCAACATGACGATGCTGGCGCTGCGCTGCTCGCACTACGCCAACGCCGTGGCGCGCCGGCACCAGCTCGTGTCGCAGGAGATGTTCCCCGGCCATCGCATCCACGCCGTGACCAACGGGGTGCATGCCAACACCTGGACGTCGGAGCCGTTCCAGCGCCTGTTCGACCGGTGCGTTCCGGGGTGGCGAGAGGACGCGGTGCTGCTGCGCCACGCCATCGACATCCCGCTCGACGACATCCGCGAGGCGCACCAGCAGGCCAAGTACGCGCTGCTGGACGAGGTACGGCGGCGCACCGGCACCGAGCTCGATCCCAGGGCCATCGTCATCGGCTTCGCGCGCCGGGCCACCGCGTACAAGCGGCTGGACCTCATCTTCAGCGATCCCGAGCGGCTGCGCACCATGGCACGCACGGTGGGTCCCATCCAGCTCGTCTTCGCCGGCAAGGCCCACCCGCACGACGAGTGGGGCAAGACGCTCATCCGCCGCGTCTACGAGGCGGCGGCGGGGCTCGAGGACGCGGTGAAGATCGTCTACCTGCCCAACTACGGCATGACGCTGGGCGGCATCCTCACCGCGGGCAGCGACCTGTGGCTCAACAACCCCATCCCGCCCCTGGAGGCCAGCGGCACGAGCGGCATGAAGGCCGCCCTCAATGGGGTGCCGTCGCTGAGCGTGCTGGATGGCTGGTGGGTGGAAGGGTGCGTGGAAGGCGCTACCGGCTGGTCCATCGGCGACGACGCCCGGCTCCCGCACGATCCCTCGCGCGACATCGCGGAGCTGTACCTCAAGCTGGAGCGCGTGGTGCTGCCGCTGTACTACGGCATGCCGTACGCGTGGGCCACCGTGATGCGCAACGCGATCTCCGTGAACGGGAGCTTCTTCAACACGCACCGCATGGTGATGCAGTACGCGCGGAACGCGTACACGCCGTCGCCCGCGGGCCGGGAGGCGGTGCTCGCGGCGCGATGAGAGGCACGTGCGGGACGCGGCGCGCTCTGGCGCCGCGTCCCGATCGCGGGCGGACGGGTGCCGGCCCATGTCGTCATGCCGCCGGCCCGCTCACTCCACCTCGTCCAGCCCGGACGCGGCCGGGCCGTTGAGCACCTGGCCGTAGGGGTCGAAGCGCGAGCCGTGGCACGGACAGTCCCACGAGCTCTCGGTGTGGTTCCACTCCACGATGCAGAACAGGTGGGGGCAGATCGCGGAGTAGCGGTGCAGGGTGCCCTGCTCGTCGCGATAGACGGCCACCTTGCGCAGCCCCTCGCGGATCACCGCGCCGCTGCCGGGGGGAATGTGATCGCTGGACGCCACGTCGCCGCCGGTGACGTGCCCCACGTACCGCGCGGCCACGTTCGCGTTCTCCCGCACGAAGGTCCGCATCGCGCGCACCGACTTGCGCGCGGGATCGTACAGCGTGGCCCACGGGTTCGCGCGTCCGGCGATGAGATCGGTGATCAGCATCCCGGCGATGGTGCCGTGCGTCATGCCGTGACCGGAGTCGCCGGTGGCCACGTAGACGTTGCGCTGTCCCATGGGGTCGCGGCCGATGTAGGCGAGGCCGTCCACCGGCTCCAGCACCTGCCCGGACCAGTGGTACTCCACGTCGCCCACCATGGGAAAGCGCGCGCGCGCCCATGCCTCCAGGCGGCCGAAGCGCGCCTCGGTGTCGTGCGCCTGCCCGGTCTTGTGATCCTCGCCGCCCACCACGAGCAGCGCGCCATCGCCGTCCCGATCCAGCCGCACGTAGTGATACGGGTCCTCGGTGTCCCAGTAGAGGCCGAGCGGCACGGCGTCGTGGGGAATGCGAAGGGCGATGGCGTAGGTGCGGTAGGGCGCCTGCTTGGTGTGGATGGCCACCCACTCGTTGATGGGCGAGTTGGTGGCCACTACCAGCGCACCGGCGCGTACGGTCGCACCGGCATCGGTGGTCACCACGGGATGTTCGTTGGAGGTGTCGATCCCGCTCACGTGCGAGCGGCCGTGGATGGAGCCCCCGTCGCGCACGATGGCGCGGGCGAGCCCGGCCAGGTAGCGCAGCGGATGGAACTGCGCCTGGTTGGGAAACCGGATGCAGGAGCCGGTGTCGAACGGCAGCGGCGCCCGCTCCCGGCGCTCCAGGTCGGCGATGCCGGCGCGCTCGGCGGCCCGAGTCTCGTGGTCCAGCACGTCCACGGAGTCGCCGCGGCCCCCGAAGAGCCAGCCATCCAGGCGCGTGAAGCCGCAGTCGATGGCTTCCTCGCGCACGATGGACTCGATGCGGTGGATGGCGGAGGCATGGCTCTCGAAGGCGAGACGGGCGCCGTGCGGGCCGTGCAGCCGCTCGAGCTCCGCGAAGCCGTCGTCGAGCGCGCTCGCCAGATGCGCGGTGGTGCGGCCGGTCTCGCCGCCGCCCACCGGGCCGTCGTCGAGCACGATCACGCGCTTGCCTGCCCGGGTCAGGAGGTAGGCGGTGGTGAGGCCGGCGATTCCCGCGCCCACCACGCACACGTCGGTCTCGGCGTCGATGCGGAGCGGGGGGAAGGCCGGGATGGCGGCGGTGGCCATCCACAGGGACTTCGTGGCGCCGGAATCACCTGGCATGTCGGCTCTCGGGCGTGAGTGGTGGCGAAGCGGGGGCGAGGGGTGCGGGGTGCGGGGCCAGGGTGGCGCCCCGCGCGGGCCGGTGGCCGCGGGCCGAGCGGGAGATTCGAGAGGCACGCCATGTGCCACCCACGAAGCATCCCCTTCCGGAGCGAGCCCATGAGGCACGAGCGGCACCACTGGCTGGTGAACGTGCTGGACGACGACACGGCCGCGATCCAGGTGGATGGCCGGGAGGTGACGAGCATTCCGCGCTGGCTGCTGCCGGAGGGAGTGCGGGAAGGCGACGTGGTGGTGGTGGATCACGACCGGTCGACGGACCGGTCGACGCTGGTGATCGAGCCGGACCCGACCACCCGGCGGCACGTGTACGAGCACCCGGAAGGCGGGCTGGGGTGAGGGATGGGGGCGGGCCTCGTGGCGGATGACCGGGATCCACCGACGCCCCCCGGCGGCGCTCGCCCGTCGCGGCGTGGGGCCGCCCGATCCCTGAAACACGGACCATCCGCCCTCGTACGGGCGGCAGACCCCCCATCCAACAGGACTCCCTACGATGCGATTTCCCGAGCGCGCGTTGACCGTCCTCCTGGTCGCCACCCCCCTCTCGCTCGCTGCCCAGACCGCGCCGCCGCCCCCGCCGCCCGAGGCGGCCCGCGCCGTGCCGCGCTACTCCATCGAGGACTTCCTCGCCACCACCGGCTACTTCGGCGCGTCGTGGTCCCCGGATCGCAGCAAGCTGCTCGTCTCGCACAACGGCACCGGCATCTATAACGCCTACGCCGTACGCGTGGCCGGTGGCGCGCCGGTGCCGCTCACCACTTCCACCACCGACGCGGTGCGCGTGGTGAGCTACTTCCCGGCCGACGAGCGCTTTCTGTACCAGAGCGACCGCGGTGGGAACGAGCTCACGCACCTGTACGTGCAGTCGCCGGACGGCAGCGTGAAGGACCTCACGCCCGGCGATTCCCTGAAGGCGGCGTTCCTGCAGTGGGCGCCCGACGATCGGTCGTTCTACGTGCAGACCAACGAGCGCGACCCGCGCTTCTTCGACCTGTACGAGTACCAGGTCGACGGTTACGCGCGCACGATGATCTACAGGAACGAGCAGGGGCTGGACCCCGTGGCCGTCTCACGCGACCGGCGGTGGGTGGCGCTGCTGAAGCCGCGCACCACCAACGATTCCGACGTCTGGCTGCTGGACGTGCGGAGCGGCGCGCTCCGGAACCTCACGGAGCACACCGGGAACGTGTCCAATACGCCCGTGGGCTTCGACCCGGCGGGGCTGGCGCTCTACTTCATGAGCGACGCGGGCAGCGAGTTCGCCTACCTCGTGCGGCACGACCTGGCGACGGCCGCCCGCGACACCGTGGTGAAGCCGAACTGGGACGTGATGTACGCCGACTTCTCCAAGCACGGCCGGTACATGGCGGTGGGCGTGAACGCCGACGCGCGCACCGACGTCACCGTCTACGACGCGGCCACCATGAAGCCGGTGCGGCTGCCCACGCTGCCGGCGGGGAACATCACCGGCGTGTCGTTCTCGCCCGACGAGGAGCGCATCGCGTTCTACGCGAGCGACAGCCGGCACCCGAGCGACCTGTTCGTGGCCGAGCTGGGAGGGAGCGAGGCGCGGCGGCTGACGCGCGCCATCAGCCCGAAGATCGACCCCGACAACCTCGTGGACGCGCGCGTGACGCGCTTCAAGTCGTATGACGGGGTGGACGTGCCGGGGCTGCTCTACGTGCCCCGGGACGCCGACTCGAGCGCCCGGGGCCCCGCGCTGGTGATGGTGCACGGCGGCCCGGGCGGCCAGGCGCGCGTGGGCTACAACGCGCTCGTGCAGTACCTGGTGAACCACGGCTACACCGTGTTCGACATCAACAACCGTGGCAGCTCGGGCTACGGCAAGACGTTCTTCGCCATGGACGACCGCAAGCATGGCGAGGCGGACCTTGGCGACGTGGTGGCGAGCAAGGGGATGCTCGCCGGCACCGGTGTGGTGGACTCCGCGCGCATCGGCATCATCGGTGGCAGCTACGGCGGCTACATGGTGCTCGCCGCGCTCACGCTGCGGCCCACGGCGTTCGCGGCCGGCGTGGATCTCTTCGGCCCCGCCAACTGGATGCGCACCCTGGAGAGCATCCCGCCCTGGTGGGCGTCGTTCAAGGAGGCGCTGTACTCCGAGATGGGCGACCCGGCCACCGACCGGGAGCGCCTCACCCGCATCTCGCCGCTGTTCCACGCGGACCGCATCCAGCGGCCGCTCATGGTGCTGCAGGGCGCCAACGACCCGCGCGTGCTGCAGCGCGAGAGCGACGAGATCGTGGCCGCGGCGCGCAAGAACGGCGTGCCGGTGGAGTACCTCGTGTTCCCCGACGAGGGGCACGGCTTCGTGAAGAAGGCCAACCAGGCGCGCGGCTACCGAGCGGTGCTCGACTTCCTGGACCAGCACATCGGGCGGGGAAGGCCGAAGGCGACGTCGTAGCGCGCGGCGTCACGCGCGCCGCGCGTCATTCCCGGCTCGCGTTGCGCTTCTTCACGGCGCCCTTCTTCCCGGCGCCCTTTCGCCCCTTGCCCGATCCCGTCCCCGTCGAGCCGTTCCCGCCGGCGCCATCCGCGCCGTTGCCGCTCCGCATGGCCTGCTGTCCCAGCGCGCGCAGCGCCCTCGGCGCGCCGGTCGTCAGGAACCTGGCCATGTCCTCTTCCTGCCGCAGGTTGGCCGCCAGCAGGTCCGCCACCTGGGCCTGACCCAGCGCCTTGGCGGTGGCCAGGGCGGAGCGGTAGGCCGCGATCTCGTAATGCTCCACGCGCAGGCCGGCGCCAAGGTTGAACGCCGCCTGGATCTCGGGCGTGGGCTTCTCGTCATCCTTGAACGACGTGTACTCCTCGATGATGCCGAGGATGCCCGGGCACTTCTGGCCGCGGGCCTTCTCGCCCATCGCGGCGAACGCGCTCTCCAGATTCTGGATCTGCTGCTCGGTCTCCTGCCGGTGCAGGCGCAGCCGGTCGCTCACGGTGGGGTCCATCGCCTCCTTCGTCATCTTCGGGAGCGCCTTCAGAACCTGCTTCTCGGCGTACAGCAGATCGCCGAGTTCGTGCTTGAGGAGCTGGCTCATGTCGCGGACGGCCATGGTCGCCTCGGAGTAGTCGTAGGGTGGGATGCGATGACCCACGGATTTGGCAGAAAGCGTGCCCTGGAGCACGAATGCTGTCGCGCCCCCCCCCTTGCGATGCGTCGGGTCTCGGCTACACTGTACGACCATGCTGCGTCAGCCGGCCTCCGCCACGAACACCACCATCAGCTATTTCTTTAGCTATTACCGCGGCTTCCCCTCGGGGGCCACGGTGGTGTTCGCGCGCGCACGGTTACCATAAGCCACGCTACGCGCAGCCTACCAGCGGCCCCTGCAATGCAGGGGCCGCTTTTTTTTGTTCTCACGCGCCGGAGCCCTCGTGTCCACTGCCACCCGCTCTCCATCCCTTCCACTCGCCGCGCGCTCGTCGGCGCGCCCATCGTCCACCGTGGTGTCGCTGCCCAACCAGGTGGTGATTGGCGGCCAGGAGTTGTGCATCATCGCCGGCCCATGCGCGGTGGAGGGGCGCGACATGCTGCTCGACACCGCGCGCCGCGTGCGCGACGCGGGCGCGACCCTGCTGCGGGGCGGCGCCTTCAAGCCGCGCACCTCGCCGTATGCGTTCCAGGGACTGGGCGAGGAGGCGCTCGAGATGCTCGCGGAGGCGCGCTCGGTCACCGGCCTGCCGGTGGTGACCGAGGTGATGGACCCCCGACAGGTGGAGCGGGTGGCCGAGGTGACTGACGTGCTCCAGATCGGCGCGCGCAGCATGCAGAACTTCCCGCTGCTCGCGGAGGTGGGGCGCACGCGCCGGCCGGTGCTGCTCAAGCGCGGGCTGGCGGCCACCATCCGCGAGCTGCTGCTGGCCGCCGAGCACGTGATGGCGCAGGGGAATGGTGACGTCATCCTCTGCGAGCGGGGCATTCGCACCTACGAGACGGCCACCCGCAACACGTTCGACGTGGCCGCCGTGCCCGTGTTGAAGGCGGAGACGCACCTGCCCGTGCTCGTGGATCCCAGTCACGCGGCCGGCCGCGCGTCGCTCGTGTGCCCGCTGGCGCGCGCGGCGATCGCCGCCGGCGCCGATGGCCTGCTGATCGAGGTGCACCCCGATCCCGCCAACGCGCTCTCGGATGGCGACCAGTCGCTCACGCCACTGGAGTTCGTGGAGCTCATGCGTCGGCTGCGGCCGGTGGCCGCGGCGGTGGAGCGCACGCTGCGCGCGCCGGCGCTCGCGCTGGAGGCCCAGTCGACCTCGGTGGAGCTGCCATGCTGCGCATAGCCTTTCAGGGAGAGCTGGGCGCGTTCAGCGAGCAGGCGGTGGAGGCGCTCTTCGGGCCCGATGCGGAGCGCGTGCCCATGCGCGAGTTCGACGGCGTGGTGCGCGCCGTCGTGGACGGCCACACCGACTTCGGCGTGCTCCCGGTGGAGAATTCCGTGGCCGGCCCGGTGAACGCGAGCCTCGCCGCCATCGCCGCGTGCGCCGCGCTCGAGGTCGGGGAGCAGGTGGCGATCCCCATCGAGCAGTGCCTGCTGGCGCACGCCGGGGTGACGCTCGCCCAGCTGCGCACCGTCGCCAGCCACCCGGTGGCGCTGGCGCAGTGCGCCGCGTTTCTGGGCCGCCACCCGCACCTGCGCGCCGAGGCCGCGTACGACACGGCCGGCGCGGCGCGCGACGTGGCGGCCGGCGGGCGCCGGTGGGAGGCGGCGATCGCGGGTCGCGCGGCCGCGGCGCGGTACGGTCTGGCGGTGATCGCGGCGGCCATCCAGGACGCGCCGGACAACCACACGCGCTTCGTGACGGTCGCGCGTGCCGTCGACGGGGAGGCGCGCCATGTGGCGTCGTGAAGTGCGCGCCGTGCGCGGCGCGACCACCATCGCCACCGACGAGCCGTACGAGGTGCTGGCGGCCACCCAGGAGCTGCTGCGCGAGATGCTGGAGCGCAACGGCGCGCACCAACGCGACCTGGTGAGCGCGATGTTCACCGCCACGCCGGACGTGCGCAGCGCGGCGCCGGCGGTGGCCGCACGGCAGCTCGGGTGGACCGACGTACCGCTGCTCTGCGCGCAGGAGATGGCCGTGGCCGGCGGGCTGCCGCGCTGCATCCGCGTGCTGCTGCACGTGACCACGCGGCGGACGCGCGCGCAGGTGGCGCACGTCTACCTGCGCGAGGCGCGGGTGCTGCGCGCCGATCTCACCGGCGCGGGCGGCTCCCGCCATGGGGCGGCGAGCGTCGCCGCCGGCGAGCTGGCGGTGAGCCGATGAGCGCGCCGCTGCCGTTCATGCCCAGCGAACACCTCTGGTTCAACGGCCGGCTGGTGCCATGGGCGCAGGCCACCGTGCACGTGATGACGCATGCGCTCCACTACGGATCATCGGTGTTCGAGGGCATTCGCTGCTATGCCACCGACGACGGGCCGGTGTTCTTTCGCGCCACCCCGCACATCGAGCGGCTGCTGGAGTCCGCGCGCATCTACCGCATGCCGGTGCCGTTCGGCGTGAGAGAGCTCCTCGACGCCTGCTCGCTCGTGGTGCAGCGGAACGACCTGGCGGATGCGTACCTGCGTCCGCTCGTCTGGCGCGGCTGCGGCGGGCTGGGGCTCACCGCGCTCGACGGACCGATCGAGACGATGATCGCGGGCTTCCGCCAGGGCGCGCCGCATGCCGGGGCCGGTGGCGGCACGCGCGACGAGGGCATCGACGTCGGCGTGTCGTCGTGGACGCGCGTGGCGCCCAACACGCTCCCGGTGATGGCCAAGGCGGGCGGCAACTACCTGTCCACGCAGCTCATCGCCAGCGAGGCGCGGCGCCACGGGTACGACGAGGGCATCGCGCTGGACACGCAGGGCTACGTGAGCGAGGGCTCGGGCTCCAACATCTTCGTGGTGCGCGACGGCGTGCTGCTCACGCCGCCCCTCGCCGCGGGCATCCTGCCGGGCATCACGCGCGACGCGGTGATCACCCTGGCGCGCTGGCTCGGCTACGAGGTGCGCGAGGAGTGGCTGCCGCGGGAGCTGCTGTACGTGGCGAGCGAGGTCCTGCTCTGCGGCACGGCGACCGAGATCGTGGCGGTGCGCAGCGTGGACGGCATGCCGGTGGCCCACGGCGCGCCCGGCACCGTGACCTCGGCCATCCAGCGCGCGTTCCGGGGGCTGTTCACCGGGGACACACCGGATCAGTGGGGGTGGCTGGAGCGCGTGGGCGCGCCGGCGGTGGCGTTGATGCCGTGAGGGTCCCGACACGTGCGGGCGCGCCGCGGGCGGGCGCGGGGTGACTGGCTCCGGGCTCCGTGTCCGTGCTTTCCTCACGGCGGGAGCCGTGGCGGCGTCCTCCGCGTGCGCGGCCAGAAGTCGGGGACAGGCAGTCGTGTCATCGTGCCGGAGCACGGCCCGAGGGGATGCCGGCCCACTCTATCGTCCAGCAAGAGCGCGGCGGGACGGCGGGGCCAGTCCATCGTGTCATCCCGTCGGAGGCCGGAGGGCAGGCGAAACCGGCCCATGTTGTCATCCCGCAGGAGCCCGGCCGAAGGCAGGGCGCGTGTCGGGATCGCTCTCCCTCGCGGCCGTTGGGCCCCTGGTCCCAGTCAACGGCGGCAGGCGGGCACGGCGGACGCGCATCACGGGACGGGACGGCGATCCCGACACTCGTGTGCGGCCCTGCGGGCCGCGCACTCCTGCGGGATGACAATTGGGGGCTCACTCCCGCGGGATGACACGGACCGGCTGCACTCCTGCGGGATGACAAGAGGTGGGATGCACTCCGCGCCGCACTCCTGCGGAATGACAGAGAAGGCTCCGCCCTGCGTCCGCGCGCTCCCGTGGAATCACGAGGGAAGATCGGCACTCCGCGCCGCTCGCTCCTGCTCTCCGCCCGCACGAGCTCACGCCTACGGACTGACAGCGTTGGGCCCTCGCGCTGGACGGACGCGCCGCCGCGCGCCGTCACTCTCCTCCGCGGGAAGCCTCACACCGCTGGCTCCGGCTCTCCGGCCGTGCCACGACGATGCGACGACGGGGCCGGCATCCAGAGAGTGGATGCCGGCCCCGTCGCGTGTGACTTCCGCCTCGCCGTCAGCGTGCGGCGCTCGCCGCTCCCTTCGCCAGCTCCTCGGCCGCGTCCACCACCTTGGCGGCGGTGATGCCGAGGTGCTCGTACAGCGCCGTGTACGGCGCGGAGGCGCCGAAGTGGTCCAGGCCGATCACCACGCCGTCGCCACCCACCCAGCGGTACCACGACATGGGGTGCGCGGCCTCGATGGCCACGCGCGGCACGCCGGCGGGCAGCACGCTCGCGCGATACTCCGCGTCCTGCCGCGCGAAGATCTCCATGCTGGGCATGCTCACCACCCGCGCCTGCACCCCGCGCGCCGCCAGCTGCTCGGCGGCGTTGAGGATGATCGCCACCTCGGACCCGCTGGACATGAGCACCACGTCCGGCGCACCGTCGGGGGAGTCGGCCAGCACGTAGGCACCTCGCGCCGCCCCGCTGGCCGCCGCGTAGCGCGTGCGGTCGATGAGCCCGAGCTTCTGGCGGGTGAGCACCAGCGCGGTGGGACCGGTGCGGTGCGTGAGCGCCACCTTCCACGCCTCGGTGGTCTCGGCGGCGTCGGCCGGACGCACGACCGTCATGTTGGGAATGCAGCGCAGCGCGGTGAGGTGCTCGATGGGCTGGTGGGTGGGCCCGTCCTCGCCCAGGCCGATGGAGTCGTGCGTGTAGACGTAGATCACGCGCTGGTGCATCAGCGCCGCCAGCCGCACGGCCGGCCGCATGTAGTCCGAGAACACGAGGAACGTGCCGCCGTACGGAATCACGCCGCCGTGCAGCGCCATCCCGTTCATGATGGAGCCCATGCCGTGCTCGCGGACGCCGAAGTGCATGTTGCGCCCGGCCGGCGTCTCCGGGGTGAAGAACTCCACGCCCTTGAGCGTGGTGAGATTGGAGCCGGCCAGATCCGCCGATCCACCGATCAGCTCGGGCAGTCGCGGTGCGATGGCGTTGAGCACGGTGCCGCTGGCTGCGCGGCTGGCCACGTTGCCGTTCTCCACGGTGAACTCCGGCAGGTCGTGGTCCCAACCCTCGGGCAGGTCACCGCGCAGCCGTCGGTCGAGCTCGGCGGCGAGCGTCGGTTCGGCGGCCGCGTACGCGGCGTAGCGCGCCTCCCACGCCCGCTGCGCCTCGGCGCCCCGGCGGCCGGTGGAGCGCCAGAAGTCCAGCGACTCCTGCGGCACGTGGAACGCGTCCGTCCAGGGCCAGCCGAGGGCTTCCTTGCTGAGGCGGACCTCGTCCTTGCCCAGGGCCTCGCCGTGGGCCTTGGAGGTGCCGGCGCGATTCGGGCTCCCGTAGCCGATCACCGTGCGGACGATGATGAGGGAGGGGCGCTCGGTCTCGGCCTTCGCCGCCTCGATGGCGAGCTCGACCGCAGCGAGGTCGTTCACGTCCGCCACCCGCTCCACGTGCCAGCCGTACGCCTCGAAGCGCTTCGCGGTGTCGTCGCTGAAGGTGATGTCGGTAGCGCCGTCGATGGTGATGCGGTTGTCGTCGTAGAACCCGATGAGCTTGCCGAGCTTGAAGTGCCCCGCGAACGACGCCGCCTCGTGCGACACGCCTTCCATGAGGTCGCCGTCGCCGCAGATGAACCACGTGTGGTGGTTCAGGATCTCGTGCCCGGGACGGTTGAACGAGGCCGCCAGGTGCGCCTCGGCCACCGCCATCCCCACCGCGTTGCCGATGCCCTGGCCAAGCGGACCGGTGGTGGTCTCCACGCCAGGCGTGTAGCCCAGCTCGGGGTGGCCCGGCGTGCGGCTCTCCCACTGCCGGAACTGCTCCAGGTCGTCGAGCGTGAGGCCATAGCCCGTGAGATACAGCAGGCTGTAGAGCAGCATGGACGCGTGTCCCGCGGAGAGCACGAAGCGGTCGCGGTCAGCCCAGTGCGGGTCGGCGGGGTTGTGGCGCAGGTGACGCGTCCAGAGCACGTAGGCCAGCGGCGCGAGGGCCATGGGCGTGCCGGGGTGGCCGGACTCGGCCTTCTGCACCGCATCCATGGACAGGGTGCGGATGGTATTGATCGCGAGCTGCTCGAGCTCGGGCGTGACGACGGTAGTGGCGGAATGGGCCACGGTACGGACTCCGGCGCGGAAAGGGGGCAGTGCGGCGGGCGGTGAGGCGATGAGGCTGGGGCCTCCGCCAGCCCCGAAACTTAGCCGCGGCGGCGGGCCCGGTGGAGCGGTGGCGGGCAGGCCGGCTCGGCGTCGGGGGGTCGCGAGCACGAACCCTGCCCTGCACATTCCGCCCAGATCAGGTCGGCCGGGCCCGGCGCCCGGCCGCCGCCACTTCCTCCCCCCAGCGTTCCCCTCCCGATGCGCGCCCTCTTCGCCAAAGAGAACGTCCTGCTGCTGCTGCTCGTCTTCATTCCCGTGGCGTTCGTCCTCGAGGCCACGCACGCCGAGGCGATCTGGATCTTCGTCACGGCGGCGATCGCGATCATCCCGCTGGCGGCGCTCATGGGGCGGGCCACGGAGCGGCTGGCGGAGCGCCTGGGAGAGGGGATGGGCGGCTTCCTGAACGCGACGTTCGGGAACGCGGCGGAGCTCATCATCGCCATCGCGGCGCTGCGCGCGGGGCTGTTCGATCTGGTGAAGGCGTCCATCACCGGCTCCATCATCGGCAACGTGCTGCTGGTGTTCGGCGCGAGCGCGCTGTGGGGCGGGCTGAAGTTCGACCGGCAGGTGTTCAACCGCACCGCCGCGAGCACGAACTCCACGCTGCTCGTGATCAGCGCGGCGGGGCTGCTGGTGCCGGCCACCTTCCACCTGATCGCCGGCGCGGGGCGGGTGACGCTGGAGCGCGAGCTGAGCTTCGAGATCTCCATCGTGCTCATGGCCACGTACGTGCTGAGCCTCCTCTTCTCGCTGCGCACGCACCGGCACCTGTACGTGGGCGAGGCGCACGCGATGGACGACGACCCGGCGGTCGGGGGCCCGCTGTGGAAGCCGGTGGTGCTGCTGCTGCTCGCCACCGCCGGCGTGGCGCTCATGAGCGAGATGCTGGTGGGGGCGGTGGAGGAGACGGCCGAGGCGTTCGGGTGGAACGAGGTGTTCGTCGGCGTGATCCTGGTGGCGCTCATCGGCAACGCGGCGGAGCACTCGTCGGCCATCCTCATGGCGGCCAAGAACAAGATGGACGCGGCGATCACGATCGCGGTGGGATCGTCCATCCAGGTGGCGCTGTTCGTCGCGCCGCTGCTGGTGTTCCTGAGCTACTGGATCGCGCCGGCGCCCATGGACCTGCTGTTCACGACCATGGAAGTGCTGGCGGTGTCGTTGTGCGTGTGGATCATGGCGTTCGTGGCCTCGGACGGGGAGACGAACTGGCTGGAGGGCGTGCAGTTGCTGGCGCTCTACGTGATGCTGGCGATCGCGTTCTTCTGGTTGCCGGTGTGAGCGGGGGCGGGGATGCGCGAAGGGCGGCGAGCATCGCCGCCTGGCCCCGGTCCGGCGCGCCTGGTCGGTGAGCGAGCGGACGCGGCCGCGCGTGTGGGCGGCGTCGATCGCACACGGATCGCACACGGATCGCACACGGATCGCTCAGCGCTCGGGCGAGACGGCGCGCTGCGTGAAGGCTGCGCGTGCGGCATCGGTGGGAGAGTGCCGCGGGCTGGGGCCGGCGCGACCGGCGCGCAGGTGTGAGGGAAACGAACCTGGCCGCGGATCGGCGGCTGACACCGTTCCGCGGCCGGTCCGCGTGCAGAGTAGTTCAACCGTTCCGCTGATCCCGGGCGACGCCGTTCTCCTGACCCCTGCCCGCGGACCGCGCCCTCATCGCTGTCCGCGACTGGTCCCGGATCCCCGGTCCCGCCGTTCCCCGCTCCCGGCGCGCGCCCGATAGCGCCAACCGGAACCCGGACCGCTACCCGAGGCGCGCCGCCCCGAGCACTGGTGCCCCATAACAGAGCGCCTCGAGGTCGGCGGGGGGGAGCGACGGCCAGGACGCGGGATAGCGCCGCGTGCGGCGGGTGCCGAGGCGGGAGAAGAAGTAGAGCTGGCCCGGTGGCCCCTCGGTCTGCGGCATGTCAGCCGGGGGCATGTCCGCGGGGGACATGTCCGCCGATGTCATGTCGGCCAGCGGCGCGCTCGTCGCTGCCGCCGGGCGCGGGGAGGCCTCGTCCGGGTGCGCATCGTCCGCGGGCGCATCCCCGCCTCGTCGGTCGGCGACCTCGCACACCTGCCAGTGCCAACCCGCGGAGTCGATGTACCAGATCACGTCGCTCATCGCTCGAGCCCTCCCGCACGTGGAGCCCGAGGAGGATCGTAGCCCGCCGATCCTCCCGATCCACCTACAGATATGGTCCATGCGATCCGGTACCAGAGGCGCCGGGCATGAACCCTGACGATGAAGCCATCGAGCCAGAGCCGCAACCAGCCCTCGGCGATCGTGACACTGGTGTCGGCACTCCTTCGGCCGCGCCGTGTCGCGCGTACCGTGCCACGACCGCGACCCGGTCACGTTTTTCGCGTTCGGGCGCCGGACGCAGCGCCACCTGGCCGCCATCCGGCGCCGAGCCCTCGGTCGACGCGATCGATGCAGTCTACCGTTCCAGCGCGAACACGAACCGCTGCTCCACCAGCTGCCGCACCGCCCGCCCGTCCAGGCGAGCCGCCGTGAACCGGTGACGTGGCAGCACCGCGCGCACCGCGTCCGCGAAGTCCGGATGATCCGCGTGCAGCACCTGCAGCGACGCGCGCTCCACCCGACCCAGCGTGTCCACCACGAAGCGCGCGATCACGTACCCTTCCACGCGCTGGCGCCGCAGGCTCGCGGGATACGCGGGCGCGGCGTTCCCGCTGCGCGAGGTGACGGCGACTTCCACCGCGGGCGCTTCGTGCACGCCGTCCCATCCGCCTGGCGTGCCGCTGGTGCTCGCGCTGCCGTCCGCGGCACGATCGCCCGTCAGTCCGCTCGCGAAGTGCTCGGCCGGCGCGATCGCTGTCAGCGGCAGATCCACGCTGGGGATCGTCGTCGGCACGGTGGTGGGCGGCACCGGCATCGGCGCGGGAATGGGCGTCTGGCCAACGGAGCTCGTGGGCGCGACGTGGCGAGCGGGCGATCGAGGTGGTTGGGGCAGCCGCGGCGGATGATAGACGAGCAGCGTGTCGAGCGCGGGCGGTGGGCGCATGGGCCGCCGTTCGGCGCGGGCCGTGCCCAGCACGGCGGCGCCGATGAGCAGCGTGTGGAGCAGCACGCTCGTGGCGAGCCCGCTGGTGCCGCGCTGGCGCGCGCGATCGGACTCCGGCAGTGTGAGGCGCATCGATCCTCCGCTTCGTGGGTGAACCCATGCCGGCATTGCCGTCGCCGGTGAGTGCCACGATGCGGCCGCCACATTAGGCGACCGTAGCGTCGGAGTTAGCGTTCGATGAACGCCGCATGTCGATCTCGTGAGATCTGCGCGTGCGGCACTGCGCGGGCGGCAATGCACGGGCGGCAATGCACGGGCGCCGTCGAGGGACGCCCGCGCCGGCGACGTGAGCCACGGTGACGAAGGGCAATGGCGTGAGCCCGCGGCCACGCCCCGCGCCGTGGATCCGCTGCTACTCCCGCTGGTCCGAGCTCACGCGCGGCTCGCCACCCTCGCCGCCGTAGCCGCCCTTGTGCTGCCTGCTTCCCTCCAGCGGCTCCGAGCCCTTGCGGTCCGCGCCGCCGCGCTCCGATCCGTCGGCCTGGTCGCTGGCCGGCGTGGCGCTCTTCGCGCCCGCGTCGCGTCCGCCTCCCTGCGCCGAGTGCAGCCCTTCGGCGGCCTCGCCGCCGGCGCCGGTGTCGGCCGAGTCGGCCGTTCTGGACGCGTCACGCCCGCCCTCGTTCCCCTCGAAGATCGAGCCTTCCAGCCCGTCCGGCCCTGGCCCTCCAGTGCTCGGTCCGGGATACCTGTCACTCCGCTCGTCGCGTTCCCTGGCCATCGTGTGCCTCCGGTGTGTGCGGACGGACGGCGTGAGGGCAACGGCCGTGCCGCGTGCGCCGTTGTGCCCTCGTGGGACGCGATGTAGCATTGCAGACGACGCCTGCCCGTGTTCGTGCCGCGCCTCTGGAGGACTGGATTCATGACCGATCGCCCGCCGCCGGCCATCCCGTCCCGGCCTCGTTCGCTGCTCGACGAGAGCGCCATCCTGCGCGAGCTCGTGCGCAACCTGCGCGACGGCGTCTACATCGCCGACGCCGAGGGGCGCATCCTCGACGCGAATCCCGCGTTCCTATCCATGGTGGGCGTGCGCACGGTGGACGAGCTGCGCGGCGCCTCCATCGACGACCTGACGGGCGATCCGGCCAGCCGCCGCGCGAAGCTGCGGGCGCTCGAGCCGGGCAGCGTGGTCTGCGAGCTGCGCCACGAGCTCCGTCGCCCCGACGGTGAGGTGCGCACCGTGCTCGACACCGTCTCGGTGGTGCGCGACGCCGAGTCGGGCGAGTTGTACTACCACGGAATCCTGGCGGACCTCAGCCTGCAGCTGGAGCTGGAGCGCGAGCTGCGCGAGGCGAGCGTGCGCGACCCGCTCACGGGCTGCTACAACCGGCGCTACCTCGGCGAGCTCGCCGCACGCCTCGAGGCACGCAGCGAGCCGGCGTGGGGGTGCATCTACATGGACATGGATTGCTTCAAGCACTTCAACGACGCCCATGGCCACGTGAAGGGCGACGAGGTGCTCGTGAAGATGAGCCGGTTCCTGCTGCGCGAGGTGCGCGCCGAGGAACCGGTGATCCGCATGGGTGGCGACGAGTTCCTGGTGGTGCTCGCCGGCGCCGACGAGACGAGCACGGAGGGGGTGGCGCGTCGGCTGCAGCTCTCCGCGTTCCGCTCGGCGCCCATTCCGTTCTCGCTCGGGTGGGCCGCGCGCGAGCCCGGCGAGTCGTTCGAGAGCACGCTGCAGCGCGCGGACCGGACGATGCTGGCCGTGCGGGTGCAGGAGCGGGTGTCGGAGCAGCAGCGCCGCGTGGACGCCTGAAGGCGAGCCCACCGAGCCGGGCCGGCATGGTGGGCCCGGCGACGGCGGCGCCCGCCAGGATGTGCAAGTCTCACCCCCCCGCGCGTCTCCTCTCCGGATCCATGAGAGTCGAGACCCGCGTCCCCCACTCCGTCCAGCACACGGCTCATGACCGACGTTGAGAGCTCGTCGGCCAACGTGGAGCGCCTGTTCCGCACCTACCATGCGGGGCTGGTTCGCTATCTCACGCGCCGGCTGGGCGACCGCGACTGGGCGGAAGAGGTGGCGCAGGAGACCTTTCTACGCGCCCTGCGGCAGGAGCATCTGGTGAGCGAGCGAGCGTGGCTCTTTGCCGTGGCCACCAACCTGGTGCGGGACGAGGCGCGGAAGCAGCAGCGCCGCCGTCGCCATCTGGAGCTGCTGGCGGCCGAGGTGCGAGCGACCGAGCAGGAGCAGGAGACGGCGCCCTCGGAGCTGGAGCGCGCGCAGGAGGCGGCGATCGCCCGCCAGGCGCTGGAAGCGCTGGCGGAGCGCGATCGCCACGCCCTGCTCATGCGCGAGGAGGGCCTGAGCTACGAGGAGATCGCCTCGGCGCTGGAGCTCAGCGCGGGATCCATTGGCACGACGCTGGCGCGAGCGCGTCGGCGGCTGGCCGAGGCCTACGAGGCGCTGCAGCACGACGGACGGAGAGGGACGCATGGCGCATCTTGACGAGGGGACCATCCACGCGTGGCTGGACGACGCGCTCTCCCCGGAGGAGGCGGCGCGGGTGGAGGCGCACGTGGCCGGCTGCGCCGAGTGCAGCGCGGCGGTGGCGGAGGCGCGCGGGCTGATGGCCGCGGCGTCGCGCATCGTGGGCGCGCTGGACCGGGTGCCAGGCGGGGTGATCCCGACGTCGCCACCGGCGCCCGTTCGTGCCGACGACGCGCCCCGGCAGGGCGGGCGCGAGCGCCGCGTGCGGTGGACCGGCTGGCCGCTGCGCGCCGCGGCGGCCCTGCTGCTCATGGCGGGGGGCGTGGCGGTGGTGTGGCGGGACGGGCGGGTGCAGCACGAGGTGCGGTTCGCGCCCGTGGCTGACCAGGCAGCGGACGCGGCGGGTGGGGCGGCGAGCGGGGCGGAGCAGTCCACGGCGGCCGCGCCGTCGGCCGCCGCCCCAGCAGCTCCGGCAGCCGCGCCGACCACGGCCAGCGCACCGGCCGCCGAACAGGCGCCTGCCCGCGGGGAGCGCGGCCGGTCCCCGGCCGCCGCGCCGCCGCTCGCGCAGCGGCTGGAGGCCGCGCCCCAGGTCGCACCCCGGGCTGCGCCGCAGGCGGCGGAACCCACCACGCAGGCCTCGGAGGCACCGGCCATCGCGGCGCTGCGCGCCGCGCCGCCGCCAGCCGCTGCACCACGCGTGGCGCCGCCCGCCGGCCGCGAGGCCTCCGGTTCGGCGGCCGGCGTTCGCCCCGAGCCGTCGGCGGATCCCGACATGAGCCGGCTGTACGGGAAAACGTCGGTGGCCAGCGCGGAGTCGGTGCGCCGGAGCGCCGAGCGCTCGGCCAAGGCGACGGAGGATCGCGCGGCGATGGCGCGTGAGGCCGCGGCCGGCGAGGTGCGCGGCGTGGTGCGGCTGGCCGACGGCAGGCCGCTGGCCGGCGCGCAGGTCTCCGTGCAGGGCACGCAGGTGGCGGCCAGCACCGAACGGGACGGGCACTTCGTGCTGAGCGACGTGCCGGCGGGACGACGGGAGCTGCGGGTGCGCGCCATCGGCTTCGGCCCGACCGCCGTGGCCGTCGTCGTGCGGCCCGATACGGCCGCCGAGCTGGAGATCGCGCTCGCGCCGTCTACCCTCGCGTTCAGCGAGGTCGTGGTCACCGGTGCCGCGACACCGTTGGTCGAGGGATGCTACGTGCTGGTGCCGGCGCTCAGCGGTGCCGGCGCGCCGGCAGGCGCGGCGCCCGACACGCTGGAACTCCTGGACGAGCCACTGGACGACGCCGCCGACTGGTCGCGGGCCCGCCTGATGCCCGGCGACTCGGCCGCGCGCTGGCGGCAGGAGGCCGACGGCCCGCTACTGGTGACGTGGAGCGGCGGGCGCGCGCGGCTGGAGCTGCGCGGCACGGCCGGCGATGCGGTGCGCGCGGGCCGGTGGATGCCAGCGGGCGCGCGCACGGCGTGGCGCGAGGTGCGAGCGCAGCGCGTGGAGTGCGGCCGCGAGTGACGCCGGGCCACGGCGCGCGGGATGCGCCGCGCCGTGGTGCTCACGCCGTGGGCGCGCTCGCCGGCTCCTCGTTCACCGCGGTGTCGGCGCCGCTGCTGCGCAGCGCGCGGAGCACGGTGCCGCCCGCGGCCAGCGCGCCGAGCAGGATGTAGAGATAGAAGGTGTAGAAGCGCCACCAGACGAGCGCCGAGCCGAACACGGCGTCCGGAATCACGTCGCCGAGGGCTGCGCTGAAGGCGATCTCCACGAGCCCACCGCCGCCGGGGGCCGGCGCCACGGCGCCGCCGTACAGCAGCGCCAGCGGCCAGAGCACGAGCGGCGAGAGCGGCGTGCCGGGGGCGAGCGCGAGCACGATGGCGGGCAGGATGGTGAGCCGCAGCAGCACGTGCATGATGGAGAAGCCGAGCGCCGCGCTCAGGTAGCCGCGCTTGGCGACGCGCAGTCCGGCCACGCTCGAGCGAAGCTGGCGGAGCGCGCGCTGGATCATGCGCCAGCGCCCGGCGTGCAGCCGCAGCGGCCGCGCCCAGCGCGGTGGGGGACCGTTGGCGTTGTTGCGCGAGAGCGCGAGGCCAATGGCGCCGGCGCCGAGCACGAACGCGGCATAGCCACCCACCAGGCCGATCAACCCACCGATCATCGCTCCCGAGCCGCGGAACACGATGCCGAGCACCACGGCGATCACGGCCAGCGAGAGCATCTCGAGAAACAGCTCGAGAAAGAGGATGAGCAGCACGCTCACCGTGGGCAGCTTGTCCTGCGCGAGGATGACGAACCGCGCCGGCTCGGCGCCCGACCGCGCCGGGGTGATGGCGGCGCCCAGGTCGCCGCCCAGGCACGTGCGCACCGCGGTGCCGAACCGCAGCGGCAGGCTGAGGGCGTGCGCGCTCAGCTGGATCTTGGTGGCCCGCGTGAGCACCTCGGCCACGACGGCGGCGAGCGCGATCAGGTGGGCTCCGACGGGGAGCGCCACCGATGCCTCACCGGCCGGCCAGCTGGTGAGCACGAGGTACAGCGAGACGCCGATCACCGCCCCGAAGGAGAGAACGACTATCAGCCAGCGGGTAGGCGTCACGCGGAGAAGGTGGAAGTGGGAGAGAGGGGAGAGAGCGGGGCGCCCGGGCGTGCGGGTCGAGCCTGCGGGTCGAGCGTGAGCGCCGTCGGCCCCACCATGCGATGGACGATCAAGTTAGTCGGACGAACACGGGGGAGCGGAGCACCGGCGCTCCACTCCCCCGTGCGCAGCCCGGTCCGGCGCGATCCCGGCGCCCCCTACGGGCGATTCGCGTCCAGGATGCGGACGATCTCCGCGCGCGCGTCCTGCAGGTGCAGGCGCGTGGTGCGATCGCGGGCGCGGGGAATGGCCGCGCGCAGCTGCGCGTCCAGCTCCGCGAGCTCGCCGCGGAGCAAGGGCCGCACGTCGCTCAGGGGCCGCGGCGCGGTGGTCATGGCCGTGAAGCCGGCCGTCTGCACCAGGCGCGGCACGTTGGGCGTCGGGTTGAGCTTCTGGTCCACCACCTGGAGATACGAGCGCTGCAGCGCGCGGCGGAACGCGTCCACCTGCACGCGGCCGCCGGTGAGCTCCTTCCACACGCCGGCGCGCAGATCGCGCAGCAGGCGCGGCAGCGTGTAGGTGGTGTCGGTGGCGTGGGCCAGCGCCTCGAACTCGATCATCCGCTCCATGCGGTCGTCGTTGAGGAGCGTGGTGAGCACGCCGGTCTGCGCGCGGTTCACGCGCTCGATGGCCCCCGTCACCTCCACGCGGCGCAGGATCTCCTGGTCCAGGAAGTAGGTGGGCGTCGCGAACGCGTTCTCGTTCAGAAAGCGCACCGCGTCGCGCTGGCGCGCCGCCGGGATGGGCGCGAAGCGCGTGCCGAACTGCCCACCGTACTTCTCCTGCGTGTCCACGCCGCCCACGATCTGCGCCACGTGGCGCATCTCGGTGCCCCACTGGCCCACCAGCCGGCCGTACATCTCGGCCAGGTCGGCCCAGCTCTCGCCGTCGCGCTCCGTGGCGGGGATGAGCATGGGCACCAGCCGCTCGATGTTGCGCAGGCCGAGCCTGGTGGCCTGCACGGCGTCCGCGTCGCCCACCGCCTCGGTGAGGTCGCCGGCGTCGGCGCCGATGGAGCCGCGGGTGGAGAAGCGCAGCCACGGGATGGTGTCCTGCATGCGCGCGAGCTGGCTCAGCACCGCGCGCTCGTCGTCCGGCGTGCGCGCGCCGGGCACCGGCATGTATCCCCACTTGATGGAGAACGCGTCGTACGGCCCGATGCGCGGCACCAGGTCGCCGAGCGCGATGGAGTCCTCGGGCTGCGCCACGTAGTTGAAGCGCGAGTAGTCCATGAGGGTGGGCGTGTGGCCCATGCGGCTCACGAAGTCGCGGTTGCGCACGCTGTCCACCGGATAGGTGCTGCTCGCCTTCATGTTGTGCGGCAACCCGAGGGTGTGCCCCACCTCGTGCGCCACCACGTACTCCATCAGCCGCCCCATGAGCGAGTCGGGCAGCGGGAGCCGCTTCGCGCGCGGGTCCAGCGCGCCCACCTGCGTCCAGTACCAGGCGCGGTTGAGGTTCATGACGTTGTGGTACATCTGCACGTCGGCCTCGATGATCTCGCCGGAGCGCGGGTCGTGCACGTGCGGGCCCACCGCGTTCTCGATGGTGGACGGCAGCCACCGCACCACCGAGTAGCGCGCGTCCTCGGGCGACCAGTCGGGATCCTCGGCCGGCGTGGGCGCCTCCTTCGCGATGATGGCGTTGCGGAAGCCCGCCGCCTCGAACGCCGGCTGCCAGCTCTCGATGCCCTTCTTCACCCACGGCACGAGCCAGCTCGGCGTGGCCGGGTCCACCCAGTACACGATGGGCTTCACCGGCTCGGAGACGGCGGCCGTGGGATCCCGCTTCTCCAGGCGGTAGCGCGTGATGTAGCTGCGCCGCGTGGCCTTCTGGTCGGGGCGGCCGAAGTCCGTCTGCTGCACGGTGAAGTAGCCCACGCGGTCGTCGGCCAACCGCGGCATCATGGGTTGCGCCGGCAGGCGCACCATGCTCCAGTGCATGAGCAGGCTGGCGCCGCCCGCGGACAGCCCGCCGTTGGCCGCGGCCTGGCCAGGGGCCGGGGGCTGCACGGCGATGGTCACCGTGGCCTCGGTCTCCACGTTGTCGGGAAACGCGGCCACGCGCTCCACGAACGAGCGCGATGGGTCCACCGGGCCGCGCACGCGCGTGCCGGGGCCGAATTCCGGCGGCGGGTTCGTGTAGAGCCGCGTGACGTCGATGACGGCAGAGCTGTCGGCACCGTACGCCTCCACGTTGAAGGCGGCGATGATGGGCGCGTAGTTGGCCGCGTCCACCGCCCGGTAGATGGGCTCCGCGGTGTCGGCCACGATCTCGTACGACACGGCGCGCAGCAGGATGCGGTGGTCGCGCCGCTCCCAGCGCAGCACGCGGTTGCTCACCGCCTGGCCGCCATAGCCCACGCCGAGCGTGGTCTTGGCGATCTGCGTGACGAGCAGCTGGTCGCGCTCCAGCTCCGCGCGCGGGATCTCGTACAGCAGGCGGTTGCGCACGAGGTGCGTGGTGAACAGCCCCGGGCGCGACTTGGCGTCGGAGGTGACCACGCGCGCGTACGGGCGAGGTGCGGGCTCACCCTGCGCCGCCGTGATGCCGGCGGCCGCGACGCTGTTCTCGCCCACGACGCCGATGGTGCGCATGGGCACCGGGGCGGGGGCAACGGGCCGCGCACAGGCGGCGGCGAGGAGCAGCAGAGCGGCGCTGGCCGCATATCCCAGGCGGGACGGTCGGTGAGGCATGACCGGGGGCGGAGGGCGGATGGGTGGCGGCGCGATGCAGAGACGCGCGGGGGGAATAGTCAAACTACCGATGGGTATGGTTGGCTCGCCACGGGTGGGGTGACGGGGCGCGGCGAGCCCGGGTCCCCTGGGTGAACGCCGTCACGCGACCCCCACCCGGCTCACCATGCGCGCCGCCCCGATCGCCACCACCGCCCGGCTGCTGCTCGCCGCCAGCCTCGCGGCCACCGCCGCCTCCTGCGCGAGCTCGTCCACCGGGCCGCCGTCCCGCGTGGACACCGCGCGGCAGGAGGCATCCCGCGACACCACGCTCACCCTCGCCGTGGGCGCCACGGGGCGGGTGGCGCCGGGGCTGAAGGTCACGTTCCGGGAGGTGGAGCAGGACTCGCGCTGCCCCGCCGACGTGGTGTGCGTGACGGCGGGCGACGTGGACGTGTGGCTGAAGGTGGAGGCCGGAGCGCGGGCGATGGGCCCGGTGCTACACCTGAACGCGGAGCCCAGGACGGTGGAGATGGAGGGGTACGTGGTGCGGCTGGACGCGGTGCAGCCGTATCCGCGCTCCTCACATCGCACGGAGCCCGGCGCGTACGTGGCCACGCTCACCGTGACGCGTTCGGGTCGGTGATCCCGCGGGTGGTGGGCCGCGGGCCGCGAGTGATCCCTGACCGCGGCCCGTCCCCGAGCCCGGCCGCCGAGCCCCTCCGCGCGTACAGCTCGATCCACGGCGCGTCCTCCGGCCGGCCGCGCGCGAGCGCGCGGAGCGCAGCCTTCACCGCTCGCAGGCCCGCGTCGCCGAGGAGACGCGTGAGCGACGGGACGGTGAATCCGTAGCGGTACGGGAACGCGAGCAGGTTGTTGTGGGCGAGCAGCCCACGCGCCCCGCGCCGGGTTCGAGGCCGCCGCACCACTACCGCCCCCACCGCCCGCCACGCTCACCGCAGCTCGTACACCACCACCCGGCTCGGGGTGAGCAGCGGGATCAGCACCCGGCTGCGCCGGGTGTCCACGCCGATGTCGCCCGGCGACTCGACGCCGGTGACGAGGGTGGTGATGGCGCCGTTCGCGCCCACCGCCTTCACGGTGGAGTCGGTCCAGTCCGAGACGAGGATGCGGCCATCGGCCAGGATCTCGACGCCGTCGTACTCGCCCCGCCCGGCGGCGATGGTGGCCGGCGGCTGGCCGGGCGTCCACGCCCAGATGGCCGGACCGCCGAAGGGCACCACGATCCAGCGCCGGCCGGCGGCGTCCCAGGTGATGCCGTTCGGGCTGGCCAGGGTGTCGCTCCCGGTGGCCACCGTGACGGTGCGGCCGGCGATCCGGAAGATGCGGTTGGCGCGGGTATCGGTGACGAGGAGCGCGCCGTCGGGGCCCACGGCCACGTCGTTCAGGAAGTCCGCGCCACTGGCGGTCAGGTCCACCGAGGCCAGCGGGGCGCCGGTACGGCGGTGGAAGGCGCGCACGGCGTGGATGTCCGCCACCCACAGCGTGTCGCCGATCAGGGCCATGCCCTTGGGCGCATCGAGCGTCACGCCGTTGCGGCCGCCCCGGATGAATGCCAGGTTCGGGGCGCCCAGGCTGTCCGGGTGCACGCGGGCGATGTAGCCGTTGCCGTCCACATCGGTCGACCGGCCGTTGATGTTGGCCACGAAGTAGACGTCCTGGTCCGGATCGTAGCGCACCGCCTCGGGGGTGTGCAGGCCGTCGATGCTGCCGGCGAGCACCGGCGCGACGGCGGAATCGGAGGCGGCGGCGCTGTCGGCGCCGCGGGCGGCGTCACGCGACGTGTCAGTGGAGCAGGCGGCCAGCAGGACGGCCAGGGCGGCCGCGCCCACGGCGGCACGAGTCACGACGAAGCAGTGCGAACGCTGCGGCTCCATGCATTCTCCTCGAAGGGTGGTGAGCAATCATACAGCATCCCGTTCCGCCCGCGCGTAATGTGCCCACACTTCCCACCCCGACGCTTCCCGGAGGCGTGCACGTGATCCAACCCCGCTCCCGCTCCATGCTCTCGCGTTTCTCGCTGCCGTCACTGCCACCGTCACTGGCACCGTCACTGGCACGGTCACTGGCGTTGCTCGCGGCCGGCGCGCTGCTCGCTCCTGCCCCGGCGGGCGCGCAGGTGGCCTCGGCCCCGGCGGTCGCTGCGGTCACCTACGATTCGAGCGCGCTCGCGGCGCTCGGCTGGCGCGAGATCGGCCCCTATCGCGGCGGCCGGTCGGTGGCGGTCGCCGGATCGGTGGCGCGCAAGAACGAGTACTGGATGGGCACCACCGGCGGCGGCGTGTTCAAGTCCACCGACGGCGGGATGAACTGGAGCCCGGCGAGCGACGGCTACTTCGGCGGCACCATCGGCGCCATCGCGGTGGACGAGCGCAACCCGGACGTGGTGTGGGTGGGCGGCGGCGAGACGCCGATCCGCGGCAACGTGTCGCACGGCGATGGCGTGTGGCGCACCGCGAACGCGGGCAAGACGTGGACGTTCATGGGGCTGGCCGAGACGCGGCAGATCGCCCGCGTGCGCATCCACCCGCGCGATCCCAACACGGTGTACGTCGCGGCGCTCGGCAACGTCTTCGCGCCCACGGCGGAGCGCGGCATCTACCGCACCACCGACGCCGGGAAGACGTGGGAGAAGATCCTCTTCCGCAACGACTCCACCGGCGCCATCGACCTGGTGCTGGACCCGTCGAACCCGGACGTGATGTACGCCGCCTTCTGGCAGGCGGGCCGCACGCCGTGGACGCTCTCGAGCGGCGGCGCCGGGAGCGGGATCTTCAAGACCACCGACGCGGGCCGCACGTGGACGGAGATCTCGCGCAATCCCGGGATGCCGGCGGGGCTGATGGGGAAGATCGGGATCGCCGTGTCACCGGCGAAGCCGGACCGCGTGTGGGCGCTGGTGGAGAACGACTCGGGCGGTGTCTTCCGCTCCGACGACGGCGGCGCCACGTGGCAGCGCACGAACAGCGAGCGCAGCCTGCGCCAGCGCGCCTGGTACTACTCGCGCCTCTTCGCCGATCCCGCGGACTCCAACGCGGTCTACGCGCTCAACGTGGGCTTCTTCCGCTCCAAGGACGGCGGCAAGTCGTTCACGCCGATCCCCGTGCCACACAGCGACAACCACGACCTGTGGATCGCATCGGATGACGCACAGCGCATGATCGAGGGGAACGACGGCGGCGCCAACGTCTCGGTGAACGGCGGGCGCGCGTGGACCGAGCAGGACTACGCCACCGCGCAGATGTATCACGTCACCACCACGAACGAGTTCCCGTACAACGTCTGCGGCGCGCAGCAGGACAACAGCACGCTGTGCGGGCCGAGCCGGGCGCAGGGCGGCATCGCCATGAAGGACTGGTACGACGCCGGCGGCTGCGAGTCCGGCTACATCGCGGCCGACCCGCGCAACCCCGACATCACGTACGCCGGCTGCTACGGCGGCAACCTGGAGCGCTCCGACCGGAGCACCGGTCTCTCGCGCAACGTGAGCCCGTGGCCGCTCAACCCGATGGGCCACTCGTCGGAGGACATCAGGTACCGCTTCCAGTGGACGTTCCCCATCGTGTTCTCCCGGCACGATCCCCGGACGCTGTACGCGGGCGGCAGTCAGCTCTTCCGCACCACCAACGAGGGGCAGAGCTGGGACATCGTGAGCCCGGTGCTGGCCAAGGCCGACCCGAAGACCATGGGTCCCTCGGGTGGGCCCATCACGAAGGACCAGACGGGCGTGGAGACGTACGCGGTGATCTTCGCCTTCGACGAGTCGCCGGTGCGCGCGGGGCTGCTCTGGGCGGGCACCGACGACGGCATGATCCACGTGTCGCAGGACAACGCGAAGACGTGGCGCAACGTCACGCCCGACCTGCCGCCGTTCGCGCGCATCTCGATCATCGAGCCGTCCCCCCACGACGCGGGCACCGCGTACGTGGCGGCCAACCGCTACCAGATGAACGACCTGCGTCCCTACCTGCTCAAGACCACGGACTACGGGCGCACCTGGACGCGCATCGACGCGGGGCTGCCGGCCACGGAGTTCACGCGCGTCATTCGCGAGGACCCGGTGCGGCGCGGGCTGCTCTACGCGGGCACGGAGCGCGGCGTGTGGGCGTCGTTCGACGACGGGCGCTCCTGGCAGTCGCTCCGGCGCAACCTGCCGCTGGTGCCGGTGCACGATCTGGTGGTGAAGGAGGGCGACCTGGTGGCCGCCACCCACGGCCGCTCCTTCTACGTGATGGACGACATCACGCCGCTGCGCCAGCTGACGCCCGCGGTGGTGGCGAAGAACGCCCACCTGTTCACGCCGCGCGCCGCGTACCGCGTGCAGTGGGGTGGGGGGCGTGGCGCCGAGACGGCGGGCCAGAACCCGGCGAGCGGCGCCGTGGTGCACTACTGGCTCAAGGCGCCCAACCAGACGGTGACGCTGGACTTCCTGGACGCCCGCGGCACGGTGATCCGCTCCTTCACCAGCGCCCAGGACTCGGCCTCGGCCGCCGACAGCGTGCGGCGGGAGACGGTCACGGCCGCGCGACGCGACAGCCTGCTGAAGACGGGCCTCGCGAAGGATTCGGTGGACAAGCTGCTGGCGCCCGCGCCGGGCGAGCGGCGGGGCGGCGCGCCGGGCGCGGGACGGCCGCCGCGCGTGGCCAACAAGGCGGGGCTCAACAGCTTCGCCTGGAACCTGCGCTATGCGGACGCGAGCACGTTCGAGGGGCTGATCATGTGGGCCGGCAGCACCGCCGGCCCGGTGGCGCCGCCGGGCACGTACCGGGTGCGGCTGACGGCGGGCGGCCAGACGCAGACGCAGTCGTTCGAGGTGAAGAAGGACCCGCGCTCCTCGGCCACGGCAGCGGATCTGGCGCAGCAGTTCGAGTTCCTGCTGCAGATCCGCGACCGCGTGTCCCAGGCCAACGACGCGGTGAAGACCATCCGGAACGCGCGGTGGCAGGTGGACGAACGCCTGAGCAAGCTGCGCGGCGCGGACTCGGCACGCGTCGCCGCGCTGGGCGCAACGATGCGCGCGCGGCTGGGCGCCGTGGAGGAGACGATCTACCAGGTGCGGAATCAGAGCAATCAGGATCCGCTCAACTATCCCATCCGGCTGAACAACGAGATCGCGGCCCTCACGGGCCACGTGGCGAGCGCGGAAGCGAAGCCCACGGCGCAGTCGCGCCAGGTGTTCGCGGAGCTCTCGGCGCGGCTGGACACGCAGTTGGCGCTGCTCGAGCGCGAGATGGCGGCCACCCTGGCGCCGGTGAACGCCGAGCTCACCCGACTGGGCCAGGTGGCCATCGCGCCGAAGCCGGTGGACCCGCCGCGCGCGCGCGCGGCGGAGGCGGACGGGGGATCGGGCGACGACGCGACGGAGGGCGAGGAGGAGCACTGAGCCGCCGCCATCCGGTGGCACGATGCGGCATCGGGCATCACCCGACGGCACCGGCGCTCCACGCGCCGGTGCCGTCGTCACTTTCAGCGGGCGATCCGGTGACCACGGTCGCGCGCTCGTTGAACGCGACTCACGCTATCCGGTGAGCGCGGCCAGGCACGACGCGAATCGGCGAACGTCGGCGGCCCACGGCGAGCCGCCGGGGTGGCCGTGGCGCGCGAGCAGCGCATCGCGGCTGCCCTGGTACACGTACGCGCCGTCGCGGATGACGACGAGCCAGTCGCACAGCGCGTAGAGCTCGGACGCCTCGTGCGACGAGATGATGGTCACGCCTCCGGGCTGCTCGAACCGTCGGCGCGCGATCCGGATGGCGAGCCGCTCGCGGCGGCGGATGTCGAGCGCGGTGAAGGGCTCGTCGAGCAGGGCGACGGGCAGGTCGCGGGCCAGGACGAGGGCCGCGGCGACGAGCTGCCGCTCTCCGCCGCTCAGGGCGCGCACCGGGCG
>DATANT010000053.1:0-1692 GCA_036266115.1 Gemmatimonadaceae bacterium | reverse complement strand
TCGGACACGCCCTTCACGGTCACGAAGCGGTCGGCGGCGCGGCCGCGCGCGAAGCCGGTGCCCACGAACAGCCCGGCCACGGCGATGCCGACGGCCAGGATGGCGGCGCCCACGACGGTGTTGCGACTGACGGTGCTCAAGCGCACGTCCTCCAGAGAGTCGTTCGTCGAACCATTCGGGTGGCCCGGCCCGGCGGCCCTACCCCTGCCATTCGGACCCGCGCCCCCCTCGCGGTCGGTACGCGTCGGAACGTATGGGCGCCGGGACATCGGGGGTAGTCGTCCCCGGGCTGGGCGCGATGGGCGGCCACCCGAGGCGCGTGAGGTCACGAACGACGACGAGCGCGCACCCGTGGGTGCGCGCTCGTCGTCGTTCGGGGCAGCGGCGCGTCAGAAGGGGCGGCGCGGCAGCGGACGGCCGGCCACCGGCGCGGGGATCTGCTCCTGCACCCACGTCAGCAGCGCCTGATCCACCTCCGCCGGCTCCTGCCCCAGCACCTGCGGCATCACGGGGTGGCGCTTCCCCTCGTTCATCAGGCACCACATGGGCGGCTCGGCCTGCTCGCCGCGGCGCTCGTTGGCGGGACGCCCCTCGTAGGAGACGAAATGGAACTGACGGCCGCGAAACGTGAGATGGCGCTGCTCGACCTTGTAGCTGGCCACGGAGAGCTCCCGAGAATGAGGGTGGACGTTATCGGGGAGGCGCGCCAGGGCGACCGGCACCCGCGCGGCCACCGGGCCGACATGCTGCCCACACAATCTAATCTCCGGCCCGGGGGTGTGGCGGGGCGCGCGGTGATGGCGCCACGATGTCGCCACCGCAGGCGGCGACGCCCCATTCCCGCGAGCTACACGTGGTCGCGCGCCGCCGCGGCCTTGGCGGCCGACAGATAGCCCGGCTCCAGCTCCAGCAGGTTGGCGATCTTGCGCGTCAGGTACTGCTCGTGCTCGGCGATCTGCCCATCGGCGAGCACCAGCCCCCACATCACCTCCGCCAGCACCATCTTCTGCCCCAGGTCGTAGCCCTGCTGCAGCACGGACGTGAAATGGAAGTGATCGATGGCGCCCCCACGCTCCCGCTCGGCAAGCTCGATCAGGCGGTGGCCGGAGTCGGCCGGCAACCCGAAATGGCGCTCCAGCACGGTCTCCAGGTGCGCACGCTCGGCATCCGAGAACTCACCATCGGCATGCGCAACGTCCAATAGAAGGACGCACGCCGCGAGATGCAGGGGATCGACGCCACCGTTGCCGGGCTCTGCCCTCACCGACTCGGCAGCGGCCTGATCCGGTCTGGCGCCAAAGAGCGAGCGAATCGCGTCGAGCAGCATGCCGGCCTCACTGGGGGTCATCGGGCGCGCGAGCACCTTGCGGTTCTCGCGGATGGAGCCCGAGCCGGACCCCAGCGCGCAATCTGGACGACGGGGGTGGTGGGCGGAACCGGGTAGCCGCAATGCCGGGCTCTGCTGCTGCGGAGCCACGCTGGACGGCTGCCGCATTCGCGACGCCGGTAGCAATCGGAAGGGCGGGTCTGGGGGCACGATGCCCCGGACCCGCCGTTCGTTCGGGCGCAGGAGTGAGCGGTACGTGCGGCGCATGGGGGCGGGGACGACCGCCGAGCCGCGGCCCGAGCGCACCCTGGCCCCCGAGCGCACGCCTCCGGGTGACCGGCCCCGGGTGAACCGCCCGCGGGGCC
>DATANT010000052.1:0-2526 GCA_036266115.1 Gemmatimonadaceae bacterium | reverse complement strand
AATGTGCGTCCCTCCCAGATCGTGCCCTCGCCGATCCGGAAGTGCTCGTTGTCGCAGTCGATGGTGAGGGTATCCGGCGTATACGTCTGCAGCTTGATGGCGTCCGCCCCCGCCCCGGCCGCGGCGCGCACCGTGCGCTCCGCCTGCGCCAGGTCGTGCCCGTGGTTCGCCGAGAGCTCGGCGATCACGTACGCGGGCTCCCCGGGGCCCACCCGGCGGCCGGCGATGGTGAGGGTGGACGCGAGCGCCGTCATGCGAACGTGACCAGTCCGTGGCGCGCCAGCTCGTCCACCGTCCGGCGGGTAGCATCGAAGGAGATGCCGCACGCCTGCGCGATGTCGGCCACGGTGCGCGTGCCGTCGATGTGGAACATCACCTCGAACAGGGCGCGATGTCCCTCGGGATTGGTGTACCAGTCGATGTGGATGCCGAAGCGGGCGCAGAAGACCTCGCCACGGAACACGTTCACCGGCCGCCGGTTGCCCTCGAGCGCGTCGATCATCGCGAGCACCATGTCGCGCGACTGGGCGAGGTGCTCGAAGGACGCCGTCGCCGGCGTGTCGGCGCTGGAGTGGTACTCGCGGAACGGGTAGTGCGGCTGACCCGGCGGGAGCACGCGCGAGAGCGAGACCATGGGCACGCGCACGCCGGGGGCGTTGTACTGCCGCTCGTCGTTGCCGATCACGCCGCGGAAGCCCCGCTCCCAGCTGTCGGGGTCGCGCGCCCGCATCACCATGCTGCACACCTGGTTCATCTCGCTGTCGTCCGCGTACGTGCGCTGCAGCGCGTGCGGGTGCGGCCTGGCCAGCATCTCGAGGAAGATCCCACCCTTCATCTGCGGGATGAGCGCCTCGTGATGGCTCAGGTACGCGGCCGAGCCGATCGTCTCGGGGACGATGACGAAGCGGTACGTGTAGCGGCGACGCGGGCGGGCGAGCAGCTCGCGCATCACGTCCATGCCCACCGCCACGCCCGAGAGGTCGTCGTTCACCATGTGCGGGTGGCAGAGGTGGGCGCAGAGCACGATGCACTCGTCCGTCTCGCCAGGGGCCACGACCTCGCCGACCTTGAGCGTGCCGTAGCTCGACTCGCTGCGGATGACCACCCGATACTCGGCATCGGTGAGCGCGTCGCGCTGCGTCTGCGAGCAGCACAGCCCCCAATCGCGGTCGTAGTACTTGAAGATGAACGGCACCTCGTCCGGCAACCACGGATGCACGTGCAGGTGGCGCAGCAGCTCCTCGCGACTCACCACGCCGTCGTACGGCAGCGAGTACGACACCACGTGCAGCGGGTGGTCGGCGTACGAGAAGAGCCGGCGGCCGTCGAGCGTCTCCAGATACGCCTCGTGGCACGTCCACTTCTCCGGCACGATCCAGCTCCAGCACTCCGTGCCCGACGGGTACTCGTGCGTGGTCATCGGCAGCTGGCCGGCGAGCGCCGCGAGCGCGGTGTCGTAACCCTCGGAGACGATGTCGCGCGGCAGCCGCCAGAGTCCCTTCACCATCTGCTCCATGGTCGCGTCGGGCGGGAGCGTCACGGTGGTGGTCGCGGCGCCCACGCGCGCCGCCTCCAGCGCCACCGGGTCGCCGGCCGGCCCCCTGGCCGTGCTCCACGGGTCACGCGCCAGCTCGGCGCGGGCGAGCTCGTGGAAGGCCTGCGACTCCACCACGAGCAGCTCGCCGCGGCCCAGGGGCACCGCGCGGCAGACGCCGCGCTCGCGCGCCAGCTGCTCGAGCGCCTCTCCGGCCGGATCCGCGTTGGCGGCGCGGATGCGCACGTTGTAGATCCATCCCTCCTTCCGCTCCTCGCCGTGATCGCGGATGATGCCCGTGAACAGCTTGTCGTAGCGCCACGGCACCCGCTGCTCCGCCTCCACCGAATGGCGGGCGATCGCCTCGTAGAGCCCCACGCCCAGGATGCAGATCTTGCCGCCGGCCCGCCGCACGCGGTCGTGCACGCTGCCAGGCCCCAGGCACACCGGGGGCAACTCGGTGAGCAGTTCGGCGGCCAGCGGTCCCACACCGGCCGTGGAGAAGATCGGGTCCCGCGACCGGATGGCGCCCGGCAGGCGGCGCACGTACTCCGGGAACTCGGCGAACGAGTTCCACGGGCCCGCCTGCGTGGGCGACGTCTGGACATCGAACGCCTCCCGCCGGCAGAACGAGAACGTGTACGCGGGCACGAGGAGCGTGCCCTCGGGGCCCACGGCACCGCGGAGCGCATCGTGGAGCAGCGCGCACAGCGCCTCGGGCGCCGGCCCTGCCTCGCTCGGGCCGAGCGTGTCGGCGCACACCTGCACGTACAGCAGGTCGCCGGTGCCGATGCCCACCGTGCGCAGCGCCGCGTCCAGCTCGGCGCGCGTGAACCGCTCCACCGCGAACGGTGAGCTGGTCATCGCGAGCGGCGTCGTGGTCATGAGATGATCTCCAGATCGGAGGGATCGTCGGGGCTGAGGGCCACGCGGATGTAGATGCGCCGCCCGTCCACTTCGTAGTACGCGCCCTTGTAGGGTGGGAACGTGCG
>DATANT010000051.1:0-12501 GCA_036266115.1 Gemmatimonadaceae bacterium | reverse complement strand
ACGCCGGCGTCACCGCGACCGCGATGGACGTGGACGCCTTCGCGCTCCACAACGCCTTCGAGGTCAACTATCCCGATGCCATGCACGGCATCGTGGCGCTCATCAACATCGGGCACGAAGCCACGACCATCAACATCCTCGACGACGGCGTGCCGATCCTGACGCGGGATCTCACCGTGGGCACGCGCCGCCTGCGCGAGGACCTGCAGCGCGAGTTCTCGATGAGCGCGGACGACGCGGCGGCGCTGCTCCAGGGCTTCGATCGCTCGGCGCAGCTCGACCAGATCATCGAGGGCCGCGGCGAGGAAGTCGCCGTCGGCGTCGAGCGCGCGGCCGCGTTCCTCGCCTCGTCGTCGCGCTCGGCCAACCGTCTGCGCGCCGTCTACACCTGCGGCGGCGGTGCCCGCGTGCCGGGGCTCAACGAGGTGCTGGCCGCGCGGCTCCGCGTGCCAGTGGAGCAGGCCAGCCCGCTCGCCAGTCTCCGCGTGCGTGACGGCGCTTTCGACACGCTCGTCACTGACGAGGTCGCGCCTCTGTTGATGCTTCCCATCGGGCTTGCGCTCCGCAAGGCCGCCTGAGTCCCCCACCCGCAGCTTGCCAACGCCATGATCCAAATCAATCTGCTGCCAGGCGCCAAGCGGTCCAAGGGGCGCGGTGGCTCGGGACCCGGCCTCGCCGCCATCGGCCAGAGGATGGTCGCGTCCGTCAAGGACCCCTACCTCGCGGGTGCCGTGGCCAGCGTGCTCCTCGCCATGCTCGCCGTGGGCGGGCTGCACTGGCGCCAGACCACGTACGCCGCGCAGCTCGCCGAGCAGGAGCAGCAGGCGGTGCAGGACTCCACGCGCTACTCGGCGATCCTGAAGGAGAAGACGCGCGCCGAGGCGCAGCGTGATTCCATCCTGCGCCAGCTCGACATCATCCGCTCCATCGACAACGACCGCTACGTGTGGCCGCACCTCATGGAAGAGGTGAGCCGCGCGCTCCCGCCGTACACCTGGCTCACGTCGCTCGAGCAGACCAGCGAGGTGGTCTCGGTGGCCGCCATCGTCCCCGTGAAGGATGACGCGAAGGGCGCGAAGAAGGGCGCCAAGGCCGACACCACCGCGGCGAAGGCGGCGGAGGCGGACTTCGTGCCGCCGCCCATGCGCTTCCGCATCGTGGGCCAGACGGTGGACATCCAGGCGCTCACGCGGTTCATGAAGATGCTCGAGGCCTCCGCGTTCGTGCAGAACGTGCAGCTCGGGCGCACCAGTCCGGTGCTGGTGGACGGCAAGGACGTCACGGAGTTCCAGCTCGAGGCCGAGTTCGAACAGCCGGACCGTTCCGTCCTGCAGCTCATTCCCGTCTCCCTCGCGGTGCGATAACGATGGCACTCCTACCACAGAATCAGCGCGACCAGGGCATGGTGCTCGCCGGCATCCTCGCCGTCGTCGCCGTGGGTTGCTACTGGCACTTCGTGCTGCAGCCCCGGGGCCTGGAGCTCGCCGCGGTGGAGCAGCACGTGGCGCAGCTCCAGGGCATCAACCAGCGCGCCAAGGCGGAGCTCGCGAAGGGTGGCGCCGAGGATCTCCAGCGCCAGGCCACCGAGTACCGCGAGCACCTGCGCTACATGCGGCAGCTCGTGCCCACCGGCAACGAGGTGCCCGCGCTGCTGGAGCAGGTCTCCACCGCCGCGCGCCGCGTGGGGCTCGACATCGCCGCCGTGCAGCCGGAGCCGGTGATCGAGGGCGAGGAGTTCGATACGTACCGCTACAACCTCACCGTCACGGGCAGCTATCACCGCCTGGGCGAGTTCATGGGCAACGTGGGCTCGCTCACCCGCATCGTGGCGCCGGTGAACGTCAAGCTCACGCCCGATCAGCGGGAGCAGCCGAGCAAGAAGGGCAAGCGCGAGGCGCTCGATGCGTCCAGCCTGCAGTCCAAGTTCCAGATCCAGACCTACGTTGCGCGGGCCGGCGCGGCCAGTCACGACGGCGCGCCCGCCGCGGAGGACAAGTCCCGATGAATGCACTCATGAACCGCCAACGCTCGCGCGCCGGTCTGCTGGCCGCGCTGCTCGTCCTGCTGCCGGCCGGGCTGCACGCCCAGCAGGCCACGCCCAAGGCCCCGGCACTCGTGCGCGTCGCGTACGGGAGCGTGGGCTCCGACTCCGCCTCGCGACCGGTGGACGTGAAGATCGCCGGTGCCGATCCGGCGCTGCAGCTCAAGCGTGAGGTGTTCCGGTACGGCGGCGGCGGGCGCCGCGATCCGTTCGTGTCGCTCATGGCCAACGGCGAGCTCCGTCCCATGATCAGCGACCTGCGGCTGGTGGCGGTGGCGTACGACCCGCGCGGCGGTGGCTCGGTGGCCATCATGCGCGACCTCACCACCAAGGAGCAGTACCGCGCCCGCGTGGGGCAGACGCTCGGCCGCATGCGCGTGGCCGAGATCGGACCGCGCCGCGTGACGTTCACCATCGAAGAATTCGGCTTCAGCCGCCAGGAATCGCTGGCGCTGGGCGATTCCACCTCATCGAGGACGCAGCAATGAAGCGAGTCTGGAGGCTCGTCGCCCCAGTGGCGATCGCGCTCTCGTGGAGCCCCACGGGTGCACAGGCGGAGACCCCGCGCCCGCTGGCCAGCCGTGAGGCTGTCGCCCGCGTCGAGGTGACGGCGGTGAGCGTCCTGCCCACCGCCGGCCGTACCGAGGTCGTCATCGCGGTGGACGGTGCCGTGAGCGTGAAGGACTTCGCGCTCGCCGGCCCCAATCGCGTCGTCCTCGATCTCACCGGCGCCCGCCTCGGCATCCGCGGCGAGCGCTACGACCGGGTGGCGCGCGGTGGCATCACCAACCTGCGCATGTCGCAGTTCAGCGCCAACGTCGTGCGCGTCGTGCTCGACCTGGATGGTCCGCGCCGCTACACGGTGAGCGCCAAGTCGGGCGACGTCCGCGTCGCCATCGAGGGTGGCGCGAACTTCGCGGCCTGGAGCATCGGCGCGCCCGGCGAGTCCGCTTCCAACGTGGCCGAGGCCTCTCCGGTCGCCGCCGCTCCGTCGATCGAGCCCGCGCCCGTCGCGGTGGCCCAGTCGGCGCCGGTGGCCGACGCGTCGGTGCAGTTCGAGCGCATCTCGCCCTCCCAGGCGGAGGTCACGCGCGTCACCCGGCAGGCCAGGGCGAACCCGGCCCCCGCCCCCGTCAAGGCGCCCCGGGCGCGCATCACGGTGACGTACGAGGACGCCGACATCCGCGACGTGCTCGCCGCCTTCGCGGCCTTCTCCGGCCGCACCATCGTGGCCGGCAGGGACGTGAAGGGCGAGGTGACGGCCGAGATCAAGGACCAGCCGTGGGACGTGGCGCTCAAGGCCATCCTCTCGGCCCACGGCCTCGCCGCCGATGAGGACGCGAGCGGCATCATCACCGTCGACAGCTACCAGAACATCCTCGCCAAGCAGGCCAGCGAGCCGCTGGTCACGCAGATGGTGCAGGTGAACTACGTCACCGCCGGCTCGCTGGTGCCCACCGTGACCACGCTGCTGTCGCGCGACTGTGGCGCGGGCTCCGCGGACGGTGCGGCGCCTGCCACCAGCACCGCCTGCAAGGCCCGCGGCCAGGTGGCCGCGGACAGCGCCACCAACATGCTGCTCGTCACCGAGGTGCCGTCGCGCATGGGTGAGCTGGTGCGCTACGTCCAGAACCTCGACGTGCGCACGCCGCAGGTGTCCATCAAGGCGCGCATCATCGCCGTCAACCGCACCCAGACGGAGCAGCTCGGCCTGAGCTACGACCTGGGATCGGCCAACTCCTACTTCAACACGCTCGCGCCGCGCATCGATCCGATCACCGGAGAGCCGGCGAAGGGCGAGTTCCTGGTGGAGCTCGGCGGCAACGCCTTCACCGGCGTGGCCAACGCCCGCCGCAAGTACACCCAGAGCTCGGCGCTGGACCTCATCTTCTCCACCACGCTCGGCAAGTACAGCCTCACCTCGTTCCTGAGCGCGCTCTCGGAGCACCAGCTCTCCGACGTGCAGGCCGAGCCGCAGATCACCACGCTGGACAACCGCACGGCGCGGGTGCTGGTGGGACAGGAGACGCCGGTGCGCGTGATCGACGCGGGCGGCGCCGGTGGGGTGGGCGAGGTGCCGCGCGCCAACGTGCAGTTCAAGGAGACGGGCATCATCCTCGAGGTCACGCCGCACATCACGAGCAACCGGCAGATCCTCATGAACGTGTACGCCGAGCAGTCCCAGCTCAATCAGGTGGGCGGCGACCTCGGGTTCTTCACCGACAAGCGCACGGCGCGCAGCCAGGTGCTCGTGGCCGATGGCGAGACGGCGGTGATCGCCGGCCTCACCCAGACCCAGATCACGCGCAACCGCTCGGGCATCCCGCTGCTGACCGACCTCCCGTTCATCGGGCGGCTCTTCAGCCAGACGGACACCAAGGAGCAGAAGCAGGACTTGCTCATCCTCCTCACTCCGCGCATCGTGGACGAGGGTGACGCCGGCCGGGGCAACCGCTGAGAGTAGGGAAGGCGGTGGAACATGCCCGGCGGCCTCCCACGGTCGCTGCACTTCGCACACCTTCAGCGAGCCCGGCCACATGGCCGGGCTCGCGTCATTCGGAGATCCATGCTTCGCTTCACCACCGCCGGTGAGTCGCACGGCCCGGCGCTCGTCAGCATCCTGGAAGGCATTCCCGCCGGCCTGCCGCTGCTCGCGGCGCATGTGGACACCGAGCTCCGTCGCCGGCAGCAGGGCTATGGCCGTGGGCGGCGCATGCAGATCGAGACGGACACCGTGGAGCTCCTCTCCGGCGTCCGCGCCGGTGAGACCCTCGGCTCCCCGATCGCCATGCTCGTGCGCAACCGCGACTGGAAGAACTGGCAGGACGTGATGGACCCGGCGCCGCGCGAGGGTGACCCGGACCCGCGCCGGCGCGCCGTGTCGCGCCCGCGCCCGGGCCACGCCGACCTCACCGGCGTGCTCAAGTACGACCGCGCCGACGCCCGCGACATCCTGGAGCGCGCCTCGGCCCGCGAGACCACCGTCCGCGTGGCCGCGGCCGCCATCTGCCGTCGGCTGCTGGCCGAGTTCGACGTGACCGTGGGCAGCCACCTCGTGCACCTTGGCGGCATCGACGCGACAGTGCCCGCCGAGCTGCCCGCTGACCTCAACGCGGCCGCGGACGCCTCGCCCCTCCGGACGCTGGACGCGGCTGCCGAAGCGCGGATGATCGAGTGCATCGACGCCGCCAAGAAGGCCGGCGACACGCTGGGCGGCATCTGCGAGGTGGTGGTGCGCGGCCTCCCCGTGGGGCTGGGCTCCCACGTCTCGTGGGACCGCAAGCTGGATGGCCGCCTGGCCGGAGCCCTCATGTCCATTCCCGCGGTGAAGGGGGTGGAGATCGGCATCGGCGTGGAGGCCGCCCGCCGGCCCGGCTCCCAGGTGCACGACGAGATCACCCTGGCCACGGGCAGCGTCCGCACGGGCCACACCCACCGGGTCACCAACCGCGCGGGCGGGCTGGAAGGGGGGATGACCACCGGCGAGCCGCTGGTGCTGCGCGTGGCCATGAAGCCCATCGCCACGCTCATGCGGCCGCTCCAGACCGTGGATCTGCGGACGCGCGAGCCCGCGGCGGCCACCGCCGAGCGCAGCGATGTGACCGCCGTGCCGGCCATGGGGGTGATTGCGGAGGCCATGACCGCATTCGTGCTGGCGCAGGCGTGGCTGGAGAAGTTCGGCGGGGACTCGCTGGGTGAGGTGCGGCGGAACGTGGAGGGGTACCTGGCGCAGGTGGGGAGATGGGCGAGCTGACGACGATGGTGAGGGAGGAGAGGGAGACGCCGCCCGGCTCCACGCGGGCCGCTGACCGCCACGTGGTGCTGGTGGGCCTTCCGGGTGCCGGCAAGTCGAGCGTGGGCCGACGCGTGGCCGAGCTCCTGGGTCGGCCGTTCCTGGACTTCGATCAGGAGATCGAGCGCCGGACGGGGGCGAGTGTGGCCGCGGTGTTCGCGGAGCAGGGGGAGGAAGCCTTCCGTGCGATGGAGCACGCGCTCACACGGGAGTGCGCCGGCGGCCCGCCCATGGTGCTCGCGCCGGGGGGCGGCTGGGTCACTCGGCCGGCGGCGGTGGCACTTTTACGTTCGGGCTCCTGTATCATATACCTTAGAGCGCGCGCCGAATCGGCCCTGCTTCGCATGGGGGCCGCGCTGACCGACCGACCGCTGTTGCGGGGCGCGGATCCGGCCGGGGCGCTCCACCGCATGTTGGCCGCCCGCGAGGTGCAGTACCTCGCCGCGGACTGCGTGGTGGATACGGAAGGCCTTGACATAGAAGAAGTTGCACGACGGGTCGCGGCGCTTGCCGAGGGCCGGGCCGGGGAATAGGTTCCGCCCTCGCTGGTGCCGGCCGGTATCGCCCCCACTACTATCTCCGAATGACTTTTCGCGTCATGGGCCCCCACGAGCGGGGCCGCTTCGCTCCCGAGGCGTGGGGGCACCTGCTCTGGCTCAGAGGCTGCGGGGCGCTCAACGCCGCGGAGCTGGAACACGTCATCGACCGCGCGCTTCACCAGGTGGACGGGCCCATTGCGCTCGCCGACCTGCGGGCGGTGCTCGAGGGCGCCGGGATGTCCGAGCCGGGGAGTGGCCCCGAGCCCGTGACGCTGCATTGACGTATTAAGCCGTGCGGGGGCCGCGGACGTGCCGGGTGACGGCGCGTTCGGGGCTGCCGCGTAACGAGGAACATGGCTCCCATCAAGAAGACCACCACCAAGAAGACCACGGGCGCACGGAAGACCGCCGCCAAGTCGACCGCGAAGAAGACCGCGGCCGGCGCCAAGGCGCGCGCCCGTCGATCGGCAGCATCGGTGGAAGAGGAGCTGCCGCCTGCCGCGCCGGGCACCACCTCGCTCGTCATCGTGGAGTCGCCGGCCAAGGCGCGCACCATCGGCAAGTACCTGGGCCGCGCCTACCGCGTGAAGGCCACGGTGGGCCACGTGCGCGACCTGCCCGAGAAGAAGCTCGGCATCGACATCGAGAATGGCTTCGAGCCGGAGTACGTGACCATCGCCGGCAAGGAGAAGACCCTCGCCGACCTCAAGAGCGCGGCGAGGGACGCCCGCGAAGTGTTCATCGCGACGGATCCGGACCGCGAGGGCGAGGCCATCGGCTGGCACGTGGCCGAGCAGATCAAGCGCCGCGGCGGCGCGCCCATGCGGCGCGTGCTGTTCCACGAGATCACGAAGGACGCCGTGCACAAGGCGATCGCCGAGGCGGGCGTGATCGACGAGCGCAAGGTGGAGGCGCAGCAGGCGCGCCGCGTGCTGGACCGGCTGGTGGGCTACAAGGCCAGCCCCCTGCTCTGGAAGACCGTGAAGAAGGGGCTCTCCGCCGGCCGCGTGCAGACGGTGGCGCTGCGGCTCATCGTGGAGCGCGAGCGCGCCATTCGCGCCTTCGTGCCGGTGGAGTACTGGACCATCGAGGCGCTGCTGGAGAAGGACGGGCAGCGCTTCACCGCCCGGCTGCACCAGATCGATGGCAGGAAGGCCGAGCTGGGCAACCAGGCGGCGGCGCAGGCGGTGCTGGACGACCTGCAGCAGCGCGAGACGTTCGAGGTGACGGAGGTCAAGAAGCGCGAGCGCCGCAAGAACCCCGCGGCGCCGTTCACCACGAGCACCCTGCAGCAGGAAGCGGCCAAGAAGCTGGGCTACGGATCCAAGCGCACCATGCGTCTGGCGCAGGACCTGTACGAGGGCATCGAGATCGGTGACGAGGGTGGCGTGGGCCTCATCACCTACATGCGTACCGACTCCACCCGCGTGGCCGAAAGCGCGTCCGAGCAGGCGCGCGATTACCTGCGCACGTTGTTCGGCAAGGAGTTCCTGGCCTCGAGCCCGCAGCTCTACGGCGACAGCAAGAAGAAGAACACCCAGGATGCGCACGAGGGCGTGCGTCCCACCGACCCCACGCGCCGCCCCGATCAGGTGCAGCGCTACCTGTCGGCCGACCAGTTCAAGCTCTATCAGCTCATCTGGCAGCGCTTCATGGCGTCGCAGATGGCGCCCGCCGTGTTCGACACCACCACGGTGGACTTCGACATGGCGGCGTCGCGCCCCGGCTCCATCACGCGCTACCTGTTCCGCTCCACCGGCAGCATCGTGAAGTTCCAGGGCTTCCTGGCGCTCTATCGCGAGTCGCGCGAGGAGGGCGACTCCAAGGCGCTGGAGGACGAGCAGGCGCTCCCCGCGATCGACCTGGGCGAGCACGTGCCGGTGAAGGAGATCACGCCCAACCAGCACTTCACCGAGCCGCCGCCACGATTCTCCGAGGCCAGCCTGGTGAAGGAGCTCGAGCGGCTCGGCATCGGCCGTCCGTCGACGTACGCGTCCATCATCTCGGTGCTCGCGGACCGCCGCTACGTGCTGCTCGAGCAGCGCCGCTTCTTCCCCACGCCGCTCGGCGAGACGGTGGAGCGGGTGATGATCAAGCAGTTCCCCGACATCTTCGACGTCAGGTTCACGTCGGACATGGAGACGGAGCTGGACAAGGTGGAGGAGGGGGAGCTGGGATGGCGCGCCGTGCTCACCGACTTCTACAAGCCGTTCGAGCGCCGGCTGGTGAACGTGGACCTGGGCGCGCTCATCGGCGAGGCGCACGACCTCTCCGCGCTGGCCACCGAGGTGTGTCCGGACTGCGGGGGCAAGCTGGTGCCCAAGGCCGGCTTCTTCGGGCCGTACCTCGCGTGCGAGAACCACCCCAAGGCGTGCAAGTACACGCGGCCGCTGCGTGGCGACAAGAAGCCCGCGGAGCCCACGGACTACGTGTGCCAGGAGTGCGGTGCGCCCATGCTCAAGCGCAGCGGACGGGCCGGCGACTTCCTGGGCTGCTCGCGCTTTCCCAAGTGCCGCGGCACGCGCTCCATGCCCACGGGCGTGCTCTGCCCCAAGGACGGCGGCGTGATCGCCGAGCGTCGCTCCAAGAAGCGGGGCAAGGCGTTCTACGGGTGCGAGAACTACCCGGCGTGCGATTTCGTCTGCTGGGACAAGCCGGTGAAGGAGACGTGCCCCGAGTGCGGCTTCGAGGGGGCGGAGGCGAAGTCCAACAAGACGCGCGGCGCCTTCCGCAAGTGCCTCAAGTGCGCCAACGAGTGGGACGCGCCGGTGGCGGAGGAGCAGGCGGTCGCCGTCTGATGGCCAGCGGCGGCATGACGAGTGATGGAATGACGGGTGACGGGATGACGGGTGACGGGATGACGGGCACCGGCCCGGCCGTGCACGTGGTGGGCGGCGGGTTGGCGGGCTCGGAGGCGGCGTGGCAGCTGGCCGAGCGTGGGCACCGCGTGGTGCTGCACGAGATGCGGCCCGTGAGGGGCACGCCCGCGCACAAGACCGAGCGGCTCGCGGAGCTCGTGTGCTCCAACACCTTCAAGAGCACCGAGCTCACCAACGCCCACGGGCTGCTCAAGGCGGAGATGCGCCTGCTGGGGAGCATGGTGCTGCAGGCCGCCGACGAGGCGCGGGTGGCGGCTGGCACCGCGCTCGCCGTGGACCGCGACGTGTTCGCGGCCGGCGTCACGGCGCGCATCGAGGCGCATGCCAACATCCAGGTGGTGCGCGAGGAGGCCATGGAGCTGCCTTCGCCGGGCATCGTGGCCACCGGCCCCCTCACCTCGGACGCGCTCGCGGAGCGCATGCGGCAGCGCCTGGGCGTGGAGTCGCTCGCCTTCTACGACGCCATCGCGCCCATCGTGGCGCGCGAGTCCGTGGACGACGCCGTGGCCTTCATGGCCTCCCGCTACGGCAAGGAGACCATGGACGGGGCGGACGAGGAGGGCGCGTATCTCAACTGCCCCATGTCGCGCGAGGAGTACGAGGCGTTCCTGGACGCGCTCGTCGCCGGCGACCAGTTCTCGGGGCACGACTTCGACGTCGTGCCGTACTTCGAAGGCTGCATGCCGGTGGAGGAGATGGCGCGGCGCGGGCGCGAGACGCTGCGCTTCGGCCCACTCAAGCCGGTGGGACTCACCGACCCGCGCACCGGCGCGCAGCCGCACGCCGTGGTGCAGCTGCGGCGGGAAGACCGGGCCGGCCAGATGTGGAATCTGGTGGGCTTCCAGACCCGGCTCCGCATCCCCGAGCAGCAGCGCGTCTTCCGGATGATCCCCGGCCTGGCGGACGCGGAGTTCCTGCGCTTCGGCTCCATCCACCGCAACTCGTACGTGAACTCGCCCGCCGCGCTGCTGCCGCACCTCGCGCTGCGCGACGACCCGCGGACGCTCTTCGCCGGCCAGATCACCGGGGTGGAGGGCTACACCGAGAGCACCGCCACCGGGCTGATGGCCGGCGTGAACCTGGCGCGCCTGCTGGCCGGCGAGCAGCCGGTACTCCCGCCCACCACCACCATGCTCGGGGCCTTGTACCGCTACCTGCGCGAGGCCGACCCGCGTCACTTCCAGCCCATGAACGCGAACTTCGGCCTCGTGGACGACCTGCCGGAGCGCGTGCGCGACAAGCGGAAGAAGCGCGAGCAGCTGGCCGAGCGGGCGCTGGCGGAGATGGCGGAGTGGCGCGACCGGGTGTTGGGGGTTGAGGTGGGCGCGTGACGACGGAGGGCAGAGGGCGGAAGCCGAAGGGCGCGCCTTCTCCCGCTCCCGAGCCCGGCGCGGCCGGGACTGCCGAGGCGGCCGCGCCGCGCCTCTCGCCCGAGGCGGAGGACTTTCTCGAGCACCTCGAGAAGGAGCGCGACCTCTCCCCGCACACGCTGATCGCCTACCGCCGCGACCTCACCGAGCTCTCCGGCTTCCTGGCCGGCTACTACGGGCACGGCGAGTGGTCGTGGCAGGGGGTGGACCGGCTCGCGCTCCGCGGCTTCCTGGCGCACCTCACCCGCAAGGGGCTCGCGCGCCGCTCCATCGTGCGCGCGCTCTCGGTGGCGCGCAGCTTCTACCGGTGGCTGCACCGCAACGAGATGGTGGAGGCCAACCCGGCCCGCGCCGTGGGTTCGCCCAAGCTGGAGCGCCACCTGCCCGCGTACCTGGATCGCGCGCAGGCCGGCCGGCTGTTCGAGCTGGCCACCACGCGCGCCATGGAGGGTAACCACGCCGCGGTGCGCAACCTGGCGATGCTCGAGCTGTTCTACTCCGCCGGCCTGCGGCTCTCCGAGCTGCGCGGGGTGGACCGGCGCGACCTGGACCTGGTGTCGCAGCAGGTGAAGGTGCGCGGCAAGGGGCGCAAGGAGCGCATCGTGCCGGTGGGCGACCACGCGGCGCTCGCGCTCCGGAACTACGAATCCAGGCGCGACGAGCTGATCCGGCGCGTGGGTCCCAAGGCGGACCGCATGGCGTTCTTCCTCAGCGACCGTGGCCGCCGCATCTCGCTGCGCGCGGTGCAGCAGGCCATGACGTCGCTGCTGGACCTGGTGGACGAGCAGGCAGGGCTCTCGACGCACTCCCTGCGGCACACCTTCGCCACCCACCTGCTGGATGCCGGCGCCGACCTCCGGGCCGTGCAGGAGCTGCTGGGCCACGCCTCCATCTCCACGACGCAGATCTACACTCGAGTAGAGTCAGCCCGGCTGAAATCCGCCTATGCACGGAGTCATCCGCGGGCGTGACGGCGTCGGGAGATGATGGAGACCAACGTCAAAGCCATTGAGCTGCGGGATCTGTGGCGCCGGTTCAAGTCGACCGGGGACGTGCACGCGCGCGAGCGTTTGGTCATCGCGTACTCGCCGCTGGTCAAGTACGTGGCGGGCCGGATGGCCAGCGGGCTGCCGGCGCACGTCGAGGAGGCCGACCTGATCTCGTATGGGTTGGTGGGGTTGATCAACGCGATCGAGCGTTTCGAGGTCGAGCGCGAGATCAAGTTCGAGACCTACGCGATCACGCGGATCAAGGGCTCGATCATCGACGAGCTGCGCTCGTTGGATTGGGTGCCCAGGTCGGTCCGTGCGCGGGCGCGGGAGATCGAGCGCGCCAACGCCAAGCTCGAGCATCAGCTGCAGCGCGCGCCGACCGATGAGGAGATGGCGGCCGAGCTGAAGATGAGCGTCGACGAGTTCCAGGACGCGCTGGTGCAGATCTCCAACTCGACGATCGCGGCGTTGGACGAGCTGTGGAGCGTGAGCGATTCAAGCGGCGACGCGGTGTCGCTGCTGGACACGCTGACCGACGAGAGCGCCCCGGATCCGGCGGCGGTCATGGACCAGACCGATCTGAAGGACCGCGTCGCGGACGCGATCGCCCGGCTGCCCGAGCGCGAGAAGCTCGTGGTCGCGCTGTACTACTACGAGAACCTGACCCTGCGCGAGATCGGGGAGGTCCTCGGCGTCACCGAATCCAGGGTCTCGCAGCTGCACACCAAGGCCGTGCTGCGCCTGCGCGGGCGCCTCGCCGACTGATGACGCGCCCGCCGCGCGTCGTGCACCTCGACGAGATCGAGACGATCCCCGGCCCCGGTACCTTGACCTGGTACCCGGTGCGCGCGCACCTCGGCCTGCGGGCCTTCGGCACCAACGCCTAC
>DATANT010000050.1:0-6306 GCA_036266115.1 Gemmatimonadaceae bacterium | reverse complement strand
CGCGAGATACTCGGCGCACCCGCCGCGCGGCACCACGTAGATGGCCGCGTCGCCGTGGTCCGCCCACGTCGCGGCGCGCGCCGCGACGCACGAGTCGGCCACCGCCACGCGCGCGCGCGGATGCCAGGTGCGCGCCAGGCGCAGCAGGGCGCGCGTGAGCCCGCGCTCACCGCCCACCCCGTCGAAGCCGCCGGCGCCCACCCACCACATTCCCGGCGCGCCAGCCACCGGCGTGACGTGCGGGCTGGCGATGAGCAGCGCGGCCGTGGCCCGCACGAGCGCCTGCGCCACGGCCACGTCGTCCCACGGCAGCACCTCCAGCCGGGCGCAGTCGGCGCGCGCGGCGGCCACCGTCATGCCGGCGCGCACGTGCAGGCGGCCGGCGGCCGCGGTCACGGCGCGCAGGCGCGCGCCGTCGGTGAGCGCGATGGGCAGCTCATCCCAGTGCGGAAGGGAGCTGGATGCGTCCGAAGTCGGATTCGGCGAACCGTCGGCCGTGGGTACGGATGGCGGCGCCACCTCGGGCACCGGCAGGAGCGAGAGCTGCTGATCCTGTCGATCCATCCGCGCGCGTCGCTCCTCCTCGGCGCACTGCCACACCGCGCCGATCGGGAACCTCGGGATGCGTACACAGGCGACGCGCCACACCGATTGCACAGCTGACCTCCACGGGTTGTTGATGCGATCCGCCTTTCTCCACCGTCACGCGAATGGTCCGCGCGGCCGCCCTCCCGCCTTCCGGCTCTCGCTGGTCCGGCGGCTGTCGAGCGGCGTGCGGCGTGTAGCGTGCGGGCGAGCCGGCGCCATCTCCCTGCGCCGCCATTCCGAGCGGAGCGGTCCGGAAGGCCGCGCCGTCGAGGGATCTGCGGTCCGTGGCGGCCAGGCCGGCCACGAACCCGGTGACGCTAGATCCCTCGACTCGCTGCGCTCGCTCGGGATGACAACCGGGGAGCTGCGCTCGCTCGGGATGACCGGGAGAGGGAAGCGGCGCATGACCCCTCCTGGCTTCTGGCTTCTGTCTCCTGTCTCCTGTCTCCTGCCCCACCCGCATGCGCAGCGCGCCGCCCAGCATCGTCGCGCCCTGCTCGGCCGCCCCGAGCACCACGAGCGCCGCGCCACCGTCCTGGGCCAGCCGGGTGAGACGGATGGCCACGGCGCGCGAGAGCGGGGGCGCGCCGTCGAGCACCACGAGCCCGAACGCGCCGCTGCGCAGCAGCACGTCGGTGCACCAGGCGCCGCGTTGCGCATCGCGCGGCCGCACGACCCACAGCTCCTCGCGATGGCCCAGCGCCGCCCAATCGCGCGGCGAGAGCGTGCGCGTCGCGTCCACGTAGGCCACCCAGGTGCCGGCGAGCACCAGATGCTCCACCACCTGCCGCAGCAGCGTCGTGCGTCCACTTCCCGGGCGCCCGAGCAGCTCGGTGAGCCGCCCGCGCGGCAGCCCGCCGCCCGGCAGTACCGCGTCGAGCGCGGCGACTCCCGTGGGCAGCGCCGGCTGCGCCGGCCGATCCCGCTCGACGACCTCATCGAGCTGACGGCGGAGCGCGTGGAGCGAAGCGGACGACATGAAGGTGGGGAGGCGGGGAGGAAGGAGTCGGACACCGGGCGCCGCGGCCGTCGGGAAGCCATCGGCGCACGAGCGGGAGCGTCGCGCGTCGGCGACGTTCGTCGACACGGCGCGCGCGGCCCATGCGCGACAGTCGGCGTCGGGCTGCTCATGGCTCGAGCACCAGCTCCAGCTCCAACTCCAACTGCGCGACGCCGGCCGCCCGTTGCGCGGCCAGGCTGATCTCCGCCACCTCGTCGTCGCTCTGCTCGGGCATGCCGAAGTGGATGCCGTGGCGCCGGCAGAGGCGCGCGAAGGTGCGGCGCAGGCCCACGCGATAGCGGTCGCCCGCCTGGTGGCCCGTGGCGTACGTGGCGCGATAGCGCGCGGCGAGCTCGGGGAACTCCTGCGCGATGAACGGCACGTAGCGCTGCCGCGCGGTGGACTGCAGGCGGAGCGCGCACGCCGCCAGGTGCGTCGCGCCGGCGTCGGCCACGGCCGCCACCAGCCGCTCGATGTCGCCGGGCGCGTCGGTGATGCCGGGCAGCACGGGCATGCAGTTGACGCCCACGTCCACCCCGGCCTCGCGCAGCCGGCGCACCGCGCGCAGCCGGGACTCGGGCGTGGGCGCGCGCGGCTCGATGCGCCGCGCGAGCTCGCGGTCGAGCGTGATGAGCGACACGTGCACCGAGAGGCTCGAGCGGCGCGCGATGCGGGCGAGCACGTCGGCGTCGCGCGTGACGAGCGGGCTCTTGGTGATGATGACCACCGAGAGGCCCTGCTGCTCGGCGAGCACCTCGAGCACGGCGCGCGTGAGGCGGAAGCGGCGCTCCGCGGGCTGATAGGGATCGGTGGCCGTGCCGATGACCACCGTCTGGCCGCCGGTGAGCGCCCGATGCGTCGCGGTGCCGGGACGGAGCGCGCGCCGCAGCAGCGCGGGGGCGTCCTGCTTCACGAGCACCCGCCGCTCGAAGGCGAGCCAGGGCGGCAGGTCGGCGAGGTCGCGCGCGTCGGCGTCCGACGTCTGCTCGAGCGCGCGCTCCATGACGTAGCGGTGCGCGTAGCGCGCGTAGCAGTAGGTGCACCCGAAGGCGCAGCCCACGTACGGGTTGAGCGACCAGTAGGACATCCCGGTGGCCGCCGGCCCGTTGAGGATGCTTCGCGCGGTGGTGGCCAGGTACTGGATGTCCTTCTGCGCCCCGTGGGTGGGGTGTGCGCGCCTGCTGGGGGGTGGGGGCGGGGGCGGCGCGGCGTCGGTGAAGAGGGTAGCCTGCAGCATGGTGTCCGGCTCGGCTCGGCTCGAAGGGGGGAAGACATGTATACCGAACAGAAACCGAAAGTGCAACTGTCGCGGTGGGGCACGGGGGTGGGATTGCTGTAGGTCCGGGGTGAAGGACCCATTGCCGGCGCGGGGCGGGTGGTTGACGGGGCTCCCCGGCATCGTGGTGTGCCACCCGGCGTCACCAGCTGGCATCCCGACCAGCATCGATGCAGATTACGTATGACGCTACCCGCATCGATCGAGGCCCCATGGACGTCGTCACCATCTCGCCGAAGTTCCAGGTCGTGATCCCGCGCGCCGTGCGCGAACGCCTCAAGCTGAGCCCCGGGCAGAAGGTCCAGGCGCTCGTCTACGACGGCCGGGTGGAGCTGATCCCGCTGCGCCCGGCCAGGGCGCTGCGCGGGTTTCTCCGGGGCATCGACACCACGGTGGAGCGGGATGCCGACCGTGGCTGACGGCCGCTGGCGGCGCGGGGTCCGCACGTGGTAGCGCGGGCGCGACCGAACGTGGTGGACTCCTCGGCATGGCTCGCCTACTTCGCCGACGAGCCGAGTGCCGGCGACTTCGCCGCCGTCATCGAGGACGTCCGGCAGCTCGTCGTGCCGGCGGTCTGCCTGCTCGAGGTGTTCAAGATCGTCGCGCGGCAGCGCGGCGAAGGGGATGCGCTGCAGGCAGTGGCGGTGATGCAGCAGGGCGCGGTCGTGGACCTGGACGGCGCGCTGGCACTCAGCGCCGCGAGAGTCGGCCTGGATCACCAGCTACCCGTGGCCGACAGCATCGTCTACGCGACCGCGCGCGCCGTGGACGGAGTGGTCTGGACGCAGGATGAGGACTTCGACGGGCTCGCGGACGTGCACTACATCCCGAAGCGCCGGGCGACGTAGGCGCGGCCCCGCGCGCCGCCATCTCGTGCCCTCGCAACTGTACGCACTCTGGACGACTCCACGGCGGGAGCACCCTGGCTCGACTACGGGCTCGGGACCCTGAGGAACGGCGGACTACTCCCACCACGACGCATCGTGCAACGCGGACGAGATACGCGGGAGCTGCTACCGTGGCGGTCCAACTGGTCGGTCCGCCAGCGCCTATATAGTTTCTGGCGGGCCAGTAGCCCACGGATCCAGGCGTCCGTGCAGATCACGATCGAGTCATCTGGTTGGACGCCCGGATGGGCTCGCAGCGAACCTGGACGCCAGCCGCACCCACGAACCCCGTACCGCACCACACATCGCCATGGCCGTGTTCTCTCGCCTCGACACCGTCATCCTCCGCGTCCGTGACCTCGCCGCCGCCCGACAGTGGTACGCAGCGACGCTCGGGCTCCACGCCGTCTTCGAGGACCTATCCCAGGGGCTTGCCGTGCTCGGGTTGGAGGGGGGATCGAGCGTGACGCTCTGGGCGGTGCCGGCTGGCGAGGCGATACCACCGTCGAGCACGTACCCGATCTTCGCCGTCGCCGACGCGCGGGCCGCGCACGCACACCTGCTGGCGCGCGGGGTATCACCCGAACCGCTCGTCGAGGCGCCGGGCGTCTGCTACTTCCGCTTCGCGGACCCCGACGGGAACCCTCTCGAAGCCTGTGAGGTCCTGGCGTCGGCACCGGAAGAGCCCGCGGTCGGCGCCCTCGCCGGCTGAGGAGCGGATCCTGATGGGCGCGCGGATGAGTGGGCCGCGCGTCCGTCGCCTCGCGATGCTCCCGCGCTCGTTGGTCGACCGTGGTCGATCGGCCAGCCACAGCGTGCTGTCGCGCGAAGGCGTGAAGTGAAGTGACGGGCGGCTGCTGACGACCCGCCCATCGTTGCGGAGGCGCCATGCCTGTTCAGGATCACGACGACGTCCCTGCGCGCCTGCGCCCGCGCGTCCAGGAGATCGATGCCCTCATCGACGCGTTCGCCCTCGAGCACCTGGATGCCGAGTACGCGGCGCTCGGTCGGCGCATGGCGGCGGCGCTGGCATGGCGGCGTCCGTCGCCCCTGGAGCGGGGTGAGGCGCGAAGGTGGGCCGCGGGCATCATCCACGCCGTGGGCTGGGTCAACTTTCTCACTGACCCGTCGCAGGAGCCGCACATGACGGCCGCCGAGCTGGCGGCAGCGGCCGGCGTGGGGCAGAGCACCGTGGCCGCGAGCTTCCGAACGATCCGGGACGCGCTCGACCTGATGCGTCTCGACCCGGAATGGACGCGCCCCAGCAAGCTGGCGGACAATCCGCTCGCGTGGATGATCGACGTCGATGGCCTGCTGATGGACGTGCGGGACGCGCCGCCGGAGATCCAGGCGGAGGCCCTGCGCCAGGGACTCATCCCCTTCATCCCGGCCGCGGGGGCGCCTGGAACTGGGGCTCCTGGCGCGGATGCCGAGCGCGCCCTGCGACAGGCGTGGACCATGCTCGAGGACGTGCTCGAGCAGACCCTCGCCGCGAAGCCCGACGCGACCATCGACGAGCTGAATGCGGAGCTCGCGGCGGCCAGCGCCGGCTACAACCGCCGCCCGCAGGCGGAGCTGGGCGGCCTCTCGCCCTCGGACGTCGACCGGCTCCTCAACGCGGACTGGGAGGGTGCGCCGAGCGCCATCCGACTGGACGCCACCCTCCCGGCCGACGAGCTGCAGCCTTCTCCCACGCTGGACGATGCCCGGCTCGTCCTCACCCTGCTGGCGGAGCTGGGCCATGCGAAGGCGACGCCGAAGGGGAACTTCCCACGCGCGTTCGTCGCCGGCTTCCATGAGCGAATGCGTCCTCGTCACACGGCGCGCGCGGAGTGGGGCGAGGCGAGCAAGGTGCTGAACGAGGAGGACCTCTTCTTCTCGCTCCATCTCGCCCGCATCCTGCTCGAGCTGTCGGGACTCATCAAGCGGCGAAAGGGGATCATCAGTCGGACGCGGCGCGGTGAGCAGCTCACCGGGGCTGACCATGCCGGCGCGCTGTTCGCGACACTCGTCCGCTCCCATTTCCGGCGCCTGAATCTGGCGTACCTGGACGGCGCGGATCCGGCGCCGGGCCTTCAGCAGACCATCGGCTTCACCCTCTACCAGTTCGGGCGCGTGGGAGCAGACTGGCAGACGGCCGCCGAGCTTGGAGGTGCGCTGGTGCTTCCGGCGGTCAGCGAGGCGTTGCCCACGAGTCCGTACTTCGACGAGCGCGCGCTGCTGCTCGCGACGCGATTCCTGCGACCGCTGGAGGGGTTCGGCCTGGCCCGATCGCGTGAGGCGCCCCGGCCGCCGGGCGAGCCGCTGGCGCATCACTCCTGGCGAAAGACGCCGCTCTTCGACCGGTTCCTGACGTTCGATCTCGCGTCGGGCGGCGAGTGACTCGACCGACCCATCCGGAGCACGGCCGAAGAGGAGGCCAGTCTACCTTGTCATCCCGCAGGAGCGAGCGCAGCGAGCGAGTGTCGGGATCGCTCTCCCTCGCGGCGGTTCGGCCCCGCACAGCCGGCAACGGCGGCAGGCAGGCCGGCACGGCGGACGCGCATCACGGGACG
>DATANT010000049.1:0-23945 GCA_036266115.1 Gemmatimonadaceae bacterium | reverse complement strand
GCGCGGCCGGTGCGCTTGGCGATGCGCTCCACGACATGCCGGTACCGGTCGCGGGTGGCGAACGTCATCAGCGAGTAGAAGCCGGTCGGGTCCTCGCGCAGCACCGCGTCCATCTCGCTCTGGCGCTCGACGAACGTGCGCCACTCCATGCGGCCGATGGCGCGCAGGCTGGTGATGCTGTTCGCCATCATCATCTGCGTGATGGCGAGCCGCTGCGTGGACCGGATGGCCGCGTCCTCGGCGCTCGGCCCGTCCTCGGCGATCCACTGCTCCAGCCACACGAGCGGAGTGAACGACCCGTGCGTGAGACGCAGCTGGTGCAGCAGCCGCGACACGAAGATCGGCGTGAGCGGCGGATGGTCCGCGACGAAGGCGGCGAGCGCGGCGCCGAGCACGCCCTTGCCGTGCTCGCTGGCCTCCAACAGGCGCACCGCCCACTCGTCGGCGGCCTCCACCTCCTGCAGCCGCTGCACGGTGCGCAGCGTCATCCGCCGCACGTTCTCGATCAATCCCATGCGCAGCATGGCGGGCGTCGCCCACAGCTCGCCGATGTTGAGCGGCGCCACCTGCTGGAATGCCGAGACGAAGAGATCGACGTTCTCCAGGTCGATGCGCCCTTCGCTGTGCCCGATGAGCGTGATCGCCAGCTCGTAGATGCGGGGATACCCGGCGAGCGTTCCGCTCGCCAGCTCGGGCAGCTCGCGGTAGTAGCCGCGCGGCAGGCTCTCCCGCACCTCGCGCACGTGCTCCTGCACGACATGGAAGTTGTCCAGGAACCAGTCGCCGGCGGGGCCCACGTCGCGGCCGGCGTCGGCGGCCGCGGACAGCCGCGTGTGCGCCTCGTGCAGGAGATGGCTGGTGCTCTCGAGGCGTCCGAGGAGCGGGGCACGCTGCCATTTCGGCTCGCCGAGCACGAGACGCTGCCCGCGCGCGACGGTACGCGCGCGCTCGGCCAGGTGCTCGGCGCCCAGCAGCTCACCGTGGATGGGTCCCACGAGCACGTCGTCCCGCGAGCGCTGGGAGCGGAACAGCAGCTCCGCTACGGGGCGGGCGATGGAGCGGAAGAGAGTCTCTGGAGGCACGATGGCATCGGGATGGCAAGAGCTACACCACTGCCGAGCCAGCCCGAACCCGCCGGATGCCGGTGCGAGGACGACCTCGGCGATGCCCGCGGCCGTCGATCGGGCCGCGAGCCGCCGTTAAGATACACGCCGGACAGCGGCGTCAGCGCGCGTTGGCGTTGTATCCCGGCTCGCTTTCCAATACCGCCTTCGCGATGTCCACCATCGGCACGGAGCGATCCTGGCTCGTGCGGCGCAGGATGGAGTAGGCCTCGGCCTCCGAAGTGCCCGTGCGGCGCATGAGGATTCCCTTGGCCCGCTCGATCAGCTTGCGCTGCTCCAGTTGCTGCCGCGCGCTCACCGCCTCGGCGCGCGCCGCCAGGAGCGCGCGGCTGCGCGTGACCGCCATGCGGAGGGTGGCGTCGAGCACCACGGGCGGCGAGGGCTTGGGCAGGTAGGCAATGGCCGCGGTCGCCGTGATCTCGCTGTCGCTGAGCATGACGCTCGGGTCGCCGCTGAACAGCACTACCGCCACGGCGGGATCGGCGGTGGTGATCTCCTGTGCCGCCTCGATGCCGGAGCCATCGGGCATGTGCACGTCCAGCAGCACCACGTCGGGACGCAGCGCGCCGGCCATCGCGATGGCCTCCCTGCCGCTGCCGGCCTCGCCCACCACCCCGTGGCCGAGTGCGCCGAGCAGTTCCACCATGGTGCGGCGGGCGCTCAGGTCGTCCTCGGCCAGCAGCACGCGGATGCGAGTCACTGTGTCGGTCATGTCGGTTGTTCCTGGTGCGAGATCGTGACTGTCGCTCGGTCGACTGCCAGCCCACCATACACCACCAGCATCACCAGCACCACCAGCACTCTGGGCGGCACCTCGCTCGATCGGTGCCGTCATCGTTCCGCGACGAGGGCCGCCAGGTCGTCGCCCCGAATCGGTTTGCGCAGAATGAAATGCGCGCCGGCGCCGTCGGTGCGCTCGGCCTCCCAGCCGCTCACCACGCCTACACGGAGCCAGGGCCAGCGCTGGCGCGCCGTATCCACGAGCTCCCACCCACTGCCGTCCGGCAGTCCGATGTCGGTGAGCAGCACGTCGAACGGCTCGTGCGCCTGATCGGTGCGTTCGAGCATTGCCGTGGCCTCCGCGATGCCGCGCGCCGACATCACGTCATGGCCTTCCGCGCGCAGCATGGCGCAGAGGAGCTCGCGATTGTCGCCGTCGTCCTCCACGAGCAGCACCCGCCGCCGCCTGTCGCGCAGGCCCTCTCGATTCTCCGGCCGGAGCTCGGCGCGCGCAAGTGGAAGGCGCAGCCATGCCACGGTACCGCTCCCGGGGACGGAGTCCAGCGCCGCCACCCCGCCGTGGCGCCGGGCGATCCCGTACACCTCGGCCAATCCCAGCCCCAGCCGCCGGTTGCCACGGGTGGTGAAGAAGGGCTCGAAGGCGCGGACGCACGTCTCGCGGGACATACCGTGGCCCGTATCGCGCACCTCGAGCACGGCGGCGCTGCCGTCCAGGCGGGTCTCCACCGTGAGCGTGCCCTCGCCCGGCATGGCATCGAGCGCGTTGTGCAGCAGGGCGAGCACCCCCTCGCGCAGGTCGCTCGGCGTGCCGCGCACGCGCACGGCCGGCGCGAGCCGCAGGTCCACCACCACACCGGCGCCGCCAGCGCGAGGCGGAAGCCCGGTCCCTCCAGGCTGGATGGTCGCGATCGCCTCGTCGGCCAGCAGTGAGAGATCCACGATGTCCTCGAACCCGTACGCCGGCGGTTGCTGGCGTATGAACCGGCCCACGCGGGCGGCGGTGGCCGCGCCGCTCTCCACGGCCGCCGCGATGCGGTCCGCGTACTCTCGCACCGCCGCGGGATCGCCCGCGCGCAGCTTGAGCAGATGCGTGGCGGCCAGGATGGGGTTGAGCGCGTTGTTCACGTCGTGCACGAGGCCAGCCGCCAGGCGGCCCAGGGCCGACAGCCGATCGTTCGGCGGATCGCCATCTCCGATGTCGCGCACGCAGAGCAATCGGCCGAGCGGCCGGCCGTCGGCGGTCAGGCGAGCCACGGTCACCTCCACCAGCCGGTGCTGGCCCCCATGCCCCACCACCATGCGCTCGGGCTGGTCGCCGGCGCCGCACGCCAACGGCAGCCGCGCCGCCACCACGTCCGCGATCTCGGGGAACGCGTCGAAGAGCGCGTTGGCGTGAATCAGGCGATCCCGCTCGTCGAAGAGCGCGAGCGGCGTCGGCACGGCGTCGAGGAGCGCCCGTACCCGGGCCGTGCCCGCGTCGCTGCGCACCGCCGCACGATCGTGGGCGCCATCGGCCGACGGCCGCCGCTGTTCCTTGCTTCCCGCGCTGGTTCCACTCATCTGCTCGCCCCGAGACTACCTCGTCTTCCAGGCTCGGCGTACACCAACCGCCGCAAGGATGCCTACGATAGCACCCTTTTGCCAGAAGTGGGTCATCGGATTGCGTGGAAATAGCGGAAATCTTCGAGCAGTCGCGCTCGCTACGCGCTGGCCATTCGCTGGCCATTCTCTGGCTATTCGCTGGCTATCCCGGGGAATGGGCGACCGGTACCCGGTCGGGCTCGCACATCAGCTCCTCCTCGGTCTCGGTGATCAGCCGGACGCCGCGCTGGAAGGTGAAGTAGGCGTACGCCCATTGCAGGAACACGCTCACCCGGTTGCGGAAGCCCACCAGGTACATCAGGTGGACGAACAGCCAGAGCACCCATGCCACGAACCCGGACAGCCGCACGAAGCCGAAATCGGCAATCGCGTGGTTCCGGCCGATGGTGGCGAGGTCGCCCTTGTTGCGGTACTCGAACGCCTCGGTGGGCTCCCCACGCACGCGGCGCTTCACGTTCTCTCCCACCCGGCGCCCCATCTGCATGGCCGCCGGCGCCACGCCGGGCACCGTCTTTCCGGGCGCCTTGCTCCCGCGCCAGTATGCCGCCGCCAGGTCGCCGGCCACGAACACCTCGGGGTGCCCGGGCACCGAGAGGTCCGGCTCCACCAGCACGCGGCCGGCGCGGTCCACCGGCGTGCCCAGCATCCGGCCCAGCGGCGAGGCGATGTTGCCGGCTGCCCAGAACACGTTGCGCGTGGCGATGCGCTGATCGCCCAGATACACCGCGTCGGGCTCCACGCGGGTGACGATGCTGTTGACGCGCGCGTCGACGCCCAGCCGACGCAGGTCTTCCAGCGCGCGCGCCGAGAGGCGCTCGTCGAACGCGGGGAGGAGGCGGGGGCCGCCCTCCAGCAGGATCACGCGCGTGTCGCGCGTGTCCACGTTGCGGAAGTCGCGGCGGAAGGCATTGCACGCGGTGTCGGGCAGAATGCCGGCGAGCTCCACCCCGGTAGGCCCCCCGCCCACGACCACGAACGTCATGAGCGCCTCCAGCTCCGCCGGATCGGTGGTGAGCTCGGCCCGCTCGAAGGCCAGCAGGAACCGGCGCCGGATGGCCAGTGCGTCCTCCAACCCCTTGAGCCCCGGGGCGATGCGCTCCCAGTCATCATGGCCGAAGTAGGAGTGCCGGGCCCCGGTGGCGAGGATCAGATAGTCGTACCGCAACGGCGTTGGCAGGTCGTCCACGAGCACGCAGCGGCGCTCCACGTCCACGCCGGTGACGTTGCCCAGGACGGTGCGCACGTTGGGATAGCGGCGCATGAGCCAGCGAATGGGCACGGCCACGTCGCTGGGCGCGAGCATGGCGGTGGCCACCTGGTAGAGCAGCGGCTGGAAGAGGTGATGGTTGGTGCGGTCCAGGAGGGTGATGTCCACCGGCGCCCGGTGCAGCCGGCGCACGGCGTGCAGGCCGGCAAAGCCGCCGCCCACGATGACCACGCGGGGCCGGCGCGCCGGCTCGGGAGCTGGCGCGGCGCGGGCGGCGGCCTGGTCGGGAGACCGGACGGGGGCCGGCGAGGTGGTGACGGGATCGGCCACGGGTGCTCGCTCCACTTGGAGGTGAGAGGCCAGTGGTGGGCGCCTGGGCGCCCTGGGACCTCGGCGGGGTAACGACGCACGGGCGGTGCCGCGGTGCGCCGCGCCCGCCCCGTCGTTCACCCCGGTCTCACCCCGGCCTCACCCCAACGCGGTGCGCTCGGCCGACGTGCCGCGTCCTTCCACCCAGCGCGCCACGGCGGTGATGAGCAGGACGAGCACGATGAGCAGCACGCTGTAGGCGGCCGCGGTGCCGAACGACAGGGCGCGCAGCTGCGCCAGGATCTCGATGGAGATCGGGCGGTTGGCGTGCGTGTAGAGCACCACGCTGGCCACGAACTCGCCCACCGCGGTGACGGCGGCCAGCAGCGCGCCGGCCACCAGCCCGGGCCGGGCGGCGGGGAGCACCACGCGCCACATGGTGCGCCACCACGACGCGCCCAGGCCGCGGGCGGCGTCCTCGAGCGACGGGTCCATCTGCCGCAGCGAGCCCTCCACCGCGGTCGCGACCAGCGGGATGCCGCGCACGAAGTAGGCGAGCGGCAGGATCCAGAACGTGCCCACGAGCAGCACGCGCAGCGAGAGCGGATCGTGCTGGTTGAACGTGGCCGCCAGGCCGATGGCGATGGCCGTGGCCGGGATGGCCCAGGGCAGCGCCACCAGCAGCTCGAGCAGGCGCCGGCCGCGGAACCGTCGCAGCACCACCAGATACGCGGCCACGAAGCACACCACGACGTTGGCCGCGGTGGCGATGAGCGCCATCACCACGCTGTTGCGGATGGGGCGCCAGAGCTGCGAGTCGCTGGCGAGCTGGCGGAAGTTGTCGAGCGTGTACTCGGGCGGCAGGGTCTGCGTGGTCCAGGTGCCGTCGCGGGCGAAGCTCACCAGCAGCACCATCAGGTGGGGCAGGATGAGCACCAGCACCGCCACCGCGGCGAGCAGCGGGGCCAGCCGGCGGAGCAGCGGCGACCGCACGAGCACCCGCACCCGCCCGCCCTTGCCGGAGATGGTGTACGGCCGGCGCCGCTCCAGCCAGCGCAGCAGCATGAGCGCGAACACGGCGCTGAGCGCGAGCACCGAGGTCTCGACGTACGCCATGCCCATGTTGTTGTTCAGCTTGGACGCGACGATCTGCGTGGAGAGCACGCGGATGCCGCCGCCGAACACGTAGGGCGCGGAGAACGATCCCAGGCTGCTCATGAAGACGAGCAGCATGGACCCGGCGATGGCGGGCGTGAGCATGGGGAGCGTCACGCGGCGCAGCCGCCGCCAGGGTCCGGCGCCCAGGCCGGCGGCGGCCTCGTCGAGCGAGGTGTCGAACCGCTCCAGCCCGGCCGAGACGAACAGGTAGACGTACACGTACATCGTGTACGCGTGCACGAACACGATGGCCCAGATGCCGTTGAACCGCCACGGCGGGGTACTGAGCCCGAGGAGCTGCTGCACCACGCGCGCGAGCACGCCGCTCTCGCCGAACAGGAAGAGGAAGGCGACGACGCCCACCAGGGGCGGCAGCGCGGCGGGCAGGGTGGCCACGGTCCCCAGCAGGCGCCGGCCACGGAACTCGAAACGGGAGAGCAGGAACGCGAGCGGGATGCCGATGGCGGTGGCCGCGAGCACCGAGAGTACGGAAATGAAGAGGCTGGTGGCGAGCGCCTCGCGGTCGGCCGGGCTGGCGGCGAAGGCGCGCCAGTGCCCGAGGCCGTTCTCGAAGCTCCCGGCCACGACGGCGACGTTGGGATAGACCACCGTCCAGAGGAGGACGGCGAGGACGGGGACGGCGAGAAGAAGGGTGGAGCGGTTCCCCGGGCGCGCCCGCCCGGGGCGGGGCGCGGGGTCGTGCGCGCCGGCGATGGCGGGGGCGAGGGTTCGGTGACGGGCGAACGAGACGTCGGCGGCAGATTCTGTTTCGGGGGGGGCCCCCCGTGCGCCGACCCCGACTCCCACGCCCCGCCGCTCCCCACCCGCCGCGCCGCCGCCCCCTGGCACTCCCCCCGCCCCGTCTCCGCGCCCCGCCACCCTACCCCTCCTCGCCCACCAGCGCCACCGCGCCGGGCAGCAGCCGCACGCCCACCCGCTCTCCAACCCGGGCGCTCCGATCCGCCGTCGTCACCTCGAGCGACACGCCGTCCGCCAACTCCACCCGGTACACCGCCAGCCCGCCGGCAAACCGGCGGCCGGCCACCACGCCCTGCCACGCGTCCGGCGCGTCGGCCGGCGCGAGCGTCAGCCCCTCGGGACGCAGCACGGCCAGCGCGGGAGCGAGCCGGCCACCACTCGCCCCCGCCCGGGTCACGGGAACCCGCGCCGTGCAGCCGCCAAGGGTCAGCACGCCGTGCGTCCCCTCGTCCACGGCCGGCACCAGCGTCGCCCGGCCGATGAACTCGGCCACCTGGCGCGAGGCCGGGCGGTCGTACAGCTCCTCCGCCGTGCCCACCTGCAGCAGCCGGCCCGCGCGGAGCAACGCCACCCGGTCGGCCACGGCGAACGCGTCTTCCTGGTCGTGCGTGATGAAGAGCGCCGTCACGTGCAGCCGCTGCAGCATCTCGCGCAGCTCGTCGCGCGTGGACTCGCGCAGCGTGGGGTCGAGGTTGGAGAGCGGCTCGTCCAGCAGCAGCACGCGCGGCTCGATCACCACGGCGCGGGCGAGCGCCACCCGCTGCTGCTCGCCGCCCGAGAGCGCCTGCACGGCCCGCGTGCCGGCGCCGCCGAGGCCCACGCCGTCGAGCGCCTGCCGGGCGCGCGCCTGCCGTTCCGCCTTGCGCACGCCGCGCGCCTCCAGGCCAAAGGCGACGTTCTCCTCCACCGTGAGATGCGGGAAGAGCGCGTAGTGCTGGAACACCATCCCGAACCCGCGCCGCTGCGGCGGCTGCCGCGTGATGTCGCGCCCGTCCAGCAGCACCTGTCCCTCGTCGGGCTGCTCGTAGCCGGCGGCCATGCGCAGGGTGGTGGTCTTGCCCGAGCCGGACGCGCCCACGAGCGCCATCAGCTCGCCGGCCTGCAGCTCCAGCGAGACGTCGTTCACCGCCGCGTAGGTCCCGAAGCGGCGCGTGAGATGGGAGAGCGCGAGCGTGCCGGCGCTCACCGATCGCGGCCGCGGTTGCGGATGTGCGAGTCCCAGTAGGTCATCCACGCGTCCAGGCTGTCGGCCAGCAGCTGGCGGTCCAGCGGCATGGGCGTGATGCGTGTGCGCGCCTCGCGGATCCACTCGGGGAGCGAGTCCGCGGGAATGTCCGTGCGCGCCGGGATGCGCAGGAAGCTGTCGGCGGCCGCGCGCAGCGACGGCGGCGTGGTGACGAACTCGTAGAACTGCTGCGCGAGCTCGGGCTGCTTGGCGCCGCGCACCACGGCGATGCCGTCCACCAGCAGCGGCGTGCCGCTCTTCGGGATCACGTAGGCCACCTGCATGTTGCGCCGCTGCTCGAGCGTGGCGATGTCGGGCATGTTGTAGAGCGTCACCACGCCCTCGCCGCGGTCCAGCTTCGTGTACAGGATGGTGGGGTTGAACGTGTACTCGCGCGTGTTGGCGTCCAGCCGGCGCAGCCACTCGTAGCCTGCCTCGGGCCCGCCGGTCTCGCGCATGGAGCGCACCATCTGCGCGCCGAAGATGGCGCGCATGGACCCGCTGGCGATGGGATCGCGGATGAGCACCTTGTCACGCCACCGGGGATCGAGCACGTCGTCCCAGTCCTGCGGCGCCTCCTGGGCGCTCACCAGGCGCGAGTTGTAGCCAATCACCTCGGGCGTGAGGTACGTGCCGTACCACAGGTCGCGCTCGTCGCGCGCCGCGGAGTCCACCTCCGCCGCCCACGTGGGCCTGAACGGCGCCAACAGGCTGTCGGCGGCCGCGCGCGCGAACATGTCGGCTGGCGCGCCGAACCAGAGATCGGCCTGCGGATTCACCCGCTCGGCGCGCAGCCGGTCCAGCACTTCCTGCGAGCCCATGTCCACCCACTGCACGTCCACCGTGGGATGCGCCGCCTCGAAGCCGCGCTCGTAGTAGTCGAGCAGCTCCTTGCCGTGCGGCGAGTAGACGGTGAGCACCGTGCGGCCGTCTCCACCGCCGCAGGCCGCGAGCAGGAGCGGCGCCAGGGCCTGCAGAACGATCGTGCGCGCGCGGAGGGCGACGTGGAATGAGTTCACGGCTGGAGCACGGTACTGGGTGGGCGATCGGGAGACACCGGCACGCTCGCTATCGCGTTCCCGCGGAAGCGCGCGCCGCGCCCGGCGTGGCGCGCGCCTCCAGCAGATTCACGAAGAGCCGCGCCGCGCCGGGCACGCCGGCTGGCAACTGCCGGAAGAAGGCGAGCGTGGTGTAGACGTACGTCCCGCGGCCCACCGGCGCCACGAGAATGGCGCCGCGGTTCGGCGGCTCGCCGGGATCGTGCATGGCGAGCGGCGCGGTCCACTCGGGCGCGAAGCTGGACGGCATGTACGATGCCCGCTCCTGCACCCAGCCGTCGAAGTCCGCCGCCGTGATGGCGTTGGGCGCGCGCAGCACCGCGGCCGCGGGCTCCACGATCGCCACCGGCGCGTTCTCCAGGGTCACGCGCTCGGCGCGACGGGCGAGCGTGAGCGCGTACGGCGCCACGCCCGGCTTCACGATCTCGTCCTGCTGGTACTGCACCACCAGCGTGCCGCCGCGGCGCGCGTAGTCCAGCAGGCGGCGGTTGGCGGCCAGCGCGGCGGGCGAGGCCTGGAAGGCGCGCGGGCCGATGACCACCGCCGAGAAGCCCGAGAGATTGGCGGTGGCCAGCGCGGCCGGCTCGAGCAGCGAGACGGGCAGCCCGAGGTCGCGCAGCATGGGCGCGATCTCGTCACCCACGCCGGGCACGTAGGCCACCGTGTGCCCCGCCGGCACCCGCACGTCCACCGCTTCCACCCGCACCTCGGCGGGCCGGTACAGTCGCTGCGGGCGGATGTGGTCGTAGTCCACGAGCTGGTATCCGGTCGCGAACGTCTCGCCGCCGCTCTCGGCCGTCACCCGCAGCGCGTGGCGGCCGGGCGCGAGCGTGCCGCGCAGGCGAAAGGTCACCACGCGCGCCGCGTCGTAGCCATCCAGGCGCACCGTGCGCGACGCCGAATCGGCCGTGAGCCCCGCGGGGAGCTGGAGCCGGACGGTCACGTCGCGCGGCGTGGCGCTCGCCGACTGGACGCGCACGCGCAGCGAGCGATCGATGGGCTGGTGGGCGCGGGCGTACTGCACCGCGCGCTCCATCGTCACCGACACCGCGGGCACCGTGGCCAGCGGGCGGCTCACCTCACCGCGCACCGCGTCCGCGTAACGGTACACCACGGGAGCGGTGAGCAGCATCTGCGCGCCGTCCAGTGTCACCATGGCACGCGCGGTGGCCCCGGTGCCGCTCGCCGCGGCGCGCTCGTCCTCCGGCACCGTGCTCGCCGGCACGGCGAACAGGTCGCCGGCGCGAGGGCGCGCCAGCCACCAGGGCTGGGTGATCGAGTCGCCCCGCGCCCACACGGTCCATTGCAACGCGCTGTCGGGGAGCACCACCACGTCGCGCATCGCGGTCGCGGGCGCCAGGCGACCGTCCGGGGTCACGCGCACCGGCTGCCGGCCACGGTTGTACAACGTCACGGTCACCGGCAGGCTGTCGCCCCGCGCCAGCAGCTCGCGCTCGGCGATGGCCTCGAGCGCCACGCCGGTGGCCACCTGCAGCGCGTGCTGCGCCCGCGTGGCAAGCCCCAGGATCGCCGACGCGTCGGGCGCGTCCACGGCCTGGCTCCGCGTGCCGCTCTCGGTGCCACCGTTCTGCTGCGCGGCCACCGGCGATCCGGCGGCGGCGCGCGTGCGCCGCTCGATCTGCATGAGCGGGCCCACGCTCGCCTCCAGATCGAAGAGGTTGGCCGCCGAGCGCGCGCTGGCCAGCAGTGCCGGCAGCTCGCGCAGCGGTGCGGGAACGGTGCCGGCGGTGAACGCACCGGCGAGCGTGGTGTCGATCCCCGCGAACAGCGAGGTCTCCGCCGCCGGAGCCGTGTCCTCGTTCACCCGCGTGGCCTCGCGCCGCACGTGGTCCCAGAGGGTGCCCTTGCGCTGCAGCGCGCCGAACCCCTGCGACTTGTGCTGGCTGCGGCTCAGCCCCGCGAGCTCGGCGTACGAGCGCCCGAGCAGCGCGTCGTACTCGCCCACGTTCATGCGCAGGGTGCCGGCGTCGGGATCGAAGCGCGCGGCGCGGTAGAACTTGAGCGGCAGCCACGGCGTGCCGTAGCGCGACGCCGGATAGCGCACGCTGTCGCCGGCCACGTCGTACGCCTCGCGCGCCAGCATGCCCGACACCTGGTGGTGCCCGTGCCCGTCGCGCGGGGTGCCGCTGAACACGGCCACCACCACGTGCGGCCGGAACGCGCGCACGATCTCCACCACGTCGCCCAGGATGCTGTCCTTGGGCCAGTGCTGGTACGTCTCCTCGGCGCTCTTGCTGAAGCCGAAGTCGTAGGCGCGCGTGAAGAACTGGTGCCCGCCGTCGATGCGCCGGGCCGCGAGCAGCTCCTCGGTGCGCACCACGCCGAGCGCCTCGCCCAGCTCGTTGCCGATGAGGTTCTGCCCCCCGTCGCCGCGCGTGAGCGAGAGGTACGCGGTCTCCACGTGCTGCCCGCGCGCCAGCCAGGCGATCAGGTTGGTGTCCTCGTCATCGGGATGCGCGCCGATCATCAGCACGCGCATCGTGGTGCCCAGGGCATCCACCGCCGCCCCCAACGCCACCGCGCCACGCTCCTGAGCAGCCAGGGGGCGCGGCGCGGCGAGGACGATCGCCGGCAGCGCGAGGTACGCGAGTAGTCGGCGTGTCACGAGATGCTCGGTGAGTGGTACGCGATGACGGAGCTCGAGGCCGGCCGCGTCAGTCCTGCAGCTGCGCGGCCTTCTTCCGCCGGCCGGCCGGCGCCTCGCTGGCGCTGTCCGGCACGGCGAGCGCCTCGGCCACGATGCGCGCCTGCTCCACCTGATGGTTGCCGGTATAGCCCTCCGCGGGGCTCGCGCGCTCGGGGCGGCCGATGTACCGCGGGGCCGCACCGCCGCCCAGGAGCTGCCGCAGCTTGGGCTCCGCATACGTCCACGCGCCCATGTTGTTCGGCTCCTCCTGCACCCACACCACCTCGGTGGCCTTCGGGTAGCGATCGAGCACCGCGCGCAGCCGATCCGCCGGCCACGGCGCGAGCTCCTCCACGCGCACCACCGCCACGTGCGCGGGCCGCGCGTCCTTGGTGAGATCGTAGAACACCTTGCCCGTGCACAGCACCACGCGGCGCACCGCCTCGGGCTGCGCCGACGCATCGTCGATCACCGGCTGGAACGCGCCCTCGGCCAGCTCCGTGAGCGAGGCCGCGGCCTGCGGCAGGCGCAGCAGGCTCTTGGGCGACATCACCACGAGCGGGCGGCGCGGCGTGGTACGCGCCTGCCGCCGCAGCAGGTGGAAGATCTGCGCGGCACTGGTGGGATAGGCGACCCGCAGGTTGCCCTCCGCCACCGACTGCAGGAAGCGCTCGAGCCGGGCGCTCGAGTGCTCCGGCCCCTGTCCCTCGTACCCGTGCGGCAGGAGCATCACCAGACTCGAGTCCTGGCCCCACTTGGCGCGATCGGCCACGATGAACTGGTCGATCACCGGCTGCGCGACGTTCACGAAGTCGCCGAACTGCGCCTCCCAGATGGTGAGCGTGTCCGGCGTCGCCACGCTGTGCCCGTACTCGAAGCCCAGCACCGCGGTCTCGGAGAGCGGGCTGTTGTAGATCTCGAACGCGCCGCTGGCGCCAGGCACGTGCTGCAGCGGCGTGTAGGTCTGCCCCGTCTGGCCGTCGTGCAGCACGGCGTGACGGTGCGAGAAGGTGCCGCGCTCCACGTCCTGCCCGCTGATGCGCACCGAGACTCCCTCGGCGAGCAGCGAGGCGTAGGCCAGCGATTCGGCCTGCCCCCACTCGATCCCGCCCGCCTCGCCCATGGTCTCGCGACGGCGCTCGAGCTGCTTGGCCAGACGCTGGTGCGGGGTGAAGTCCGGCGGGTACTGCAGCAGCGCCTCGTTCTGGGCCACGAGCGTGGCCGCGGGCACCCTCGTGTCCACCTCGGGCGCCGGCTCCGGCGCGGCGGGCTCGGACTCCTGGGGCTTGACGGTGCGCTCCACCCCGGCGTGCACGTCGGCGAAGCGCTGCGCCGCCTCCTGCTCCAGCTGCGTCGCGTCGGCGGCGCCGATCACGCCCTCGGCCACGAGCCGCTCCGCCCACACCTCCCGCGGCGTCTTGTGCGCCTTCACGCGCGCATAGAGCTCGGGCTGGGTGAAGGTGGGCTCGTCGCCCTCGTTGTGGCCGAAGCGCCGGTAACCCACCACGTCGATCACGAAGTCCTTGGCGAAGCGGGCGCGATAGGCCACGGCCAGGCGCACCGCCTGGATGCACGCCTCCGCATCGTCCGCGTTCACGTGCACGATGGGCACGTCGAAGCCCTTCGCCAGGTCGCTCGCGTAGTGCGTGGAGCGGGCGTCGATGGGATTGGTGGTGAAGCCCACCTGGTTGTTGGCGATCACGTGCAGCGTGCCGCCCACCCGGTAGCCGCGCAGCCGGGACATGTTGAACGTCTCGGCCACCACGCCCTCGCCCGGGAAGGCGGCGTCGCCGTGCACCAGCACCGGCACGACGCCGGCCTCGTCGCGCGCGGGCGGACCTTCCACCACGCCGCCGGCATCGATCCGTTGGTGCGCCCGCGTCACGCCCGTCACCACCGCGTCCACCACTTCCAGATGGCTGGGGTTGGGGACCAGCGTGAGCGACACCCGGCGGCCGCCGATCTCGCGCGAGCCCTCGAAGCCCAGGTGGTACTTCACGTCGCCCGTGCCGCTCACCGCGTTGCCGGCGGCGTGCAGCCCCTCGAACTCGCGGAAGATCGCCGCGGCCGGCTTGCCCAGGATGTTCACGAGCACGTTGATGCGGCCGCGGTGCGCCATGGCCATCACCACCTCGCGCGCGCCCGCCATCGCCGCCTCGGCGATCGCGGCGTCGAGCATGGGCACGAGCACGTCGGTGCCCTCGATGGAGAAGCGCTTGGCGCCCACGTACGCGCGCCCGATGAAGCGCTCCAGCCCATCCACCTCGGTGATGCGCCGCAGCACGAGCTTCTTCTCGTCCGCGGTGAGCGGGCGCAGCAGCTCGCCGGTGCGGAACTGCTGGCGGAACCACTCGCGCTCCTCGGCCTCCTGCAGGTGCCACACCTCGTAGCCCAGGCGCGAGGAGTACACCTCGCGCAGCCGGCGCACGACGTCGGCCGCCGTCTCGCGGTCATCGAAGCCGATCGCCGCTCCCGGCACCCGGGCCAGGTCGGCCTCGGTGATGCCGTAGAACTCCGGCGTGAGCTCCGGCGCCCCGGGTGGGGCGGTGCCCAGCGGATCGAGCGGCACGGCCAGGTGACCGTAGTTGCGGATGCCCTGCACGAGGGCGGCACTGGCCGCCACGATGCGCAGGTAGTCCGGATCTGCGGAGGACGGCGTACCCGCCTCGGTGCCGGCGATACGCTCGGCAAACTGGAAGAACTGCCGCCACGACTCATCCACGCTCGCCGGGTCGCGCCGATAGGCGTCGAACTGCTCGGCCACGTAGCCGTCGTTGAAGACGCTGGTGATGGGCATGCTGGACATGAGGCGAAATCTAACCGGGAACCCGGGCCCGGGAACTCGGACCTCAGCGACCCGGCGCGCCCCGTTCCACGGTGGCCGCCGCCGCCCGCGTGGTGGGCAGGACGAGCTCGAACGTGGAGCCCCGGCCCACCTCCGAATCCACCTCGATGCGCCCGCCCAGCAGCTCGGCCAGCCGTCCCGCGATGTAGAGCCCGAGCCCCGTGCCTCCGTAGCGGCGCGTGAGGCTCCCATCGAGCTGCGTGAACGGTTGGAAGAGCCGCCCCTGGTCGCTCACGGCGATGCCGATGCCGGTGTCGCGCACGGCAAACCGCACCGCGCCTTCCTCGGCACGCACGGCGAGCGAGACGCCACCCTGCTCGGTGAACTTCACGGCATTGCCACCCAGGCACACCAGAATCTGCCGCACCTTGTCCGGATCGGTGCGCAGCACCGGCGCGTCGGGCGGCACGTGCGCGACGAAGCCCAGCCCCCGCTGGGCCGCGAGCGGCTCGATCACCGCCGCCGCGGCGCGCAGCACCTCACCGCTCACCACCTCCTGCGGCCACACGCGCTCGCGCTCCGCCTCCAGGCTGGAGAAGGTGAGGATCTCGTCGATCATCGCCGTGAGGTGGTGCGTCACCGTGCGCATGCGCTCCACCACGTCGTGCTGCGGCGGCGTGAGCTCGCCCACGATCTCGTCCGTGAGCAGCTCCCCGTAGCCGGTGAGCGCGGTGAGCGGCGTGCGCAGCTCGTGGCTCATCGTCGTCAGGAACTCGGTCTTCGCCTGCACGGCGCTGCGCACCTGCTCGAGCAGGCGCGCGTTCCACACCACCAGCGCGGCGGCGCCGGCGATCACGGCCAGCCGCTGCTCGTCGCGCGCCGTGAACGGCGGCTCGCCCTGCCGGCGCACCGCGGCCAGGACTCCCACGGTCTGCCCGTACGCGATGAGCGGCGCGAGCATCAGCTCCCCCACACTCTCCACGTCGAACACCTGCTGCACCTGCGGCGCCGGCGCCCGATAGCCTCGCTGGCGTACCACGCGGCGCAGCCGGGCCGCCCGCTCCGTGAGCGAGCCGTGCAGCGGGAAATTGGTGCCGGCGTCCGGCAGCCCCTCCCCGCAGGTGGCGAGAATGGTCACGAGATTGCCATCGAGCGCGGTGACGCCCGCGCCGCAGGCGCCGGTCTCGCGCCGCACCGTCTCGCCCAGCGTCGCGAGCAGCCGCTCGCTGTCCGACACCGCGGCCGCCTGCCGCGCCAGCTCGCGCAGCAGGCGGTTCTCGGCGGCCACCTCGCCGGGTTCCACCGACCGCACCACGTCGCGCGCCTCGAGCGCCAGCGCGCCCGACGCCATGCGCGCGCAGCGAACCTCCCACGCCGGCGTGCCGTCGGCGCTGTGCGGCACCACCCGGAACCCCCGCGTCACGCCGTCGGTCATGGTGGCCCGCAGGTGCGTCTCGGCGGGCTCGGTGCAGAGCGCCGGGATGGCGTCCCAGAGCAGGCGACCGAGCGCCGGCCCGCTACTCAGCGCCATCCACCCCGGATCCGCGTGCACCACCGTCCAATCGGGACCCACGATGGCCACGCCCACGCGCAGCGCGAGCAGGGCGGCCTGCAGGTCGGCGGCGGTGGCGATGGGGCGCGAGCCGATCGCACCCAGACTCGGCCGCAGGTCGTCGCGGACTGGCGTCACGGCCGGCGCACCGGCCCGCGGCCCCGGGGCGTCACTGGCTCAGCGTGAAGGCGGCGGGACCAGCGAGGCCGGCCGGTCGAGAACCGAGGGCAGCGAGTACGACGCCGGCGGACGCGCGATCCCGAGAATCCGCCGTGCGTCCTCCGCCTTCAGAATGGGCAGGTAGAGAAAGCCGGCGATGCCGTTCATCTCCACGAGCACCACTTCCTCTGGCCGCCGAGTGAGGCTGACGGCGATGATCGGGACGCGCGAGAGCACCGGATGGCGCTCCCAGATGTCGAGCGGCGCGCTGCCCAGCAGGTCGTAGTCGCAGAGCACCACGTCGGGCCGCGCACTCTCCGCCGCGGACACGGCCAGCTCGAGGCCCGTCACGCATACGGTGTCCATCCCGAGCCGTCCGAAGAACCGCCCGAGGTGCTCGCTGAGGTAGGGATGCCGACCAACACAGAGCGCGCGCAATGAACCTCGCCTGGGAATCAATGGGACAATCGCAATGGGGCAATCTAGCCCTCGTGCACCGATCCCGCAGCCATCCACCGCCAGGCCGATGCCCCCCCGAGCCCCGCTGCCGGCCCCCCGACCGGTCGTCTCGAGCGCCGGGCGGCCCCCGGCCGGCGGGCGCCGAAGACTGGCCGCTCGGTCAGCGCGCCGCGGACATCTCGGAGGTCGCGCCCTCGCCGGGTGCTTCCGCGGGCGTCTCGGCGGGCGTCTCCGCAGGCAGCACGAGCCGGAAGGTGCTCCCCTCGCCGGGGGCCGACGTGAGCAGGAGGTCTCCGCCCAGCAGGCGGGCCAGGCGCTGCGAGATCGACAGGCCGAGCCCCGTGCCCTCGGCGCCGCCGGCGTGCGGCTGGAGCTGCACGAACTCGTCGAAGATGCGCAGCTGATCGGCCGTCGCGATCCCGCCCCCCTGGTCGATGACCTCGATCTCCACCCCTCCCGCCTCCCGGCCGGTGCAGCGCACCACGATCGGCCGGCCCTGCCCGAACTTGATCGCGTTCGACAGCAGGTTGAGAAGTATCTGCCGCACACGCCTGGGGTCGGTGACCACCGTCACCGAGTCGTTCGGTTGGTCCAGGTGGATCGCGGTGCCCCGCTCGTCGGCCATGGGCCGGACGGTGACGAAGAGGTCCTCCACGAGGGTGGGGAAGACCACCGGCTGCAGCCCCAGCTCGATCTTTCCCGCCTCGATCTTGGAGAGGTCGAGCACGTCGTTCACCAGCTCCAGGAGGTGCCGCGCGGCCTTGTGGGTGCGGTGCAGCCCCTGCATCTGCCGCTCGTTGAGCGGCCCGTACACGTTGTCCAGCAGCAGGGTGCTGTAGCCGATGATGGCGTTGATGGGCGTGCGGAGCTCGTGGCTCATGGACGCGTAGAAGCGGTTGCGCGCCGTCATCGCGTGCTGGAGCTCCGCCTGGCGCCGCTGCAGCTCGGCGTTCAGGGTGGCCAGCTTGGCGGTGCTGGCGGCGAGCGAGGCGGCCTGGGTGCGCAGCGCCTCCTCGGCGCGCCAGCGCTCCGAGATGTCGCGGACGATGAGCGTGTACGACGTGCTCTCGCCCAGGGTGAGGCGCGACACCGAGGCCTCGGTGGGGAACGGCCCGCTGAGGCGGTGCCGGGCCGTGAGGGGCAGCGCGGGGGCGCGGCCGGTGTCCTCCCCGTCGTTCGGCGCGTCGCCGGCACCGGCACTCCGGCCCAGCAGCGCTTCCACCTCGTCGTCGGCGAAGAGCTCGGCCACCGGGAGGCCGACGATGGAGCCGGCGTGACGGCCGAACATCCGCTCCGCGGCGGCATTGGCGCGGCGCACGGTGTACCCGGCGTCCAGCAGGATGATGGCGTCCAGCGCCGAGCCCACGACCTCGGCCAGCAGCGCGCGCGACTCCAGGAGCTCGGCCCGGTGCTGCAGCTCCACCTCGCGCCGCTCCACGTCGCGCAGCAGCTGCTCCTGCCGCCGCAGCTGCTCCTGCTTGCGGTACAGGTCCACGAACACCGCCACCTTGCTGCGCAGCACGTCCGGCTCGAACGGCTTGGCCAGGTAGTCCACCGCGCCCACCGCGTAGCCGCGGTACACGTGCACGTCGGCGGTGTTGATGGCGGTGAGGAAGATGATGGGGATGTGCCGCGAGCGCTCGCGCGCCTTGATCAGCTGCGCCGTCTCGAACCCGTTGATGCCTGGCATCTGCACGTCCAGCAGGATCACGGCGAAGTCGCTCGCGAGCAGCGCGCGGAGCGCCTCGTCCCCGGACGTGGCCCGCACCAGCCGCTCGCCGAGCGGCTCCAGGAGGGCCTCCAGCGCGAGCAGGTTCTCGGGGCGGTCGTCGACCAGCAGGATGTTCACGGGCGCGCTCGGATCGGCGGCATCCAGCGGCAGCGGCGGCGTGGAGGCGAGGGTCGGGGGGACGGTCATGAGCGCTCCAGGCGCTGCGCGGAGGGGACGCGGTGGACGCCGCCCAGGGTGAGGAGCCGGTTCGGGATGTGCTCGAGCGGGAGCACCTCCGCCTCGGGCACGAGCTGCTGCGCCGCCCTGGGCATCACCGGGCTCGCCGCGGTCGCGGGATCCTGGACGATGGCCACCCCGCCGTGGTCGGCGATGCAGCGCAGCCCGCGCGCGCCGTCGTCGTTGGCCCCGGTGAGCACCACGCCCACCACCGACCGATCATAGACGTCGGCGGCGGAGTTGAAGAGGACGTCCACGGACGGGCGGCTGTAGCGCACGGGCGGATCCACGGAGAGCGAGAAGTGCCCCCGCTCCACGAGCAGGTGATAGTCGGGAGGCGCGAGATACACGTGCGAGGACATCATCGGCTCCTTGTCTTCCACGTCCAGCACCGCCAATCGGGTGACGGCCTGCAGCAGCTCGCGCAACAGCCCACCGGCCTCGCGGCCGCGGTGCTGCACCACGGCCACCGGCACCGGGAAGTCGGCGGGCAGGCCAGCGAGCAGCTGACTCAGCGCGTCGAGCCCGCCCCACGACGTGCCCACCACCACGAGGGCCAGGCCGCCGCCCGTCATCGCACCTTCCGGAACAGCTTCTCCCCCTGCGCCACCGGCTCGTAGCGCGCCTCCGCCGGGGCGAAGCGGAGCGACTCCTTGCTGCCCACGCCGAGCACGCCGAAGGTGGCCAGGCTCTCGTGGAACAGCCCGTGCACCCGCTGCTGCAGCGACCCGTCGAAGTAGATGAGGACGTTGCGGCAGAAGATGACGTGGAACTCCGAGAACGAGCGGTCGGTGACCAGGTTGTGCTGCGCGAAGACGACGTTCGCGTACAGCGAGGGGCTGAACAGGGCGCCATCGTAGCGCGCCGTGTAGTACTCCGAGAACGAGCGCGTCCCGCCCGCGCGCAGGTAGTTCTCCGTGTACTCCTGCATCCGGTCGAGCGGGAAGATGGCGTCGCGCGCGCGCTGCAGCACCACCTCGTTGATGTCCGTGGCGTAGATGCGCGCGCGGTCGTACAGCCCTTCCTCGGTGAGCAGGATGGCCATCGACACCACCTCCTCGCCCGAGGAGCAGCCCGCGTGCCACACGCGGATGAACGGATAGGTGCGCAGCCGCGGCACCACGATGGTGCGGAAGGCCCGGAAGAAGTTCGGGTCGCGGTACATCGCCGTCACGTTGATCGACAGGTCGAGCAGCAGCCGCTCCATCATCACCGGCTCGTGCAGCACGCGATCCTGCAGCGCCGAGATGGTGGACAGCCCCTCCGCCCGGATCCGCTTCCAGAGCCGCCGCCGCACCGAGGCGTAGGCGTAGGAGCGGAAGTCGAAGCCGTACTGCCGATAGACCGCTTCCAGGAGCAGCTCGACCTCGAGCTTCTCCCGCACCGGATCATAGGACGCTGGTCGAGCGGAGTGATGGATGGCCATCGGGAGACGCGAGGAAGCGGAGCGGCCGGGGCGCGCCGGCGATCGGGCGGCGCCCCGGCATTTCCCCAGGCAGCATTCGCGCCGGGGAGCGGTACGGGTCACCGGTACAGCCACACCCGCATCAGAGAGAGCAGCTGATCGGTGTCCACCGGCTTCGTGACGTAGTCCGACGCCCCGGCCTCGATGCACTTCTCGCGATCCCCCATCATGGCCTTGGCGGTGAGGGCGATCATCGGCAGCTGACGCAGCTCGGCGATCTCGCGGATGGCGCGCATGGTCGCATAGCCGTCCATCCCCGGCATCATCACGTCCATGAGGACGATATCCGCCGGCTGCCCCCGTGTCAGTCCGTCCCGGAGCGCCTCGAGCGCCGCCAGCCCGTTCTCCACGAAGCTCACCTCCATGCCATGCGCCTCGAGCACGCTGGTGAGCGAGAACACGTTGCGCACGTCGTCGTCCACCACGAGTACCCGCTTGCCGTTGAACACGGCGTCGGCGCTGTGCAGCTGCTCCAGCATCCGCCGCTTCTGCACCGGCAGGTCGGCCTCCACGCGGTGCAGGAAGAGCGCCGTCTCGTCCAGCAGCCGCTCCGGCGACTTCACGTCCTTGATGATGATCGTTTCGGCGTACTTGCGCAGGCGCATCTCCTCCTGCGCGCTCAGCTCCTTGCCCGTGTAGATGATGATGGGCAGGTCGCGCCAGGCGGCGGTCCCCTTCACCCGCTCCAGCAGCTCGAAGCCGCTCAGGCCGTCCAGCCCCAGGTCGAGCACCATGCAGTCGTAGCGCTCGCGCTCCAGCTCCTCCAGCGCCGCTTCGGCCGAGTCCACCGCCGTGATCTCCACGTCGTCGTGCGCGATCAGCTCGGTGATGCTCGTCCGCTGCGCCTGGTCGTCCTCCACCACGAGCAGCTTCTTCACCCCGCGATCGATGAACCGCCCGATCTCCGTGAAGGCCTGCTCCAGCACCTCCTTGTCCACCGGCTTCTCGAGCCAGGCGATGGCGCCCAGCTTGAGCCCCTGCTGCCGGCGGTCCACCGCGGAGATCACGTGCACCGGCACGTGCCGCGTGCGGGGATCCCGCTTGAGCCGGTCCAGCACGCTCAGGCCGTCGGTGCCGGGCAGGTCGATGTCGAGCGTGATGGCATCGGGACCATACTCCTGCGCGAGCCGCAAACCGCTCTCGCCGTCCACCGCCACGAGCCCCTTGAAGCCCCGCTCGCGCAGCATGTCGAGGAGCACGCGCGCGAAGAGGGGATCGTTCTCGATCACCAGCACCACGCGATCGTCGGCGGCGATGTGCTGGCGGTCGTCCTCCAGCCCCTCGATCCGCAGCCGGTCATCGGCGCGGCGCACGAGCGCCGGTGGCACCACCGGCGCCAGACGCCCCCGCACCGCCAGGGCGTCGCGGCCGTCGGGCGACGTGGGAGACGTGGGCGGGACGTAGCGCACTGGCAGGAACAGCGTGAACGTGCTGCCGCCACCGGGCGTGCTGTCCACGCGGATCTCGCCTCCCAGCAGCTTGGCGATCTCGCGGCTGATGGAGAGCCCCAGCCCGGTGCCGCCGTACTTGCGGCTCGTCGTGCCGTCGGCCTGCTGGAACGCCTCGAAGATGAGGCGCAGCTTGTCCTTCGCGATGCCGATGCCGGTGTCGCTCACCGCGAACGCCACCACGCTCTCGGCGGCATCGAGCACCTTGTTGCCGAACCGCCGGCCCGGCTCGGCCGGCCGCACGGTGAGCGTGATGGTGCCCTGGTCCGTGAACTTGAAGGCATTGGAGAGCAGGTTCATGAGCACCTGCTGCAGCCGCTGGCCGTCGGTCACCAGCGTGGACGGCGCGCCGTCGTGCACCTCCACCGCGAATCTGAGCCCCTTCTCCTCCGCCACCGGCGCGAAGCTGCGCTCCGCGAAGCGCACCACGTTGGCCACCGGCGTGGACGCCGGCACCACCTCCATCTTGCCCGCCTCCACCTTGGAGAGATCGAGCACGTCGTTGATGAGCGTGAGCAGGTCGGTGCCCGCGGCCAGGATCGTCTGCGCGTACTCCACCTGCTTGCCGGTGAGGTTCGCCGCCTTGTTCTCGCTCAGCAGCCGCGCCAGGATCAGCAGGCTGTTGAGCGGAGTGCGGAGCTCGTGGCTCATGTTCGCCAGGAACTCGCTCTTGTACTTGGAGCTGAGCGCCAGCTGGTCCGCCTTGTCCTCCAGCGCCACGCGGGCGGATTCCACCTCGGCGTTCTTGAGCTCCACCTTCTTGTTCTGCTCGGCCAGCAGCGCCGCCTTCTCCTCGAGCTCCTCGTTCACCTGCTGCAGCTCCTCCTGCTGGTCGCGCAGCAGCTCCTCGGACTGGCGCAGCGACCGCGCCTGCGCTTCGAGCTCGCTGTTGGAGCGCTTGAGCTCGTCCTGCTGCTGCTGCAGCTCCCGGGACTGGCTCTGCAGCTCCTGGGTGAGCTGCTGCGACTGCTGCAGCAGCTCCTCCGTGCGCATGTTGGCCACGATCATGTTGAGCACCACGCCAATGGACTCCTGGAGCTGGTCCAGGAAGGTCTGGTGGATGGTGCTGAACGGGAGGAAGCTGGCCAGCTCCACGATCGCCTTCACCTCACCCTCGAACAGGATGGGCAGGACGATGATGTTCCGCGGCGGTGCCGTGCCGAGCCCCGAGCTGATCTGCACGTAGTCGTCGGGCACGTTGGTGAGCAGGATCGGCTTCTTCTCGAGCCCCGCCTGGCCCACGAGCCCCTCGCCCACGTGGAAGCGGCTCGCCAGGTGCTTGCGCTCCTTGTAGGCGTAGCTGGCCACGAGCTTGAACACCGGCCCGTGCTCCGACGCGTCGCCGATGAAGAACGCGCCGTGATGCGCGCCCACCAGCGGGGTGAGCTCCGACATGATGAGGCGCGACACGGCCTCCAGATCCTTCTGCCCCTGCATCAGGCGCGAGAACTTGGCGAGGTTCGTCTTGAGCCAGTCCTGCTCGCGGTTCTTCTCGGTGGTGTCCTTCAGGTTGGCGATCATCTGGTTGATGTTGCGCCGCAGCTCGTCCAGCTCGCCCTGCGCCTCCACCGTGATCTGCCGCGAGAGGTCGCCGCGCGTCACCGACGTGGCCACCTCGGCGATCGCGCGCACCTGCACGGTGAGGCGGTCGGCCAGCTGGTTCACGTTGTCGGTGAGCGCCTTCCAGGTGCCGGCCACGCCCGGCACCTCGGCCTGACCGCCGAGCTTTCCTTCCGTGCCCACCTCCTTCGCCACGCGGGTCACTTCGCTGGCGAAGGCGTTGAGCTGGTCCACCATGGTGTTCACCGTGCTCTTCACCTCGAGGATCTCACCCTTCGCCTCGACGGTGATCTTCCGCGACAGGTCACCGCGTGCCACGGCGGTGGTCACGTCGGCGATGTTCCGCACCTGGTTGGTGAGGTTGGCCGCCATGTAGTTCACGTTGTCCGTGAGATCCTTCCACGTACCGGCCACGCCCTCCACCTGCGCCTGGCCACCGAGCTTCCCATCGGTGCCCACCTCGCGCGCCACGCGCGTCACCTCGAAGGCGAACGCGTTGAGCTGATCGACCATGGTGTTCACGGTGCTCTTCACCTCGAGGATCTCGCCCTTCGCCTCCACCGTGATCTTGCGCGAGAGATCGCCGCGTGCCACGGCGGTGGTCACGTCGGCGATGTTGCGTACCTGGTTCGTCAGGTTGCCGGCCATCGCGTTCACGTTGTCGGTCAGGTCCTTCCAGGTGCCGGCCACGCCCGGCACCTCGGCCTGACCGCCGAGCTTTCCTTCCGTGCCCACCTCC
>DATANT010000048.1:0-32873 GCA_036266115.1 Gemmatimonadaceae bacterium | reverse complement strand
TGATGATCCCCTTCTCCCCGGTCGGCGACTCCGCCGCCGGCGACTTCGTGGCCGGCGGCGTCGCGGCCGCCCGCCTCGGGCCCTTCCGCTCCTCCCGGCCGGTGAGGATGATGATCCCCTTCTCCTCGGCGCGGCTGCGGGACATCACCTCGAACTCGCCCGCGAAGGCGCGCTTGACGTCGTCGACGGCCACGTACGGCCGGCCGCCCACCAGCAGCGTGCCTTCCGCCAGCGCCCCGCTCTCGAGGCGCACCGGGCCGCCGGCCTCCTGGGCGGTGAGGGGAGTGCCGGCGAGCAACAGGCCCACGCCGGCGGCGACGATCGCGGTGCGAAGCGGGCGCGCTCCCGCGCGTCCGGTGCTGTATCGGAGAGGCATGGAATGGGTTCGGAGTTGTGGTGGTGTGGTGCGGGCGCCCCGAATGGGGGCGCCCGGTCGCGCGGGGAGCCGCCTACCGCTTCACGAGCTCCACGCGCCGGTTCTGCTGCCGCGCCTCCGGGGTGGTGCCCGCTACCGCCGGCTTCGTGGAGCCCAGTCCCTGGGACTCGAGCCGGGCCGCGGCGATCCCCTGCGCCACCAGGTACGCCTTCACCGCCGCCGCGCGCTTCTCGCTGAGCGTCTGGTTGGCGGCCGCGTTGCCCACGTCGTCGGTGTGTCCTTCGATGGTGAGCGAGAGGTCGGCGTGCTCGTTCAGCATGTCCACGATCTCACGCAGCGTCGGCGTGCTCTCCGGTCGCAGCCGGTCGCTGCCGGTGTCGAAGAGGATCCCGCGCGTGGCCACGCGGCCATCGGCGGCCAGCGCGTCGTACAGGTCCATGCCGCCGGCATTCACCGAGATGTCGGTGATGAGCGGCGGATACGGGTCGCCACCGTTGCTGTTGTCGCCGAACTCGAAGATCACATGGTTCCGACGGCCGAAGTCGGCGTTGGGCATGTTCGAGATGCGATGCTCGTTCAGGTACAGCTTCACGTACCTCCCGTCGACCTGCATGCGCACGCGGAGCGGCTTGCTGAGAAAGCTGTTCTCGTACTCGTCGTTCAGGTTGGGCATGAGGATTCGCGGGTCCACGGCCGACTGCGCGGCGCCACCGGCGCGCCAGATCCCCGCTTCGATGCCGGAGAGCTGGACGACGGCGCTCGGGCTGCTGTACATCGGCACCCCGCCGGCGTCCTGGAATTCGTCCGAGTAGAAGGCCATCCTGATCCACGGCAGCGTGAGGTCGAACTCGATGGTGAAGCGCTCCGGGAGCGTCTCGGGGAGTGAGAGCTTGAAGGCGCTGGAGCCGGTGGAGCGCAGCCAGCGCCGCCCCTGCCATTCCACGACTTCCATGTTCCCGTTGAGCAGCTCGAGACGGCGCGGGAAGTTGCCCACGCGATCCCGCGTGAAGTCCTCGGCGAAGAGCACCCGCGCCCCGGGCACGAAGTCGTAGTTGGACCAGGCACCCTCGCCCGGACGAGCCGTGGCGACGTCGCCCGTCCGGGCCCTGGCCGGGTCCGCCGCCGCTCGCTCCTCCACCACCTTCCCCGAGCGGTCGGTGACCCGGACCGCCTGCCCCTCCTTCTCGGCCTTCTCGATGCACGCGCGGTCCGTCACCACGCAGGTCACCGCCTGATCGGCCCGGTCCACGGCCTTGTCGAGCGCCTGATCGGTGCGTTGGTCCATTCGCTCCTTGGCCTTGGCCTTCAGCCGATCCGCGAGGCTCTGGGCCTCGAGGGTGGGGGCGCTCACGATCAGAGCGACCCCCAGGAGCAGCATGCGGAAGATGAGTTGCATCGGATTGGATCTCTGGCTGTGAGATGATTGGGCGAGCCGGGCTCATGTACAGGGCGCCGTCTTGGTGTTAGGATCGCCCGACGCCGTTCCCCAGCCGTTCCCATCCGTTCCTCCCATCGGCAGCTTGCGCACCTCCGAGGTCATGGTCGAAATCCACCTGCTGGGCGGGCTCGCGGTCACGGGGCTCCCGCCCACCGCCGCCCGAGCGCTGCTGGCGCGCCCGCAGCTGGTGGCTCTGCTCGCCTGCTTGGCGATGCGCCCTGGCTTCCGTCGGCGCGACACACTCGTGGGGCTGCTCTGGCCGGAGACGGACCAGGCGCGCGCGCGGGCGCGCCTGCGCAAGGCGCTCTTCCAGCTGCGTCGGGCGCTGGGTGAGGAGGCCGTGATCAATCGTGGCGCGGAGGAGGTGGCGCTGGCCACGGACCACGTGACCTCCGATGCGGACCACTTCGAGTCGGCCCTGGCCACGGGGCAGGATGAGCGCGCGCTGGAGCTCTACCGGGGAGAGCTCCTGCCGGGATTCTTCCTGGCCGTCGCGCCCGAGTGGGAGCACTGGCTGGAGGGCGAGCGCCGCCGGCTGCGGGAGCTGGCTCGGGCCGCGGCGCTCCGGCTGGCCAGGGAGTGCGCCACGCGAGAGGATCCGCTGGGCGCCGTTCGCTGGGCGCGGGAGGCATGCCGCGTGGCCCCCGAGGACGAGCCGGCGGCCCGGGAGCTACTCCGCACGCTGGTGGATCACGGCGACCGCGCGGGCGCGCTGCGCCACTACGATCGCTTCGCCCGGCTGCTGGATCAGGAGCTCGGCATCCAGCCGTCCGGCGAGATGCGCGCGTTTGCGGCGGCGCTGCGCGAGCGGTCCGATGGCGGTCCCACGCTCACCGCGGCCGCGAGCCCACCCGCCACCATGATCGACCGGGCGATCCTCGCGATTGTCCCCTTCGTCTACAATGGCCAGGCGACGCTCGACTACCTGGCGACCGGCATCGCCGATCTCCTCGCGACCGCAATCGACGGTTCCGAGTCGCTGCGCTGCGTGCACTCCGGGTCGATCCCGGGCGACGCGGAATCGTCGTCGGACACGGAGTGCTGTCGCGCCATGGGCGAGCGGTTCGACGCCACCTACTGCGTGGTCGGCCGGGTCATCGAGTCGGCGGGCCAGCTGCGCATCTCCGCGGTGCTGTATGCCACTGCCCATCCGGGAGTGCCCCTCGTGCGCGCGGGGGCGGAGGGCGGAGTGGACGACCTGTTCGCGCTCGTGGACCACCTGGCGGCGCAGGTGCTCGTCCGGGCGATCGGCGTCCCGGACCGCCCACTGGTGGGGCTCGCGGCGCTCACCACCAGGTCGCTGCCGGCGCTCAAGTCCTATCTGGATGGCGAGCTCGCCTTCCGCGCCGGCCGGTTCACGGTGGCCGCCGAGGGCTTCCAGCGGGCGACGCGGGAGGATCCCACGTTCGCGCTGGCGCACTACCGCCTCGCCGTGCTCTGCGAATGGGCGGGGATGTACGCCCTGGCCGAAGCCGCGGCCGCGCAGGCGGTGGCGCACTGCGCGCGCCTGTCGATCAGCGACCGCCGGTTGCTGACGGCCTTCCAGGCCTACCTCGCCGGCGATGCCGCGCGCGCCGAGCTCCTCTACCGTGAGATCCTGGACATCTACCCGAGCTCCACGGAAGCGTGGAGCCATCTCGCGAAGATCGGCTACTTCCTCTACTCCCTTCGCGGGCGGCGCCTGGCTGGGGCACGGACGGCGCTGGAGCGGGCCGCCGCGCTGGACCCGCACGACATCGTGATCCAGGTGCACCTGGCCAGCGTCGCGGCCAAGGAGGGCCGGCCGGTGGAGGTGGACGCCGCGTCCCGCCGCGTGCTGGCGATGCTCGAGCAGGGCGACCACGCGGATTCCGTGCTCATCGTGCGGCTGCAGCGCGCCTTCGCGACCGGGGATGTGGCGGAGCAGGAGCAGCTCTGGCGTCAGCTCGAGACGGCGAACGACGTCACCCTCTTCTGGAGCTTCACGCTCCTCACGGTGGTGGTGGGAGCGCTGGAGGCGGCCGAGCGGGTGGCCCGGCTCATGACGTACGCGTCGCGCCCCCGGCTGGTGCGGCTGTGCGGCCATCTGGCGCTGGCGGAGCTGGAGCTGGCACACGGCCGCTGGTCCGCGGCGCGGGAGGAGCTCCACGCCGCCGCCCGACTGGACGCGCGATGCGCCGCCGTGCACCACGCGCTGCTCGCGCTCGTGCACTTCAGGGATCCCGGGCCGGAGGAGCTGCGCGCGCTGCGCGATGGGCTGCTCGCGGTGCGCGACGACGCGCCGCCAGCCGCGGAGGCGACCGGGCTGCCCCCGTGCTTCACCGCGTACGCCGAGGCGCTCGACGCCAGCGGCACGTACGTGCTCGGGCTGCTCCACGTCCACCTGGACGAGCGTGAGGGGGCGGAGAGGTGCGCCGCGGCGCTGGAGGCCACGACCGGCTCGCTGGCACGGGGCGCGCACGCGCGGGATGCCGCCCGCGGGATCCGCGCGCTCCTCGCCTCTCGCCGGGGCGATCTCTCGGCGGCGCTCGCGCTGCTGGAGGGCTGCGAGCTCGCCTCGCCGGTGCACCTGTACACCTCCACCGCCCTCCACGGCCGGTTGCATGAGCGCTATCTGCGCGCGGAGCTGCTCGGCACACTCGGTCGCGACGCCGAGGCGGAGGACTGGTATGCCGCGCTCGGCGAGGACTCGCCGCACGGCTTCGTGTATCTGGCGCCATCTCTCCTTCGCCGCGCGGAGCTGCTGGAGGGCCGTGGCGAGCACGCGGCCGCGCTCGAGCTCCATGCCCGCCACACGGCGCTCTGGCAAGGGTGCGACGCGGAGCTGCAGCCCCTGCCGTACACATCACGGTGATGGCTCGCTGACAGCGCGCTCCGGCCGGGCTCGCGGGTCCGTGCCTTGCCCTGGCCGCTCGTGGCGGCGCATCGTTCCCCGTATCTGCCGCGCGCCGACCGCCCCTCCTACCACCCCGCATGCCAATCGAGCTCACCTCGCCGCTCGCTCGACACCTGGCCGCCGCGCTGCACCAGGAAGCTCCCACGCTGGCGTCCCACTGGCAGGAACGGGCGCGCAGCGCGGCGCCGCGGTTCCACGATGATGGGCCGGACCCGCTGGCGGAGCGCGCCGAGGTGGTGGTGAGCGCGCTCGCCGTGGCGCTCGAGTCGCAGGAGGGGTGGCAGGAGCAGGTGATGCTCGCCGGCTGGGAGTACGGAGCCGCCGCCCATGTGAGCGGGCTCTCGCTGCATGCGCTGCTCAAGGAGCTCAACATGCTCCTCGCCATCCTGCTCTACGCGTTGGAGCAGGCCGCGGTCCCGCCGGGCGCCACGGTGACCGACGCGCTCTTCGTCGCGCGGCGCCTGAGCCAGCGTCTCGCACTCCTCGACCTGGCCGCCTCCAAGGGATACACCCACGTCTACGTGCGCAGCCGGCGGGGACACTACCGCACGCTGCGCCACGATCTGCGCAACCCGATCGGCACCATCCAGAGCGCCGTCGCGCTCATGCAGGACGAGACGATCCCCGAGGCGCAGCGGCACGACCCGCGCTACCCGGCGATGGTGGCGCGCAACGCGCGCGAGCTGGATAGCATGGTGGGCCGGCGGCTGGCCGACGACCTGGTGATGGACCGCGAGCTCGCCGTGCAGGCGGTGCCGCTGCGCGACCTGCTGCTCGCCGTGCGACGCGCGGCCCGCGAGGACGTTCTTGGCGCCCACTGCGAGCTGGTGGTGGACGAGACGCTGCCGGCGGTGAAGACGGATGCCGTGGGGCTGGAGCTCGCGCTGCGCGCCATGCTCTCGGCGGTGCTGCGCGCGGCGACGGCGGGCACCACGCTGCATCTGGCGGCGGTGGAGCAGCCGGCGGACGACGGCCATCCGGCCGGGGTGCGCCTCACGCTGCACGGCGAGCCCGCGCTCGCCCTCAGCGACGCCCACCTCTTCGACCGGGCGCGGGCGATCGCGGAGTACGCCGGAGCGCAGCTCACGTCCACGGAGACGGTGGTGGAGCTGGAGGTTCCCGGCACCGCGCTGCAGTCGTCCACGTCATCCACCGGCGGGCCCGTGATGGACGACGTGCCGACCGCCCCGCGCGCCTCAGGCGGGCATGCGCCCGACGATCTCCGCGGCGCGGGCGAGGGCCTGCACGGGTAGCCCCGCCGCCTCGATCGCCTCGCGGCCGCCCTCCTCGCGGTCCACCACGGCCAGCACGCCGGCCACCGTGGCGCCGGCCTGGCGCAGCGCCTCCACGGCGCGCAGCGCCGAGCCGCCGGTGGTGATCACGTCCTCGATCACCACCACCGTATCGCCTTCCCGGTAGGGGCCCTCGATGAGCCGGCCGGTGCCGTGCTGCTTGGCTTCCTTGCGCACCGTGAACGCGCGCACCGGAGCGCCGGCGAGCGCGCTGGCGTAGGCGATGGCGTACGACACCGGATCGGCGCCGAGCGTGAGCCCACCCACGGCGTCGGGCCGCCAGCCCGCGTCGCGCATGGTGGCCAGTCCCAGCGGTCCGATGAGGGCGAGTCCGTCGGGGCTCATTGTCGTGAGCCGCGCGTCGATGTATAACGAAGACTGCCGGCCCGAGGCGAGCGTGAAATTGCCGCGGCGCGCCGAGCGGTTGGCCAGTAGCGTTAGAAGCTGTTCGCGAGGTGACATGGGCGGGAGGTTACCGGCCTCCGCCCAACTCGTCAACTGCGTCTCCGTCCATCACCTCGGCCCCGCATCGTGGCGCGCACTCGCCTTCCCTTCTCCACCACGGCGCTCCTGGCCGCCGCCATCGTGCTGCTTGCCGGGCTCGTGGCCGCCGACCGGGCGCTGGTCGCGTCCGAGCGCGTGGCGCGCGAGCTGGACGCCGAGCAGGCGGCCCTGCTCGTCAATCGGTACTTCGCGGTGCACGAGCAGACGCTGGTGGCGTTCCACGCCCTGTTCGTGGATGGCGCACCCGCCCCGGCCGGTCGGCGCTTCACCGAGCTCGCCGACGCGCTCGGCAACGGGCTGGCGAACTTCAAGCGGGTGATGATCGCCGACTCCAGCGGGCGGGTGATCGCCCAACGCGGCGCGTCCGCGCACGATCAGTGGACGCACGCGGGCGTGGAGCTCGACACGCTGCAACTGTTCCATGCGAGGGAGCTCACTCGCCGCGCCCGCCTCACCGGCGAGACCCAGCTCTCGGCGCCCGGGCAGCAGCGTGACAGCGGCGGACGCATGGTGCTCATGCTGCACCCGGTGGTGTACGGCGGCGAGCTGCGCGGGCTCGTGGCCGGCACGCTCTCCATGGACACGGTGGCGGTGGCCGTCGCGCCCGACGTGCGGCTGGGCCGCGTGCAGATGCTCGTGATCGCGGGCACGGACACCGTGGCGCGGGTGGGCACCGGCGAGCTCACGGGGCCCGTCCGCGTGGTGCGCCGTCCCGTCCCGCTCCCCGGCGGCACCCGGTGGCAGGTGGCCCTCGTCTATCCCGCCTGGCCCATGTCGCGCATCCTGCTCTGGGGCGTGACCGTGGGCGTGCTGACCATCGTGGCGTTCGCCTCCTGGCACGAGCGGCGGCAGACGCGGCGCATCGCGGACCGCTCGCTGGAGCTGGAGCATCTGTCCACCGAGCTGCTGCGCGCGAACAAGGCGAAGAGTGAGTTCCTGGCCAATGTGAGCCACGAGCTCCGCACCCCACTCAACGCCATCGTGGGCTTCACCGAGCTGCTGCGCGACGGCATGTACGGCGAGCTCAATGCGCGCCAGGCCGGGCCGGTGGAGCGCATCGAGGCCGGCGCGCAGCACCTGCGGCATCTGGTGGACCAGGTGCTGGACCTCGCGAAGATGGCCGCCGGCCGGCTGGAGGTGCATCCCGAGCCGTTGGACCTGCGTCAGTTCGTGCTGGACGTGGCCACCGAGCTCGAGCCCATCGTCACCGAGCGCGACCTGTCGCTCTCGCTCAACGTGGCCGGGGCGCTGCCGCGCGTGCTCACCGACCCGGCGCATCTGCGGCAGATTCTCGTGAACCTGCTCGGCAACGCCGCCAAGTTCACGGCGAGCGGTGCGGTGGTCGTCCGGGCGCGCCTGCTGACGCCCGACCAGTCGGAGCCGAGTGCGCCCGCGGAGGTGGCGCGGCTGCGCGCGCACGGGCCCGACAGGGATCGGCCGTGGGTGGTGCTCCAGGTGTCCGATACCGGCGTCGGCATCGACGCCCGGGATCACGAGCGCGTGTTCGACGAGTTCGAGCAGGTGAACGCGGGGCCGCGCGGCGATTCCGCGCGGCGCGGCACGGGGCTCGGCCTGCCGATCTCGCGGCGGCTGGCGCGGCTGCTGGGCGGCGAGCTCACCGTGGAGAGCGCGCTCGGCGAGGGCGCGACCTTCACCCTCTGGCTTCCCGTGGACACCGCGGCGCGGCGCCAGCGGTCGCCGACGCCCAGCGCGGCGGAAACGCCGGCGTGAGCGGGTGAGCCAGCCGCGGGCGAGCTAGCCGCGCCTGAAGATCCGCCTGATGCCGGCCAGCAGGCCGGCATCGGGCGGCTTCTCCACGGGGGCCGGCTCGACCGGAGCGTCGAGCGCCCCCTCCAGCGCCTCGGCGAACGCCACCGCGTCCGGGTAGCGCGCGCCCGGATCCTTGGCCAGCCCGCGCATCACCACCTGCTCCACGCGCGGGCCGAAGCGCTGTCCGCTGCGGGCCCGGTCGAGCGGGATGGGCGGCTCGCTGAGCAGCTGCGTGAACATCTCGCGCGGCGACTTGGCCGTGTACGGATGGCAGCCGCTCAGCAGGTAGTAGGCGATGGTGGCCAGGCTGTACTGATCCGCGGCGGCCGTCACCAGCTCGCCGGAGAGCGCCTCGGGCGCCACGTACATCAGGGTGCCCACGAAGAACCCGGCCCGCGTGAGTCGCTCGTCGGGCGCCGTGTCGGTGGACGCGGCGATGCCGAAATCGAGCAGCTTGACCCGGCGCGACACCGGATCGTACATGAGGTTGTCGGGCTTCAGGTCGCGGTGCACGATGCCGGCGTGGTGGGCGGCCTCCACGGCGTCGGCGATCTGGCGGACGATGTGGGCCACGTCGGCGCGCGGCAGCGGCGCATGCCGCTTGGCGTACCGCTCCAGCAGGTCGCCGTCGGCCCACTCGGTGGCCAGAAAGTGGAGCCCTGGCCCGGCCTCGCCCACCTCGAGCGTGCGCACCACGTTGGGGTGCTCCACGCGGTCGCCCAGCGCGGCCTCCCGGAGAAAGCGCGCCACGGCCGTGCGGTCGTGCCGCAGCTTCTCCTTGAGCACCTTCACCGCCACGGTGCCGTGCACGGGATGCTCGGCGCGGTAGACCACCGAGGTGCCCCCCTCGCCGACGCAGTCGCGCAGCGCGTAACCCGAGAGGGTGGTGCCGAGGAGAGCGTCGTTGGAGGACACGGGGCGAACCTAACCTGCCCGCCAGGGCGCTGGCAAGCGAGATTCGGGGATCGGACCCCCGCCCGGAGCCATGCACCGAGCGCGGGCGCGGGCGCCGCCCGCAACGTATCTTAGCGGCACCAGGCCGGCGATGACTGGCGTGGGGCAGCGAGGGTCCATGGTGCGACGCGCAGCCGGGAGGGAGTTGGGGTGCAAGCCGGGCGCGCTGGAGGCACGGGGCACGAGGTCATGCGGTCACACCGTCGAGGAGAGCGAGCGCACATGGGGCACCAGCGTGGGCAGGGATGGCGAGCCGGAACGGCGATGGTGGCGATGGCCACGGCGATGGCCACGTTGGTGGGATGCGCTGGTCGGGGCGCACGTCCGGAGGACTCCCCAGCGCCGGGTCGGCCGAGCGAGCGCGCCGCGCCGGCCCCGCCGGCCGACGCCACCCAGACCTATCAAAGGATGGGGCTGCTGGCGCAGGCTGGCGCGCTGCCGTTCGTGGGGCGCGTGTCGTTCGTGGCCGGTCCCACACCCGACACCACCTTCGTGGTGCTCTCCGTCTCCTTCCCCAGCCGCGCGCTCACCTTCGCGCGCTCGGGCGACACGTACCGCGGCGGCTACACCGTCACCGGTGACCTGCTGCGGGGCACCGTGGCCGCGGCGCACACCGAGGCCACCCAGACCGTGGCCCTCGCGTCCTTCCGCGAGACGCTGCGCAACGACGAGAGCGTGATCTACCAGGAAGTGATGCGGGTGCCGCCGGGCGTCTACGACCTGGCGCTGACGCTCAAGGACGCCGGGAGCGCGCGCAGCGTGTCGGAGCGCCGGTCCATCACGGTGCCGAGGTTGGGTGCCGGCTCGCTCTCCACGCCCATTCCCTTCTATGAGGTAGCGCTGCGGAAGTGGCGCGATTCGCTGCCGCGCGTGCTGGCCAGCCCGCGCGCCACGGTCACCTTTGGCCGGGACTCCATCGTGCCCCTCTACCTGGAGGGGTACGGCACGGGCTCCGCGCTGCCACTGCGCGTGAGCGCGCGCGGCGAGCGGGGCCAGGAGGTGTGGGGCGATTCGGTGACGCTCGAGCAGCGCGGCGACCTCTTCAGCGGCGTCGTCAACCTGCCGGTGTCGAACCTGGGCATCGGCATGGTGACGCTGAGCGCCTGGGCGCCGGGAAGCCGCGACACCACGCGCACCCCGGTGTTCGTGAGCTTCGGCGAGAATCTGCCGGTGGCGAGCTTCGACGACATGCTCAACTACCTGCGGCTCTACTCGCCGGTGCAGATGGAGGCGCTGCGCCGTACGCCGCCGGAGAAGCGGGCCGCCGCCTGGACGGAGTTCCTGCAGAGCACCGACCCGGATCCCACGACCGCGGTGCACGAGGGGCTGCAGCAGTACTTCACGCGCATCGACATCGCCAACGTGCGCTTCCGGGACGACGGCAACCCGGCGTGGCTCACCGACCGCGGCATGACGTTCGTGGCGCTCGGCGATCCGGAGCAGGTGTTCGAGCCCAATCCCATGCAGAGCCGCACGTCGCGCAATCGCGTGCAGATCTGGGTGTACCGCGACCTGCAGCTGCAGCTCGAGTTTCGCGACCGCGACGGGACGAACCGCTGGGAGCTGACGCCGTCGAGCGAGGCGAACTTCAACGCGGCGCTGCGCCGGCTGCGCGCGTCGTGATGAGCGGGCGGCGCGCCGAGCCGGCGGCGCCCGCGCCGCCACCGGCTTCGATATCGTCATCCGCGCGACCGCCCGCCGAGCCGTCCGCGGCGCTCTCGCTCCGCCGCGAGCTGCAGCGCAAGCTGCTGCACGTCTCCTCGGCCGTCGCGCCGCTTGCCTATGCCGCCGGCCTGCCGCGCGAGCCGCTGCTCACCGCGCTCGGCGTGCTGCTCGTGGTGGCCGGCCTCGTGGAGCTCGCGCGCCGCCGGCACGCCATCGTGCACGAGCGCTTCGTGCGCGCCACCGGCGTGCTGCTGCGCGGCCACGAGCACCAGCGTGTGGTGGGCGCCACCTGGATGCTGCTGGCCTTCGTGGCCGCCGTCTGGCTGCTGCCGCGCGACGTGGCGATCGCCGTGATGTGGGCCGTGGCGGTGGGCGACGCGGCCGCGGCGGTGGTGGGCAAGTCGTTGGGGCGCCTGCGGATTGGCCGCTCCAGCAAGACGCTGGAGGGTAGCGTGGCGTGCTGTCTGGCCACGGGCGCCGGCGCGCTGCTGGTCGCCGGGCTCGCGCCGGCGGAGAGCGGCGTGGCCGGCCTGGCCGCGGCCGCGGCGGAGTGGCCCGACACGCCGCTGGACGACAACGTCCGCGTCGCGTTCGCGGTCGCAGCTTCCGTTCTGGTAATGCGTTACGCGTTAGCGGCCTCTTGACAAAGAATCCGTGGGTTCATAAATAGGGCGCGCAAACCAGAGGGGTTTGCCCGGCACTGGGCGAGTGCAGGCACGAATTACCCCGCAGGAGACAGCTCGCATGGCCAGAGGCAAGGTGAAGTGGTTCAATGACGCCAAGGGATATGGCTTCATTGAGCAGGACGGAGGCGAGGACGTGTTCGTACACTTCTCGGCCATCACCATGGATGGCTTCAAGACTCTCGTCGAAGGTCAGGTGGTCGAGTTCGAGATCAAGACCGGTGACAAGGGCCTCCACGCGGCCAACGTACAGCGCGTCTGACCTGCATACCACCGCAGCGGATCTGGCCGTACGAGACTGGCTCCCCGCCCGTTCGATTCGTCGAGCGGGCGGCGTGCTTTTGAGGGACGCGAGCGGCGGGCGGCGTGAGGCGTGGACGGCACCGCGACACCTCGGCGGCGCAATAGATTCCGCGTGAGAGGCGCGCGAGATGCGCCCGTGCCATGCGTGAGACGCGCGCGATGCTCGCGTGCTCGATGCCAGACCGCCCACCAGACACCCACTCCCGGCCGTGCAGCTCCCCCCAGCTCCCCGTCTCTTCCTCATCGACGGCTACGCGCTGATCTACCGCGCGTTCTACGCGCTCATCGCCCGGCCGCTCTCCACGAGCCGGGGCGAGAACACGTCCGCGGCGTGGGGCATCGCCAACTTCCTGCAGCGCATGATCGCCACGCACCGCCCCGAGTACCTGGGCTGGGTGCACGATTCCGGGCTCTCGTTCCGGCACGAGGCGTATCCGGCCTACAAGGCCACGCGCGAGAAGCTCACCGAGGAGCTGCAGGCGGACTTCGACCGCGGCATGGAGCGCGTGGCCGAGCTGCTGGCGGCGTACCGCATTCCCGTGCTGCAGGTGCCCGGCTACGAGGCGGACGACGTGATCGGCACGCTCGCGCGCGAGGGCGCCGACGCGGGCGTGAACGTGGTGGTGGTCTCGGGCGACAAGGACTTCCAGCAGCTCGTGCGGCCGCACGTGTGGCTGCTGAACCCGGGCCGCGGCGGGCCGGCGAGCATCGGCGAGCAGTGGGTGGGAATGGAGAACGCCAGCGAGCGACTGGGCGTGCCGCCCGAGCACGTGGTGGACTACCTGGCGCTGGTGGGCGACTCCTCGGACAACGTGCCGGGCGTGAAGGGGATTGGTGAGAAGACGGCGTGCGAGCTGGTGGCCACCTACGGCTCGCTGGAGAACATCCTGGCGCACGCCGAGGAGATTCCCAAGAAGCGGCCGAGGGAGGCGTTGCTCGCGAGCGCGGACGTCGCGCGGCTCTCCAAGCAGCTGGTGACGATTCGCGAGGACCTGCCGATCTCGCTGGACCTGGCGCAGCTCACGGTGCGGGAGCCGGACGTGGCGCGACTGCGCGCGCTGTTCGTGGAGCTGGAGTTCCACGGCATGGCGCGCGACGTGGGACAGCTCGTGGAGACGCCGGCGGAGAGGGTGGCGCCATCGGGCCCGCCGCTCGACTATCGCACGGTGGACACGGTGGAAGCGCTCGAGGCGCTGGTGCGGCGCGCGCGCGAGCTGGGCCACATGGCGGTGGACACCGAGACGGTGCTGGAGCCCGGGGCGCCGCAGAAGGTGGATCCCCTGCGCTCGCGGCTGGTGGGGATCTCCATCGCGTTGGCGGCGGGGGAGGCGTACTACCTGCCGCTCGCCCACCGCGTGGTGGAGCCCGCGCAGGGCGACCTCCTGCTCGGCATGAGCAACGGGGGTACGGAGGGCGGGGAGATGGTGGCGGTGGAGGGGGACGACGAGGCGAACGTTGCTGTTGGGGGGGGGCCCCCGCCCGCCGCCGCCCAGAAGCCGAAAGCCACCAAGGCCCGCCCCGCCCCCGAGCCCACGAGCATCGCCGCGCGCCTGCTCGCCCAGGGCGCGCCTCCCGTGCGCAACCTGCCCCCGCTCCATGGCCCCGAGCTGGCGCCGCTGCGCGCCCTGCTCGAGGACCGCACCGTTCGCAAGACGCTGCAGAACGCGAAGTACGACCTGCTCGCGCTGCGCCGCGCGGGCGTCGAGCTCGCCGGCATCGAGTTCGACACCATGCTCGCCAGCTACGTGCTCGATCCCGGCCGCCGCTCGCATTCGCTCGACGTGCTGGCGCTCGAGTTCCTGGACCATACCATGACGTCGTACGAGCAGCTGTGCGGCAAGGGACGCAACCAGCTGCCGTACGACGTGGTGCCCATCTCCGCCGCCGCCGAGTACTCGTGCGAGGACGCGGACATGACGCTGCGGCTGCGCGAGCGCTTCGAGCCCATGCTCGTGGAGCACGAGCTGCTCGGCCTCTTCCAGCAGATCGAGATGCCGCTCCTGCCGGTGCTCGCCGACATGGAGTGGGCGGGCATCGCCATCGACGTCGACTGGCTCGCCTCGCTCAAGACGCGCTTCCAGGCGGAGCGCGAGCGCGTGGAGCAGGAGATCTACGCGGAGGCCGGCGAGGAGTTCAACATCAACTCCAACCCGCAGCTGCGCGCCATCCTCTTCGAGAAGCTGCAGCTGCCCAGCCGCAAGCGCACCGCCACCGGTCCGTCCACCGACGCCAGCGTGCTGCAGGAGCTGGCCGACGAGGGGCACGCGATTCCGTCGCTCCTCATGGAGTACCGCGAGCTGTTCAAGCTCGAAGGCACCTACCTGGACACCCTGCCGGCGCAGGTGAACCCGCGCGATCACCGCGTGCACACGTCGTTCAACCAGACGGTCGCCAGCACCGGACGCCTCTCGTCCACCGACCCGAACCTGCAGAACATCCCCATCCGCCGGGAGCTCGGTCGCGACATCCGCCGCGGCTTCGTGCCGGAGCCCGGGTGGATGCTGCTCGCCGCCGACTACTCGCAGATCGAGCTGCGGCTGCTCGCGCACCTCTCGCGCGACCCGGCGTTCGTGCACGCCTTCAACGCCGGCGGCGACATCCACCGCCAGACGGCGGCCATCATCTTCGACGTCCCGCTGGAGCTGGTGACGTCCGAGATGCGCGCCCGCGCCAAGACCATCAACTTCGCCACCATCTACGGGCAGGGCGCGCACGCGCTCAGCCGGCAGCTCAAGATCTCCAACGCCGAGGCGCGCGAGTTCATCACGCGCTACTTCGAGCGCTTCCGCGGGATCAAGGAGTATCTGGAGTCGCGCGTGGAGTTCGCCCGCGAGCACGGCTACGCGCAGACCATCTTCGGGCGGCGCCGCTACATCCCCGAGCTCAGGGACCGCAACTTCAACATCCGCGCATTCGGCGAGCGCACCGCCGCCAACTCCCCCATCCAGGGCTCGGCGGCGGACCTCATCAAGATCGCGATGATCCACATCGCCGCCGCGCTGCGCGACCAGAAGCTCCAGAGCCGGATGCTGCTGCAGGTGCACGACGAGCTCGTGTTCGAGGCGCCGTCGGGGGAGCTCGACGCGCTGCGCACCCTGGTGATCCAGGAGATGGAGCACGCCGCCGAGCTCTCGGTCCCGCTCGTGGTGGACGTCGGCGTGGGCGCCAACTGGCTGGACACCAAGCGCTGAGGCCCGGCGGGATGGGGATGCCTGGGGAGCGTTGCAGAGTGCGATGGGTGCCGCGAAACGACACGGGCCCGGTGATCTGGGTCACTTCGGCCCGTATCATCCAAGGCGTTATGCCACAAGCGCTTGGCTGTGAAACGCGGCGGTGGTACCCGGATTGCCCCTGGAAGCTACCAGAACGGCCGCAGCACCCCGCCCCACCGTCAGGGCGCGGAACGCGTGGCCCCGGCCCGAGCTCGTCCCATGCCATCCAGATCCCTGCTGCGCCGCGGCTTCACGCTCATCGAGTTGCTCATCGTCGTCGTCATCATCGGTATCCTGGCCACCATCGCGATCCCCAAGTTCGCCAACACCAAGGGGAAGGCCATCCAGGCGTCGATGGTCTCGGACCTGCGCAACCTCGCGTCGGCGGAGGAGGGCTACTTCTACGAGAAGGGGCACTACACCACCACGCTGGCGGACCTCAGCTTCTCCCCCAGCGCCAACGTGACCATCACGGTCACGAGCGCCGCGGGCCCCGGTTGGGTAGCCATCGCGACCTCGAGCTTGTTGCCCGGTCGCACCTGCGGGCTGTTCATGGGCACCGTCGTGGTCGCCACGGCGCCGGCGGTGCAGGAAGGCGTGGTGCGCTGCCAGTGAGCGCCGGGGGCCGCCGGTGATGGCGGCTCCTCGTGACGAGAGCGGTGCCGGCGCCCCCCTGCCGCCGCACCTGTGGTACCGCGAGTTCGCCCGCCGCCGCGATGGGATGGTGCATGCCATGGAGGGTGGCCTCTGGCTGCACCGCCACGTCTGGCGCGGCACGCCCATGGCGCACCTGGTGTCGGTGCACCGGGAGCGCCTGCTCGCCTACGGCCGGCTGGTGGGGCTCCCCGCCCGCCACCTGCAGTACAAGCCGCTCAAGGACCCGCGCACCGGCGAGCGCCGCGAGGCGTGGCACTGGGACCTGGTGGGGGTGTTCCTCCCCGAGGAGCGGTGAGCGTCACACCGCCGCCGACACCTGCCCCTCGATCGCTTCCGCCTCCGCACGCACCGCCCCGACTGCCGACAGCAGCTCCGCGCGCAGCGCGGGCTCGCGACGGAACAGGAAGTACGCCCGCATGCGCTGCCGGGCGCGGCGAGCCCGGTCGCGCCAGCGCAGGTCCCAGGTAGCCGTGAGCGGCAGCAGCAGCAGGTAGAGCGCCGCCCACCACCAGCCGGCCAGCACGCCCACCAGCGCGCCCTGCACCAGGTAGGCGAGAAGCACCAGCCCCGACCCGGCGACGATCGTGTGCATCGCCGGCTCGTCCAGGTTGCGGCTGGTGCGCCGCCCCAGCCACCAGGCCAGGGTCAGCGGTAGCCGGTTGCTCACCGTCCCCAGCACCACCGCGGGCAGCGCGAGCACCATGATCGCGCCCTCGCGCACCGCGAACCAGGCCCCCGCTCGCGCGCCGGGGTCGATGGCCGCGTCGGCGAGCGCGATGTCGTGCTCGGTCGCGATGCGCCGCAGCGCGGCGATCCGCTCCAGGAAGTCGGCCACCTCGTCGGCCGGTACCATGCTCAGCCCGTCGCGCACGCGCTCCACCCGCCGCGCCATCGCCGCCACCTCGATGAGCGGCGCATCGGCCCGGCCCAGCGTGCGCGTGGGCGAGAAGACGTCGGCCAGCGTGCGCGCCACGAGCCGCGTCTGCGCCTCGTCCTTCTCGCTCTCGTAGTTGAGCGTCACGGTGCGCAGCCGCTCGGCCACCTCCGCGGTGAGGGCGGCCACCGGCGCCGCGCCGCCGGACGGCGTCCAGCCATCCAGCGGCAGCGGCTCGCCCACGTGCACCAGGATGCGGCTGCGCGGCTGCCACTTGCGCTCGAACGTGAGGCCCACCGGCAGCACGGCGATGCCCTGCACGCCACGCGCGTCGCGTGCCTGCAGCGCGATGCGCGCGAGCCCGGTCTTGAGCGGCGCGAGCTGCGGCTCGCTGTGGCTGCGTCCTTCGGGAAAGATGAGCACCGCGGCGCCGGAGGCGAGCGCGTCGATCAGCAGGTCGAACGACGCGGCGTTGCGCGCGTCGCCTGCCGCCGCGGTGGCCGCGCCCTCGCGCGCGCGCCGCGCGCGCTCGTCGCTCGCCCGGCGCAGCGGCACCACGCCCACCCGCGGGAAGAGCCAGCGCAGCAGCGGATTCTCCACCAGCGTGGCCTTCGCGGTGAGCGTCACCCGACGCGGCATCACCGCGAGCGCGGTCAGCGCGTCCACGAGCGCGTTGGGATGGTTCTGCGCGATGAGCAGCGGCCCGTGCATCGGCACGTGCTCCAGCCCCACCACGGTCACCTCGCGGTAGAACCAGCGCAGTGCCACGCGCGCGAGCCCGCGCCCGATGGCGTGGAGCATCATGCGGGTGGGGTCGCAGAGCGCATGCTCACGCCGCGACCCGCTCCGTCTCGGCGTCCGCCGCCCGCGCCACGCGCTGGCCCTCGTCCACGTCCACCAGCAGCAGCACCAGCATGCCCACCACGAAGAACACGATCACCGAGAGGATGGCGTTGCGGCTGGATCCGGTGAGCGCGATGGTGACGGCGAACAGCAGCGGCCCGAAGATGCCCGCAAACTTCTCGAACACGCTGTAGAAGCCGAAGAACTCCCCGCTCTTGTGCCGCGGGATCATGCTCGCGAACAGGGAGCGGCTCAGCGCCTGCGTGCCGCCCTGTACCACGCCCACGAGCCCGGCCAGGATGAAGAAGTGCGTGGCCGTCTTCATGAAGTAGCCCACGATGGTGATCACCACGTAGGCGAACAGTCCCAGGAACACGGCGCGCTTGGCGCCGATCCTGCCGGCGAGCATGCCGAACAGGAAGGCGAACGGCACGCCCACGAACTGCACGATCAGGATGGCCGCGATCAGCGCGCTCGCGCCGATGCCGATCTCGGTGCCGTACACCGTCGCCATCTTGATGATGGTCTGGATGCCGTCGTTGTAGATCATGAACGCGAGCAGCATCAGGAAGGCGTTGCGGTAGCCGCGCAGCTCGCGGAGCGTCTCGCCCAGGCGCGCGAACGCGGCGCGCAGCGGGTTCTCCCCGGCGTGCTCGTCGGGCTCGAGCGCGGCTGGCGGCTCGGGCACGCGGCGCAGCAGCGGGATGGAGAAGAGCAGCCACCACACGCTCACCGACAGGAACGCGAGCCGCGCGGGCAGCGATGCCTCCTGCGGCGTGAGCCCCGGTCCACTCGGCAGCCCGAACGTGGCGGGGCTCTGGATCCACGCCAGGTTGAGCGCCAGCAGCAGCCCGCCGCCCAGGTAGCCCAGCGCGTAGGCGCCGGTGGAGACGCGGTCCATCTCGTCGGGGCGCGCGACGTGCGGCAGCAGCGACTCGTAGAACGACAGGCTGGCCGTCGCCCCGATGAGCGACACCACGAACAGCACGCTCGCCAGCACCAGGTCGCCCTGCTGGATGAAGAACATGCCACCGGTGCCGGCCACGCCCACCATCATGAACACCGCCAGCAGCTTCTTGCGGATGCCGGCGTAGTCCGCCACGGCTCCGAGCAATGGCGCCATGACCGCCACCAGCACCGCGCCCACGGTGTTCGCGATGCTCCACCACTGGGCGGGCTGGCTGCCCGGCATGCCGTGGCCGGCCACCTTCACGAAGAAGATGGGAAAGACGGCGGTCGTGATCACCACCTGCATGGCCGAGATGCCCCAATCGTACATGGCCCATGCACGGAGCTCCGGCCGGTCGAGGCCGAGCGTGGCGAGCAGCGCGAGCAGCGGTCGCCGCCGGCCGGGCGGAGCGGCGGGCACGGAAGGCGCGGAGGGTGTAGGCATGCGAGACGAAGATGGAAAGGCCACGGCGTTGACGGCCGAGCCGGGTGGGCGGCACATTTCCCCGCGATGATTCGCCAGGGCTCAACTTCCGTGTCGTTCGCGCGCCCCCTTCGGGCGAGGCCGCTGCTCCTGCTCGTGCTCGCAGCCGCGTTGGCGTGCGATCGGGAGCCGGCACCGCCGCCCAACGATACGGCGAGTGTCGGCCCACCGGCAGGGGGCGACGCGGCCGCGCCGCCGGCGGTGAGCTACAACGGCTGGAGCGTGGAGGAGGCGGGCCCGCTGCTCGGCATTGCCGCGGGCTCGGTGGAGACGGCGGTGCTCGTGCTGCCGCAGTACACCGACAGCACGCTCACCGGCGCCACCGCGCTCACCGCGGACTCGCTCGCGCCCGTGCGCGTGGACCTCTTCGCCCCATCGGGACGGGTGGGCGATGCCACGCTGCTGCCCATCGAGGGCGCGGCGCCGCGCGCGGGGTGCACGAGTTGGCCGGTGGCGCGCGTGCAGGTGGGCAGCGGCGACGTGCCGCCGTGGACCACGGCCTTCTCCAGCGGCCATGCCGCGCCGCTCCCGCTGGATTCCCTCGGGTCGCTCGCCACTCGCGACTCGGCCCGCGTGGCGGCCGACGTGGCCCGCGTGGCTTCGGCGCTGCCCGAGGAGCCCTCGTCCGAGTTCCGTGGCCTGCCCTTCGTGGTGCGCAGCGCGCGTCGCTTCTCTCCCGCCCCGGGCATCGAGGCGTTCGTGGCCGACGTGGTGCGCCGGCTCAACCAGGAAGACCATCCCCGCACCGAGCACCTGGTGCTGGTGGCAGAGCGGAGGGCCGGCGCGCGGGGCGCGCGCTACCTGCCGGCGTACGTGGAGCGCGCGGAAGGGTTGGAGGAGACCGTCGAGCTGACCGAGCCGCTCGCCGCGGTGCTCGTCGGCCAGGAGCGCCGCCCCACGCTGGTGCTCAGTCGCGACTACGGCGACGGCACCGCCTACGCGCTGCTGGAGCGCGTGGCCGACGGTCAGTGGCGGCTGAAGTGGAGCAGCGCCTACACGGGATGCTGATCGACCGACGGATCCACCTGCCCATCCATCACTGACCCGTCCGGTCGTGGCTCGCGCACCGTCGCCGCGCCGCGCCGCGCCGGCCGGTGAGACGCCACGTCGCCCTCCACCACCTGTCGCGCGCTCCGGGTGACGAGCCGCCGGAAGCGCAGCGTGGCCAGATAGATGAGCAGGTAGAGCGCGGCCCAGAACACGACGAGCGCGTTGAGCAGGGCGAGCCGGGGCTGTCCCCACTCGGCCACGATGATCGCGGCGCTGGCCACGAGGCCGATCAGCTGGATGCTCTTGTAGTGCAGCTCGTAGCGCACGCGCCACGGCTCGCCCCACCCGGCGCCCAGCCACACGCGTCCGCCGCTGAGTGGGGACAGCGCATTCAGGCGCCGGGACGCCCAGAAGTGCGGCACGCGGAAGCGCACCTCGTCGTTGTCGCCACGCACCACCTCCACCCGTCGACGCTCGAGCGCTTCGGCCACGCGGTCCAGAATCGGCCTGGCCTGACGCACGGTGGGCTCCACTCGCAGCCTGACGGAGCCCATCAGCCGTGCGCCACGGTGGATCGGCCGAGCGCGGCCGGGGCACCGGAGCGCCCGGCCGCCGCGGCCAGCAGCACGAGCGTGAGCACGTAGGGCAGCGCCAGAAAGAGCTGGTAGGGCACGGACCACCCCATGGCCTGAAAGAGATACTGCAGTGCGCTCGCGGCGCCGAACACCAGCGCGGCCAGTACCGCGCCAACGGGGTGCCAGCGTCCGAGCACCACCACGGCGATGGCGATGAAGCCACGGCCCGCCGACATATTCTCGGCGAAAGTGCCGGCCTGGGCGAGTACCAGGGTGCCCCCGGCCAGGCCGCCCAGCGCGCCGCCCACCAGCACCGCGCCGGTCTGCACCCGCCGCACCCGGATGCCGGCGGCCGTGGCCGCGGCCGGGTTCTCGCCGGTGGCGCGGAGCGCCAGCCCCGCATGCGTGCGGTAGAGCCACCACCAGGCGAGCGGCACGGCGGCATACAGCCAGTACGTCGGCGCCGTCTGCTTGAAGAAGGCCGGGCCGACGATCGGGATGCCGCTGAGCACGGGCACCGCCACCACGCCCACCATGGGCAGCGCGAGCGCCGCCCCGGCCGCGCCATACAGCGTGCGGTAGAGCGTGCCGGTGGCACCCAGGGCGAGCAGCGTGATGGCGGTGCCGGTGATGATCTGGTCGGCCCGGAGCCCCAACGCGAACAGCGCGAACACCCCGGCCACGAGCACCCCCGCCGCGGCTGCGGCCAGGAACCCCCATCCCGCCCCCATGGCCCCGGCGCCCACCAGCGCCCCGAAGGCACCGGCGATGATCGTCCCCTCCAGCCCGATGTTGATCACCCCGGCCCGCTCCGTGAGCGTCTCGCCGAGTGCGGCCAGCGCGAGCGGGGTGGCGGTGCGCACCGTGGCCTCGAGAAAGAGGGTCGCCGCCTCGGCGGCCGCGCTCACGGGTGACCCCCGGTCATGGCTGTGCCCCGGTGGCCGACGGGCGGAACCCGCCCAGGCCGGTACCGCGCACCCGGCCGATCGCGAGCAGCAGGAGGATCACCGTCGCCTCCACCACCAGCACGAGCACCGAGGGCACCCCCGCGTCGCGTTGCATGGCCGCCCCGCCGGCCTGCAGGGCTCCGAAGAGCAGGCCGCTGGGCACCACGAGCATGGGGTCCAGCCGGGCGAGCAGCGCCACCGCGATGGCCGAATAGCCGTAGCCGGGCGACAGGTTCTCGTAGAGTGCGTAGGTGACGCCCTGCAGCTCGGCGGCTCCCGCCAGCCCGGCGAGCGCGCCGCTCACCAGGAAGACGCCGGTGGTGGTGCGCGCCACGTTCACCAGCCCGGCGCTGGCCGCCGCGTGCGGGTTGGCGCCGGCCATGCGCACCCGGAAGCCGGCCGCCGAGTACCGGAGCGCCAGCCAGAGCGCCACGGCCAGGCTCACGGCCAGCGCGAACCCCCAGTGTACCCGGTGACCGGGGAACATCGCCGCCAGCCGGGCGGCCTGCGGAATGGCTTCGCTCTGGGGATAGGCGAGCGTGGGCTCCTGCAGCGGTCCGTGCACCAGGAACCCCACCGCGTACAGCGCCACGAAGTTCAGCATGATGGTGCTGATCACCTCCAGCACGCCGAACCGAGCGCGGAGCAGGGCGGCGATGGCGGCCCACCCGGCGCCGGCCAGCGCGCCGGCCGCGAGCGCGGCCACCGCGGCCGGCGGTCCGAGCGCCGCTCCCGTCCACAACGCCACCGCCGTGGCCGCGGTGGCGCCCGCCAGCAGCTGGCCCTCGGCGCCGATGTTCAGGATGCCGGCGCGAAAGGCGATGGCCACCGCCAGCCCGGCCAGGATGAGCGGCGTGGCGCGCACCAGCGTGCCCGAGAGGAATGCGGCGGGCGATCCCACCGCCCCACGCCAGAGGGCGGCCAGCGCCGCCCCCGGGTCCACGCCGCCAAGCGCCACGACCGCCCCCAACGCGACCAGGGCCGCGCCCGAGATGCCCACGAGCGTGAGCGTTGGTGCGAGGGAGCGGCCCTGGTGCATTGGTGGCGTCAGGCCGGGCGCATCATGCGTCGCTGTACGGGTTGCCGGTGCGGGCGGGGCCACGACCCGGGCCGCGCGAGGGGCCGCGTGCCGGCCCCCGCGCGGGGCCACGCGAGGCGCCGGCCGAACCGGCCGCCGAGCTCTGACCGCTGCGCTGGCCATTGCCCTGACTGCTGCCCTGGCCGTTGCCCTGGCTGTTGCCCTGGCCATTCCCCCGACCGCCGCGACGGCGGGCGTCGCCGCTCGGCGCGCTGCGCGCGCCGCCGCCCTGGCCGCCGGCCTCGCCGGCCTCGCGGCGCGCACGCGCCTCCAGCTTGGCCTTGGCGCGCGCGCGCTCCTCGGCCTTGCGGGCGCGGATGGCCGCGATGCGGTCGCCCAGGGGCACCTCGAACTTCTGCGTCGCGCGGGCCGAGTAGTCGAAGTCGGGCAGGGTGCGGCGCTCGAGCCGCTTGCCGATGGCGCGCTCGATGGCCTTGAGGTCGTTCTCCTCGCCTGGCGCCACGAACGTGTACGCCTCGCCTTCCGCGCCGGCGCGCGCCGTGCGCCCCACGCGATGGATGTAGTCCTCGGAGAGCCCGGGCACGTCGAAGTTGCACACGTGCTCCAGCGCTTCCACGTCGATGCCGCGCGCCGCGATGTCGGTGGCCACCAGCACCTTGAAGGCGCCGCTCTTGAAGCCTTCCAGGGCCAGCGTGCGCTGCGCCTGCGAGCGGTTGCCGTGGATGCGCGTGGAGGGCACGCCAGCCTTCTCCAGCACCTCGGCCAGTCGGTTGGCGCGGTGCTTCGTGCGCGTGAACACGAGCGCCTGGCGCATCACGCCGGTGCGCAGCATGTGCACGAGGAGCGCCGGCTTGAGGTCCTCGGTCACCGGGAACACCGCCTGCTCGATGCCCCTGGCCGGCGTGGACTTCCGCTCGATCTCCAGGTTCACGGGGTTCACCAGCATGGAGCGGCTGAGCTCCACGATGGGGCCCGGCATGGTGGCCGAGAAGAACAGCGTCTGCCGCTTGACGGGCACCTGCTTGATCACGCGCTTGATGTCCGGCAGGAAGCCCATGTCGAGCATGCGGTCGGCCTCGTCCAGCACCAGGATCTGCACGTTGCCGAGCGACGCGTAGGGCTGCGTCAGATGGTCCAGCAGCCGGCCCGGCGTGGCCACGATGATGTCCGTGCCGCGGCGGAACGCGGTCTCCTGCGGACCCATGCCCACGCCGCCGAAGATGGCGGCCACGCGCAGCGGCGTGTGTGCCGCCAGCGCCTGCACGTGCTCGGCCACCTGCGCGGCCAGCTCGCGGGTGGGCGTGACCACGAGCGCCCGGGTGCCGCCGCGCGGCGTGGCGAGTAGCCGCTGGATCATGGGAATCGAGAACGCGGCCGTCTTGCCGCTCCCCGTCATGGCGCAGGCGAGCAGGTCGCGCCCTTCCAGCGCCGGCGGCAGCGCCGCCTGCTGGATGGGCGTGGGGCGATCGAAGCCGATGTCGCGAATGGCGCGCAGGATGTCGGGGTGCAGCGAGAGCGTCGTGAAAGGCATGCGGGCAATATCAACCGGAACGAGCCGCGCACCGGGGCGCGCGGCAGAGTGAGCAATGCATTGTGGATTGCGCGACCGCGCGACGAGCGCACGACGAGCGTGGCGGTCAGCGCTGGTGATGCGGGAGAGCCGCCGTGGCGCTGAGCACAGGCGGGTGGCGCGGGCGACCGGCGCGCCTCGGTACAGCATGGGACCGGCGCGGGCGCGAGCAGGCAACGTGGAAATATAACCCCGCCGGCTCCGGCCGGGCGCTCCGTGGGGCACCGCGGAGCTCACACGGGGCTTCGCGGCAGCATTCGCACCCGCTGCAGCCCGAGCTCCTCGCGCCCCACCTCCAGGCGCTCGGTGCGGTCGTCCAGCGCCAGCGTCACCAGCGCCTCGGCCAGCTCGTGCCCCGAGATGGAGCGGTAGCGGTCGCGCAGCCCACGCGCCCCGAACGCGGCGAGCACGCCCAGCGCCCGGTCCCCCACCACCGCCGCCATGCGCTCCAGCGGGCGGAGCTCGGCGCGATCGGGCCCGCTGATGATGGCCGGCCGCGCGATGAGATACGGCAGCCCGCTGGCGCGGATCTCCTGCTCCATCCGCCCGCGAACGCGCATGTACGCGCTGCTGGCGCGCTCGCTCGCCCCGGCGGCCGACAGATAGACGAAGCGCGCCCGCACGCCGGACGCCAGCACGGCCTGCAGCAACTCGTGGGTGAGCCCGTAGTCCACGGTCTCGTAGCCCTCGTTCTGCGCCGCCGTGCTCTGCTGCCGTCGCGCGCGCGTGGTGCCGAGCAGGGCGAAGACGTGCGTGGGACGGATGCGGCGGATGGTGTCGGTCATGGGCGCCAGCCCCCAGGGGGTGGCGTCCACGGTGGCGCCGAGCAGCGTGAAGCGGTGTCGCCAGTCCTCGAGCAGCGGTGAGTCCGCGCGCACGTGGGCCACCGTGGGCAGGCCCAGCTCGGTGCTCACGCGCACCACCTCGAGCCCCGTGTAGCCGGTGGCACCGGCCACGAAGGCGCGGCGCGACGCCGCGGGTGTGAAGGACGACATGCGCTCAGCCCATGCCTCCCAGTGGGCGGCTCAGGCGGCGAGCGTCGGCGCGCAGCCGCTCCAGCTGGCGGTCCATGGCCTCCCGCAGCAGCTGTGCGGCCACGCTGCCACTGCACCGCCCGAGGATGCGCCGGCGTAGCGCGCGGCGCTCGTCGTCGGCCAGCACGCGGTCCACGCGCATCCATGCCCGCTCGTCCACCATCGGCAGCCCTTCCAGCTCGCTGGCGCGCTGGTCCAGGCGGCGCAGCCGCCGCACCTCGGCGCCGGCCCGCGCCAGCCAGCCGGCGTCGCGCACCGCGGCCGGCGGCTCGGCATACGCGGCCGCGCCGGCGAGCAGCGTACCGTCGGCGCGCACGGCGTAGCGGAGCGAGCCGTCCACCGGGGGCTCGAAGCGCACGGTGCCACCCACGCCGCGGCCGCGCGGCGCCACCACGAAGATCGTGCGGCCCGCCACCAGCGCCTGCTCGCGCGCCTGCGCCAGCTCGCTCGCCGGCAGCTGCGCCTCGGCGTCCACGAGCGCCGTCCGACCCGGCGGTGGCAGCGGCCGGCCCGCCGGCCCGAACGCCACCTCGCCGTCGCGGCGCACCACGTAGCTCAGGCGCGACACGTCCGTGGGGCGCTCCAGCGAGAGGCGGCGCCGACCGTCGTCGTCCTGGTGCACCGCGTACACCGTCCGGCCGGCCCGGCGGGCCACGGCGCGGGCGACGTCGAGCTCGGTGGATTCCACGGCTTCGGAGTGCGGGGACGGGAACGGAGGATGATCGGGCATCCGCGGACGGGAGAGGCGATTCCCCACGCAGGATGCGAAGGACGGGCCATGTACGGCGCCGCGTCCGGAAATGGCGCGTCCGGAAATGGCGCGGGCGGGAGCACCGCGGGGCGGCGGTGCCGCCGCGTGGCGCCGCGCGCCGCGGCCGGCTCAGCGCGCGATCGCCACCAGCCGCCGGATGCTCCAGATCCCGAGCACCGGGCCCACGGCGAGCATGGTGAACGCCCAGCGCCAGCCCACCAGCGCCACGAAGGGTGGCACGAGCTGGATGACCACCGCCGTGAGCAGGAAGCCGAGCGACGTCTGCAGCGTGAGCGCGGTGCCCACGGCGTGCGGCGGCACGCTCTCGGTGACCAGCACGGAGAACTGCGCGCTGTCGGCGATCACGAAGAAGCCCCAGAGCAGCGCGACGGGCACGAGCAGCCAGAGGCTCAGGCCGAACGTGAGGCCGATGCCGAGCGCGCACAGGCCGCTCACGGCCATGGCGACGGTCACCAGCCACTCGCGCCCGCGGCGGTCGGCGGCCAGCCCGCCCCACACGCATCCCAGCCCGCCCACGGCGAGCGCGGCGAAGGCCACGGCGCTCGCCGTGGACTCGCCGGCCGCGCCGGCGTTCGGGTCGCGCGCGGCGATGCTGGCGGCAATGAACACGGGGAGCCACGTCCACGCGGGATACAGCTCGATCATGTGGCCCAGGTATCCGCCCGTCGAGCGCCGCCAGCGGGGCTCGCGTATCACGTCGCGCACCAGCCCCCACGAGAACGCCCGCGGCGGGAACGGATACGGCCCGTCGCGATAGCCCACCCACACCAGCGCCGCGGCCACCAGCGCGCTCAGGGAGGCGGCGAGCGACACCGGCCGGATGCCCGCGCCCGGAATGGCGTGCACGAGATAGGGCAGCGCCTTGCCCACGGTGAGCGCGCCCACGATGGTGCCTACCGCCAGCCCGCGCCGCGCGCGGAACCAGGTGGCGATCATCTTCATCGCCGGCGGGTAGACGCCGGCCAGGCACACGCCGGTGAGAAAGCGCCAGAAGAGCGCCGCGCCCAGGCCATCGGCGGTGAGCACCAGCCCGTTGGCCAGCGCGCCGGCCACCGCGGAGGCCGCGAAGAGCCGCCGTGCGGGAATGATGTCCGCGAGGTTGAGCAGCGCCGACGCGGCCGTGCCGGCCACGAAGCCCAGGTTCACCGCCGTGGTGAGCCACCCGGCCTCGCTTGCCGAAAGGCCCCAGAGGGTGCGGTACTGCGCGCTCACCGCGCTCGCCGCGAACCAGAGCGACATGCCGAACAGCTCGGCCACCGCGAGCAGCGTGAGGATGCGCCAGCGCGCCGGGTGCGAGTCGGCGGGCGGCGAGACGCGCGCGTCGATCCGCGCTTCACTCGCGCTGCGCGTGCCACTGCTCATGCCACTGCTCGCCGTGCCGCTCACGGCGCCGGCGTCGCGGTTGGCACGGCGGCTGGCGCGGCCGCGCCCAGCATCGCGCGACCCACCGCGTCTCGCGTGGCGGCGGTGGCGTGCACCTCGCCCGCGTGCATCACCAGCACGCGATCGGCCAGCGCCAGCAGCTCGTCCAGATCGCTGGAGTACACCAGCACCGCGGCGCCGCGCGCGCGGGCCGCGCGCAATTGCGCATGCACGGCGGCAGTGGCGCGCACGTCCAGTCCGCGCGTGGGGTTCTCCGCCACCACCGCGGCCGGTGCGTCGCACAGTTCGCGCGCCAGCACGAGCTTCTGCTGGTTGCCGCCCGAGAGCTCACGCACCGGCGTGGCGGGCCCCGGTGCGCGCACGTCGTGCTCGGCCAGCAGCGCCACGGCGCGCGCCCGCAGCGCGCCCCACGGCACCAGGCCGCGTCGCGCGCCGGCGCCGCGCAGCGCCACGTTCTCGGTGAGCGACGCGTCCAGCACCAGCGCGTCCCGATGGCGTTCCTCGGGCACGAAGGCCACGGACGGTGGACGTACGAGCTCGCCCGCGGCCGGTGGCATGCGTCCCGCCAGTGCGCGCAGCAGCTCGCGCTGTCCGGCGCCATCCACGCCCGCCAGCCCCACGATCTGGCCGGCGCGCACGTCGAGCGACGCCTCGCGCACCCGCCGCACGCCGCGTGCGTCGCGCACGTCCAGCCGGTGTGCGGCGAGTACGATGGCGCCCGGCGCGCGGGCCGCGGCCAGCTCGATCACCGCCATCTCGCCCGCGAGCGCGCGGCTCGACGCATCGCCCGGGGCATCGTCCGGCGTGGGCGGGCCCACCATGGCGTCCACCAGATCGTCCGTGCGCAGCGAGGCCGCGGGTGCGGCGAGCACGGTGCGGCCGCGGCGCAGCACGGTCACGTCGTGCGCGTGCGCGAGTGCCTCGTTCAGCTTGTGCGTGATGAGCACCGCGGCATGCCCCGTGTCCACGTAGCGGCGCAGCCAGCGGAGCAGCTCCGCGGCCTCGTCGGGCGCGAGCACCGCGGTGGGCTCGTCGAGCACGAGCACGCGCGCGCCGTGCGCCAGCGCCTTCACGATCTCCACGCGCTGCTGGCCGGCCACCCCCAGGTCGCGCACCAGCGCGTCGGGGTCCAGCGACAGCCCGGTCTCGCGGCCGATGGCCATCACCTGCTCGCGCGCGTCGCGGCGCCGATACCGGCCGTGCCCTCCCAGCGCCACGTTCTCCGCCACGGTGAGGGCCGGCACGAGCGTGAAATGCTGGTGCACCATGCCCAGCCCCAGCGCGATGGCGTCGCGCGGAGACGCGAGCCGCCGCGCGACGCCGTGCAGGCGCACGGTGCCCCGGTCGGCGCGCAGCAGCCCGAACGCCACGCGCAGCAGCGTGGTCTTCCCCGCCCCGTTCTCGCCGAGCAGCGCGTGCAGCGTGCCCGCACGGACGCGGAGGGACGCGTCGTCCAGCGCCACCACCTCGCCGAAGCGCTTGTGCACGTGCTCCAGCGCGAGCGCCTCGGCGCCGCCCAGCGCGGCATGCGTGGCGGCGTGCGCGGTCACAGTCCGGTGGGCGCCGGCACGAACGTCCATGGCAGGCCGAACGTATCGGCTGCCTGGCGCGCCAGCGCCTGCACTCCGAGCGTCTCGGTGGCGTAGTGGCCCGCGTAGATGATGGTGAGCCCGCTCTCGGGCGCGTCCACCGCGGTCCAGTGCGGCCCCTCGCCCACGATGAGCGTATCCACGCCGGTCTCGCGCGCCTCGCGCAGCGTCTCCACGCTCGCCCCGCCACCGGTGCAGATGGCCCAGTGTCGGGTCATGCGCCCGGCGCCGAACGCGGTCGCGATGGCGTGGCCGCCGTGCTCGCGCGCGAACGCGTCGGCGCGCGCGAGCAGCTCCTCGGTACGCAGTTGCGTGGCCTCGCCGCGCACGCCGATGGTGAGCGTCTGGTGCCGGGCGAAGCCGCCGGTGGGCACGAGCCCGAGCTGCCGCGCGAGCAGCACGTTGTTGCCAAGCTCGGGATGCGCGTCCAGCGGTAGGTGCGCCGAGTAGACGGCGATGTCGTGCTCCAGCAGCGTGCGCAGGCGCACGTACTGCGCGCCGCGAATGTGCTGCGCGCCGCCCCAGAACATGCCGTGGTGCACGAGCAGCAGGTTGGCGCCGGCCTGCGCCGCGCCGGTGATGGTGCGCTGCGAGAGGTCCACCGCGGCGGCGATGGCGCGCACCTCTCCACGACACTCGATCTGCAACCCGTTCAACGCGCCCGGATAGTCGGGCGCGGCCGGGATGCCGAGCAGCTGGTCCAGGTACTCGGCGACGGCGGCGACGTGCGTCGTGCGCGCGGCTCCTGCGGTGGTGCGCGGTACGCTCATGGCGTTGCGGTGTCGAAGGCCGATTGCACGCCGGGCGCGGCGAAGGTGCCCGCCTTCATGCGCCGCTCCACGGAATCGATCGCGGCGCGCGCGGCCGGCGGGATGCGGCTCGCGAGCGTGGGATTGATCACCAGCTTCACGACCTCCGTGCTCTCGCCAAGGGAGATGGCCCGCGGCTCGAACGTGCCGTCGCGCACCTCGCGCGCCACGAGCAGGAAGGCGCGCGGCAGGTCGATCACCACGCTCGCCAGCGTCACCGTGGGCGCGACGCCGTTCTGGTCGGCGTTGGAGCCGATGGCGTACACACCGCGTGACTCCCGCGCCGCCTGGAACACGCCCAACCCCGCGGCGTCCGCGTTCTGGAAGATGACGTCCGCGCCCTGCCCGATCTGCGCGAGCGCCTGTTCGCGTCCGGCACTCAGGTCGTCCCAGTTGCCCAGGAACGAGGTGAGCACGCGCACGCGCGGATTCACGGCCTGGGCGCCGGCGGCGAACGCGGTGAAGCTCGTCTTCACCGGCGGCAGCTCGGTACCGCCGATGGCGCCCACCACGTTGGACTTCGTCATCAGGCCCGCCAGCATTCCCGCCAGGTAGGATGGCTCCTCGAACGCGAAGCGCATCCCGGCCATGTTGGGCCCCGCCTGGTTGCTGGACGTCGTGACGTAGATGGTGGCGGGATGGTCGGGCGCCACGCGCCGCGCCGCATCCTGGAACTCGAAGCCGTGCCCGAACACCAGCGTGTACCCCTGCGCACCGTACTGCCGGAAGTTCTCCTCGAACTCCGCCGGCGTCCGCGTCTGGATGTGGCTCACCTGGGCGCCCAGCGAGTCGCGGATGCGCATCAGGCCTTCGTACGCCCCTCCGTTCCACGACTGGTCCGAGATCGGTCCCGGCGTGAGCAGCGCAACCTTGAAGGCACTACCCGCTCTCCCGCCAGCCGCGCCGTCCGCACCGCGGGCGGCGCCGTCGGAGGCGCCGCCACAGGCGGCGAGCAGCGCGAGCGCGGCGATGTGGAGGAGTGTGGAGAAGCGGCCCGCAGGAGGTCGGGAAAGCATGGTAAGCTCTTGGGGCGTAAGGAGTTGTAACGTCTGTGGAAATGCCGGTCCCGCTACTCGTCGAATGGGCGTGCGGGCCCCATCAGCTCCAACAATCGCTCCAGGTCCTCCGCCGAGTAGAACTGGATGGTGATGGCGCCCTTGTCTCGGGCGGTGAGGGTGAGCTGCACGTCGGTCTGCAGGTGTCGGCGCAGCTCGCTCTCGATCCGTCTCGCCTCGGCCGGCCGCTCGTCGCGCTCCGGCCGGGCCTTCTTGCCCGCGCTCGGCTTGGTGCGCCCGCCCCCCTCGCGCACCCGCGCCTCCACCTCCCGCACGGAGAGGCCGCGAGCCACCACCTCCCGCGCGAGATCGGTGATGCCCCGCTCGTTCCCGAGGGCGAGCAGCGCCCGCGCGTGGCCCAGAGTGAGCTGCCCGTCCAGCATGAGGCGGCGCACGGCTGCTGGCAACCCCAATAGCCGCAACATGTTGGCCACGGTCGAGCGGTCCTTGCCGACGACGTCGGCCACCTGCTGCTGCGTGAGCCCGAACTCGTCCACCAGCCGCTGATATCCCTCGGCCTCCTCCAGCGGGTTGAGGTCCACGCGCTGCAGGTTCTCGACGATGGCCAGGGTGAGCAGCGTGCGGTCGTCGATGTCCCGCACGATGGCGGGGATCTCGGTCCAGCCAAGGTTGGTCGCGGCGCGCAGGCGCCGCTCCCCGGCAATCAGCTCGTAGCCGCTGGCAGCGGGGCGGACGGTGATGGGCTGCAGCAGCCCGGTAGCCTTGAGGCTCGACTCCAGATCGGCGAGCTCCTCGGCCCTGAACTCCTTGCGAGGCTGGTAGGGATTGGGGCGAATCTGCGCGATCGCGAGCCGCTGCAGCTCACTGGCCGCCCTCTCGGGCTCGGCGGTCTTCGCCTCGCCGGAGACGCCGGCGGGCGCCCGGCTGGTGGCGGTGGCGGCGAGGAGCGCCTCGAGGCCCCGCCCCAGCCGCCGCGGCTTCTCGGGGGGCGGGGTCATCCCGCGGCCGCAGCGGCCGCGGCGCCCTGGACGTTGTCGTGCCGCTCGAGCAGCTCGCGGGCCACCTGCATGTACGCCTGCGCGCCGATCGACGCCACGTCGTACAGAATGATCGGCTTCCCGAAGCTCGGCGCCTCGGCCAGGCGCACATTCCGCGGGATGACGCTCTCGAACACCTTGGGGCCGAAGTACTCCCGGGCGTCGGCCGCCACCTGGCGCGAGAGGTTCAGCCGGGAGTCGTACATGGTGAGCAGCACGCCATCGATCCCGAGCTCGGGGTTCACGCTCCGCTGCACGAGATGCACGGTGTTCAGCAGCTGCGAGAGCCCTTCCAGCGCGTAGTACTCACACTGCACCGGGATCAGCAGGGCGTCGGCGGCGGCGAGCATGTTGATGGTGATCAGCCCCAGCGACGGGGGGCAGTCGATGAGGACATAGTCGTACTGGTCGGCCACGGTGGCGAGCGCCTCGCGCATCACGCGCTCGCGCCCCTCACGTCCGACGAGCTCGATCTCGGCCCCGGCAAGGTCCGGGGTGGCCGGCAACACGTCGAGATGCCGGAACTGCACCTCGCGGATGATGGCGTCACGCACGACGGCATCGCCGCTCAATACCTCGTACACGGTCGAGGTGAGTGCTGCCTTGTCGAGGCCGATCCCACTGGACGCATTCCCCTGGGGATCGGCGTCCACGAGCAGGGTGCGCTGTTCGGCGACGGCCAGGCTGGCGGCGAGGTTGACGGCGGTCGTCGTCTTTCCGACGCCGCCCTTCTGGTTTGCGATGGCGATGATTCGGGCCACAGACGCTGCGCGGTGAGGAGGAGCCGGGAATATACCGGGCTGTGGATGGGGCGGCCAAGCAAAGTGTTCCACGTGGAACACTTTCCACGCCGCCTACCCGGATGTTCCACGTGGAACACCCGAGTGGCACGGTAGTGCCCGGTGCGGGAGCCCGGTCGGGAGGACTGCTGCGGAAAGCGGAGGTAGGAGGCCGGGTGCGGGCGTTCAGCGCGGCCATCGGGTCCGCGGGGCGCTCATGAGCCCGCCCGGGCCGCGCTTGCCAGCCGACATGACCATCGGCGCACGATGGCCTCGGACACACGACGGCCCGGCGGGCAGCTGTCCGCCGGGCCGTCGTGCGGTGCGAACCGAGGAGAACCTCAGCGGCAGGTCGTGGCGCCACCGGCCGGCGTGGTGCCGGGTGCGCCGTAGGCCCACCGCGTGGCGACGTTGGTCTCCAGCGTCAGCTCGCCGGGGGTGATCGGTGTCTGGGC
>DATANT010000047.1:0-12464 GCA_036266115.1 Gemmatimonadaceae bacterium | reverse complement strand
GATGGTGATGCCGGGGGACAACGTCCAGATGACGATCGAGCTGATCACGCCGATCGCGATGGACGAGGGGCTGCGCTTCGCGATCCGCGAGGGCGGCCGCACGGTCGGCGCCGGCGTCGTCGCCAAGATCATCAAGTAACGGCCTCACGCACGGTCCAGCACTACGCACGCCGGCCGCGCGGCGCGGCCTCCGCCACCTGGCGGCGCCGCGTCACGCGGCACGCTCCACGCTCACTCACCTAGAAGTCCAATGGCTCGCGAGAAGATCATCCTGGCCTGCAGCGACTGCAAGAATCGCAACTACTTCGCCATGAAGAACAAGCGCCTCCATCCGGAGCGCGTGGAGTGGAAGAAGTATTGCCCCCGCTGCAACTGCCACAAGCTGCATAAGGAAACGAAGTAATCATGGCTGCCGACGCCGCGCGCCCCAACCTGCCCCAGCGAATCACGACCTTCTACCACGAAGTGCTCGTGGAGATGAGCAAGGTCACCTGGCCCGACTGGCCCCAGGTGCGCCAGCTCTCCATCGGCGTCATCGCGCTCTCGCTGTTCATCGGCGGCGTGATCGCCCTGATGGACGTCGTGCTCCAGCAGGTGCTCGTGCGCTGGCTGCCGACCCTGTTTGGCGGGCGCTGACGCATGGGCGACCACCGCTGGTACGCGATTCAGACCACCGCCGGACACGAGAACAAGGTACGCTCGTTGATCCAGCGGAAGATCGACGCCGATCCGCTCCCACCCGAGGAGCGGCTCATTCGCCAGGCGCTGGTGCCCACGCTGGAAGTGGTCGAGATCAAGAACGGCCGCAAGGTCACGGTGGAGCGCAAGCTCTACCCGGGCTACGTGCTGGCCGAGATGGTGTGGAACCAGGAGTCCAGCCACATCATCAACAGCATCCAGGGCGTACTCAAGTTTCTCGGCCAGGAGCGGGCGCCCATGGCGCTGCGCCCCGACGAGGTGAACCGCCTGCTCGGGGTGGCCGACGAGAGTGTGCAGGACGAGCCGAAGGAAGAGATTCCCTTCCTGGTCGGGCAGGCGGTGGCGATCACCGAAGGCCCGTTCACGGATTTCAACGGGACCGTGGAAGAAGTGATCCCGGACAAGGGGAAGGTGCGCGTGTCGGTGAGCCTCTTCGGGCGCCCGACGAGCGTGGAGCTGGATTACCTCCAGCTCAAGGCGTACTGACCGGTCTCCGGTCGGCTCGCCTCGCAGGACCGTCGGCTACCGCGTCGACGTTAAACAACCGCGGGAGCGTTCCGGCCGCCACCGGCTGACCAGACGGTGGTGGCGGACCGTACGCGACAGGACAACTCATGGCAAAGAAGATCACCGGATTCGTCAAGCTGCAGATTCCTGCCGCCAAGGCGACGCCGGCCCCCCCGGTCGGAACCGCCCTCGGTCCGCAGGGGATCAACATCATGGCCTTCGTGAAGGAGTTCAACGCTCGCACGCAGGGCCAGGACATGGTGATCCCGGTCGAGGTCACCATCTTCGCCGACAAGTCGTTCACCTTCATCCTCAAGACTTCGCCAGCGGCGGAGCTCCTGAAGAAGGAAGCGGGAATCGACAAGGGCTCGGCCGCGCCCAACCGCACCAAGGTGGGCTCGGTGACCTCGGCGCAGGTGCGCAAGATCGCCGAGATCAAGATGCCCGACCTCAACACCGATTCCATCGAGTCCGCGATCGCCATGGTGGCCGGCGCCGCGCGCTCGATGGGTCTCGAGGTACGCGACTGATGGCCAAGCGTGGAAAGAAGTACGTGGCCGCGGCCGCCAAGCGTGACGTGGACGCGCGCGTGCCGGCCCGTCAGGCGTTGGAGCTCGTGAAGGCGAGCGCCTATGCCAAGTTCGACGAGAGCGTCGAGGTCGCCGTTCGCCTGGGCGTGGATCCGCGTCACGCCGACCAGGTGGTGCGCGGCACCGTCGTGCTCCCGGCCGGCACCGGCAAGACGGTGCGGGTGCTCGTCATCGCCGCCGGCGACAAGGCGCGCGACGCGGAGGCGGCGGGTGCCGACTTCGTGGGCCTCGAGTACATCCCGCGCATCAAGGAAGGCTGGCTCGACTTCGACGTCATGATCGCCACGCCGGACCAGATGGGCCAGGTGGGCCAGCTGGGTCGCGTGCTGGGCCCCCGCGGGCTCATGCCGAACCCCAAGGCCGGCACCGTGACGTTCGATGTGGACCGCGCGGTGCGCGAGGTGAAGGCGGGTAAGATCGAGTTCCGCGTCGACAAGAGCGGTAACGTGCACGCCGCCATCGGCAAGGTGTCGTTCGCCCTCGAGCAGCTCGAGACGAACTTCACCGCCTTCATGGACCAGATCGTCCGCTCCAAGCCGAGCGCGGCGAAAGGGGTCTACATCCGCAACGTCGCCGTCTCCAGCACCATGGGACCCGGCGTCGGCGTCGACACTACCCCCTTCCGGTAACGGCCGATGGCGATGAAGCGTAGCGACAAGGACCAGCTCGTCACCGAGCTGACCGACAAGCTGAAGAGCGCCTCGGCGCTGTACTATACGGATTTCACCGGGCTCAACGTGAAGCGGATGACCGAGCTTCGCCGCCGGCTGCGCAAGGCCGGCGTGGAGTACGTGGTCATCAAGAACACGCTCGCGCTGCGTGCGGTGAACGAGAGCGGCCTGGTTGGCGCGCGGCTCCGGGGGCCCACGGGGCTCGTGGTGTCGAGCGATGCCGTGGCCGCGGCCAAGGTCCTCTCCGACTTCGCGCGGGAGAACGACCAGAAGCCCGAAGTGAAGGGCGGAGTCCTCGAGGGAAAGGCGATCAGCACCGATCAGGTGAAGGCGCTCGCCAATCTCCCGTCGCGCGAGCAGATGCTCGCCGACCTCGGGGCCGGCCTGCAGGCGCCGCTCGCGTCCTTCGTGGGCGCGCTCAACGGCCTGCTCTACATGTTCGCAGGTGCGCTCGACGCGCTGAAGACCCAGCGCGAGAGCGCCTGAATTCCCAGGCGTCTGCCTGATCACACGCCCCAGGACTCATTGGAGTCGCCTGGGTTTTTCCCTGAGGAGAAAGGACAATGGCTAACGCGACCCTGAGCAAGGACGAGATCCTCGAGGCGATCGGCAACATGTCGGTCTTCGATCTCGCCGAGCTGATCGAGGCCTTCAAGAGCAAGTTCAACGTCACGATCTCCGCCGCCCCGGTGGGCGCCGCTCCGGCCGCCGCTGGTGGCGCGGCCGCCCCGGCCGCCGAGGAGCAGACCGAGTTCACGGTCATGCTCAAGGATGCCGGCGCGAAGAAGATCCAGGTCATCAAGGTCGTGCGCGAGCTGACCGGCCTGGGCCTCAAGGAGGCGAAGGACCTCGTGGATGGCGCCCCCTCGGAGATCAAGGCCGGGGTGTCGAAGGACGAGGCGGCCGCCGTGCGGGCCAAGCTGGAAGAGCAGGGCGCGACCGTCGAGGTCAAGTAAGCGGCCGCGGTCGGACAGCCAGGGGGCGGAGGTCGACGGGAGCGTGCGGTTCCGCGCGTCCGGTCACCCGCCCTCGAGCTGCCACCGCCGCGCGGCCGATGCCGAGCTCCTCGGCATTGGGCCGCCGGTCGACTACCTGACTCTGACGCGATTGTGTACATTACAGATCGCTCCACAACTGAAAGCTGATGCGCCTCGCCCCGCTCTCGCGCTTTTCGCGCCGGGAGACGGGGTCGAGGCCGTTTTCGCCTGCGCGCGGGTGCTCAATGGCTGATCTCTTGAAGGAAATCTCGTTCGCGAAGCTGGACATGGGGATGGAGATGCCACATCTCCTCGACATCCAGACGCGCGCCTTCGAGGCCCTGCTCCAACTGGACGCGGCCTCGCACAACCGGGAAGACGTCGGGCTCGAGCGGGTCTTCAAGGACCTCTTCCCGATCACGGACGTCCACGAAAACTTCTCGCTCGAATTCGTGCGCTACGCGCTCGGTGAGCCGAAGTACACCGTGGAGGAGTGCATCGAGCGCGACATGACGTACTCCGCCCCGTTGAAGGCGACGCTGCAGCTCGTCATCAACGAGGAAGTGAACGGCGTCAAGCGCCCGCGCAACATCATCGAGAAGGAAGTCTACCTCGGCGAGCTCCCCCTGCTCACCGGGCTCGGCACCTTCGTCATCAACGGCGCCGAGCGCGTCATCGTCAGCCAGCTGCACCGGTCGCCGGGCGTGGTGTTCGAGGAGAGCACCCACCCCAACGGCCAGCGGCTGATCTCGTCGCGCATCATCCCGTTCCGTGGGTCGTGGGTGGAATTCACCGTCGACATCCACGACATCATCTACGTCCACATCGACAAGAAGAAGAAGTTCCCGGCGACGGCGCTCCTGCGCGCCTTCGGCTACGGGTCGGACTCCGACCTGCTCCGGCTCTTCTTCGCCGTGCGCGAGCTCGATCTCACCAAGAAGCGCGAGAGCCGCACCGACCTGCGCGAGCTCCTCGGCGCCATCATCGCCGAGGACGTGAACCTCGCCGGTGAGGCCACCGAGGAGGACGCCCCCAAGGCGCGCACCAAGAAGGCGAAGGCCGCGCGCGAGGCGGCCGAGCGCGAGCTCCTCGTGCGTGAAGGCGACGAGCTCACCGAGGACGTCTTCAACCGCCTGCGCCGCCAGGGGATCGACACGATCAAGGTCTTCGCGTCGCACATGACGCTCGACCTGCGCGACGAGCTCGAGGCCCTCGAGGCCGGCGAGCGCGATGCGCCGCGTGCGCTGGCGATCGACGTGGTGGACCCGGAGAGCGGCGAGGTGCTGGCCGAGGCGCACCAGCAGCTCACGCTGGCGCTCGTGAAGCGGCTGCGGAAGGCGGGCATCGTGCGCGTCTCCGCGTTCGTCGTGAGCGGCCGCGTGGAGTCCACGCTGATCAAGAACACGCTCGCCAAGGATCCCACGGGGCGCAACGCCAAGGGCGAGCGGCTCGAGGGCGCCGAGGCCGAGGAGGTCGCGCTCCGCCAGATCTACTCGCTGCTGCGGCCGGGCGAGGCGCCCAACCGCGAGACGGCGCGCCAGGCGCTGGAGCGGCTGTTCTTCAGCCCCAAGCGCTACGACCTGGGGCGCGTGGGCCGCTACAAGATCAACCAGCGGCTCGGCCTCAGCACGCCGGCCAGCACCACGGTGCTCACGAAGGAGGACTTCGTGGCCATCATCCGCTACCTCGTGGAGCTGCACGAGGGGCGGGCGCACACGGACGACATCGACCACCTGGGCAACCGCCGCATCCGCTCGGTGGGTGAGCTGATCGCCAACCAGTTCTCCGTGGGCCTCTCGCGCATGGCGCGACTGGTCAAGGAGCGGATGTCGATCAACACCGATCCCGAGAAGATCTCGCTCGACGACCTCGTGAACGCGCGCACGGTGTCGGCGGTGATCCAGGCGTTCTTCGGCTCGTCGCAGCTCTCGCAGTTCATGGACCAGACCAATCCGCTCGCCGAGCTGACGCACAAGCGTCGCCTCTCGGCGCTCGGACCGGGCGGTCTGACGCGCGAGCGCGCCGGCTTCGAGGTGCGTGACGTGCACTACTCGCAGTACGGGCGCATGTGCCCCATCGAGACGCCGGAAGGCCCGAACATCGGCCTCATCACGTCGCTCGCCTGCTATGCCCGCGTGAACGATCTCGGCTTCATCGAGACGCCATACCGCGTGGTGCGCGACGGCATCGTGACGGGCGAGCTCGCGTGGCTGGACGCGAACCGTGAGGAGGGGGCGACGATCGCGCAGGCCAACGCGCACCTCAACCCCGATGGCACGTTCGTGGACGACCTGGTGCTCTGCCGGCAGGAAGGCGACTTCCCGCTGCTGCCGCCCACGCGCATCGACTACATGGACGTGGCGCCGGAGCAGCTGGTCTCCATCGCCGCCGCGCTCATCCCGTTCCTGGAGCACGACGACGCCAACCGCGCGCTGATGGGCTCCAACATGCAGCGCCAGGCGGTGCCGCTGCTCAACCCGCGCACGCCGGTGGTGGGCACGGGGCTGGAGGAGACGGTGGCGCGCGATTCGGGCGCCACGGTGATCGCGCTGCGTGACGGCGTGGTGACCCGCGTGACGGCCGACGAGATCATCGTCGACGCCGGCCCCTCGCAGCGCCGCAAGGTGGCCGAGGAGCGCCGGGCGGGCGACCGTCCGCTGGCGCGGCTCACGCAGCACGACCGCTACCGCATCAAGAAGTACTGGCGCACGAACCAGGACACGGCCATCAACCAGCGGCCGCTGGTGCGGCTCGGCCAGCGGGTGAAGGCGGGCGAGGTGCTCGCCGACGGCGCCGGCACCGAGAAGGGGCAGCTCGCCCTCGGCGCCAACGTCACCGTGGCCTTCATGCCGTGGTACGGGCACAACTTCGAGGACGCCATCGTCCTCAGCGAGCGCCTGGTGAAGGAGGACGTCTACTCGTCCATCCACATCCAGGAGCTCGAGCTGCACGTGCGCGACACGAAGCGTGGGCAGGAGGAGATCACGCGCGAGATCCCGAACGTGGCCGAGGAGGCCCTCGTGGACCTCGACGAGCGCGGCATCGTGCGCATCGGCGCGCAGGTGAAGCCGGGCGACATCCTCGTCGGCAAGATCACGCCCAAGGGCGAGACGGAGCTGTCGCCGGAAGAGAAGCTGCTCACGGCCATCTTCGGCGAGAAGGCGAAGGACGTGAAGGACAGCTCGCTCAAGGTGTCGCCGGGCATGGAAGGCGTGGTCATCGACGTGAAGATCTTCTCGCGTATCGAGGACCAGGTGGTGGAGAAGGACCGCGGCGAGCGCATCGGCGAGGTGCGCCAGCTGGAGCACGACGAGAAGCAGCGCGTGAACGAGGTGCGCGACGGTGAGCTCGTGGAGCTGCTCGAGGGGCAGACGGTGGCGCTCGCGCTCAAGAGCGGCACGGTGGAGGAGGCCATCCCCGCGGGGACGGTGCTCACCGCCGAGGTGCTCCGCGAGCTGCGCCTGCCCACGCTGGACCTCAAGACGTTCCGGGTGGAGGACAAGCCCACGAACGAGGCGATGCGCCGCATCATCGACGCCGCCAACGAGGAGAAGACGCGCCTCGAGGAGCGGGCGGAGGAGCGCATCGATCGCATCCTGCAGCCCGACGAGCTGCCGCCGGGCGTGATCCAGCTGGTGAAGGTATACCTGGCCGAGAAGCGCAAGATCTCGGTGGGCGACAAGATGGCCGGCCGCCACGGCAACAAGGGTATCGTTGCCCGCATCGTGCCCGAGGAGGACATGCCGTTCCTCCCCGACGGCCGACCGGTGGACATCGTGCTCAACCCGCTCGGCGTGCCGAGCCGCATGAACGTGGGGCAGATCCTGGAGACCCACCTCGGGTGGGCCGCCAAGATCCTGGGCTTCTACGCCAAGACGCCGGTGTTCCAGGGGGCCAACGAGCGCGAGATCGGCCTGCTGCTCAAGCTGGCCGCGCTCAAGGGCATGCCGGACGCGCTGGCGCTCCAGACGCCGGCGCCGGTGATCGCCGACGACGACATTCGCGCCATCCTCAAGGACATCGGGGCGGCGAGCGTCGCGAGCGGCGACCGCGTGGAGCTGCTGTCCGACGCGTCGCTGAACGATCTGAACGGGCGCGGCCTGTCCGCGACCACGAAGGACGTCTACAACCGCATCCGCGAGTTCCTGGTGCTCTCGGCCAAGGAGCTGGCGGCGCGCGAGGCGGCGGAGCTCGACTACCGCATCGCTTTCCATCAGGCCGAGGCCGAGACGTTGTCGGCCGCGCAGCAGGGTGGGTTCGCCGCGGTGGTGGCCGAGCTGGAAGGACAGCGCGACCGCGATGCGGCCAGCTTCCTGTTGGAGCAGGAGCTGCCGGCGCTGGCGGCCATTCTCGGCAAGAAGTCCGAGAGTGACGTGGACGCCGCGGCCACCGAGCTGCTCCGCCTGTCGGGGCTCACGGCGGCGGGCAAGGTGCGCCTGCGCGACGGCCGGAGCGGCGAGACGTTCGCCAGCCCGGTGACGGTGGGCGAGATCTACATGCTCAAGCTCTCGCACCTCGTGGACGACAAGATCCACGCGCGGAGCATCGGTCCGTACTCGCTGGTCACCCAGCAGCCGCTGGCCGGCAAGGCGCAGTTCGGCGGTCAGCGCTTCGGCGAGATGGAAGTGTGGGCGCTCGAGGCGTACGGTGCCGCGCACACGCTGCAGGAGATCCTCACGGTCAAGTCCGACGACGTGAATGGTCGGAGCCGGGTGTACGAGGCCATCGTGAAGGGGCAGAACCTGCCCGAGCCGGGCATTCCCGAGTCGTTCAACGTGCTCGTGAAGGAGCTGCAGGCGCTGGGCATCTACGTGAAGATGGGTTCCGCGGAAGAGGACGGCTTGGCCGCACTGGACGGCGGCAACGGCAACGGAAGCGAGGAGTAGGCGATGATCGATTTTCGCAGCACGCGCGAAGCCCGCGCGTCCGCGTTCGACAATATCCAGGTGCGCATCGCCTCTCCGGAGGAGATCCGCGGCCCCAAGGACCAGAAGGAGCGTGAGCGGCTGGAAGTGGCCGGGCTCCGCACCTGGTGGAGCTGGGGCGAGGTCACCAAGCCCGAGACCATCAACTACCGGTCGTTCAAGCCGGAGAAGGATGGGCTCTTCTGCGAGCGCATCTTCGGTCCGGTGAAGGACTGGGAGTGCCATTGCGGGAAGTACAAGCGCATCCGCTATCGCGGGGTGATCTGCGACCGCTGCGGCGTGGAGGTCACGCTCAGCAAGGTGCGGCGCGACCGCATGGGGCACATCGAGCTCGCCGTGCCCGTGGCGCACATCTGGTTCTTCAAGACGCTCCCCAGCCCCATGGGGAACCTGCTCGACCTCACCCTGCGTGATCTCGAGAAGGTCGTCTATTACTCCAACTACGTCGTGATCGACGCGGGCAACCAGGACGTCCGCGTCAATCAGCTGCTCGACGAGGACGAGTACCTGGCGCTCCGGGCCAAGGCGAAGGAGGAGGGCGATCAGGCCTTCCTCGCCGACATCGGCGCGCCGGCGGCCCGTGAGCTGCTGCGCCGCGTGGACGTGGACTCGCTCGCCGAGACGCTCCGCGCCCAGGTGCTCACCGAGACGTCGCAGCACCGCAAGAAGCAGACGCTCAAGCGGCTCAAGATCGTCGACGCGTTCCGCAACTCGGGCGCCTCGGGCAGTGCGCGCAACCGGCCGGAGTGGATGATCCTGGACGTGATCCCGGTCATCCCGCCCGACCTGCGGCCGCTCGTGCCGCTGGACGGCGGCCGCTTCGCGACGAGCGACCTGAACGACCTGTACCGCCGCGTCATCAACCGCAACAACCGCCTGCAGAAGCTGATCCTGCATCGCGCGCCGGAGGTCATCCTCCGGAACGAGAAGCGGATGCTGCAGGAGGCGGTGGACGCGCTGTTCGACAACGGCCGGCGCTCCAAGGCGATTCGCGGCCGCGGCAAGCGGCCCCTGAAGTCGCTCTCCGACATGCTCAAGGGCAAGCAGGGCCGGTTCCGTCAGAACCTGCTCGGCAAGCGCGTGGACTACTCGGGCCGCTCGGTGATCGTGGTGGGCCCGGAGCTCAAGCTGCACCAGTGCGGCCTGCCCAAGGCCATGGCGCTGGAGCTGTTCAAGCCGTTCATCATCCACAAGCTGGTGGAGAACGGCATCGCCGAGACGGTCAAGCGCGCCAAGAAGATCGTGGAGCGCGAGAGCCCCGAGGTGTTCGAGATCCTCGAGGAGATCATCAAGGACCACCCGGTGCTGCTGAACCGCGCGCCCACGCTCCACCGTCTGGGCATCCAGGCGTTCGAGCCGGTGCTCGTGGAAGGGAAGGCCATTCGCATCCATCCGCTCGTCTGCGCCGCGTTCAACGCGGACTTCGACGGCGACCAGATGGCCGTGCACGTGCCGCTCTCGTTCGAGGCGCAGCTCGAGTGCCGCCTGCTCATGCTCTCGAGCAACAACATCCTCAAGCCGAGCGACGGACGCCCGGTGGCGGAGCCGAGCCAGGACATCGTGCTGGGCTGCTACGTGGCCACCAAGCAGACGGCCGACTTCGAGGAGGCGGTGAAGACGGCCAAGGCCTACCGCACGGTGGCCGAGGTGGAGATGGCGCTGGCGCAGGGTCGCGTGACGCACCACACGCCCATCCGCTACTGGGTGGACGACGAGGTGGACGGGGCGCGGTGGGTGGGCACGACGATCGGCCGCGCGCTGTTCAACGCGATCGTGCCGAAGGTGCTCGGCTACCAGAACCGCGACATGAAGAAGAAGGCGCTCGGGGAGCTCGTGTTCGAGAGCTACCGGCACGCCGGGCTGGCCGCGACGGTGGAGTTCCTGGACCGCCTGAAGGAGTTCGGCTTCTTCAACGCCACGCGCGGCGGCGTGTCGATCGGGATCGAGGACCTGCACATCCCGGCCGAGAAGGAGACGCTGCTGGTGGAGGCGACGGAGCGCGTGGAGCGCTTCCAGCGCGCCTACCAGACGGGCAACATCACGAACGGCGAGCGCTACAACAAGGTGATCGACACCTGGACGCACGCGAACTCCGACATCGCGGACGCCATGGTGAAGACCATGCGCGAGTCGCAGGGCGGGTTCAACCCGGTGTTCATGATGTTCGACTCCGGCTCGCGAGGCTCGCGCGACCAGATCCGCCAGCTGGCGGGCATGCGCGGCCTGATGGCCAAGCCGCAGAAGAAGCTCACCGGCGGCATCGGCGAGATCATCGAGAGCCCGATCAAGTCGAACTTCCGCGAAGGACTGTCGGTGCTCGAGTACTTCATCTCGACGCACGGCGCGCGGAAGGGTCTGGCGGACACCGCGCTCAAGACGGCGGACGCCGGCTACCTGACGCGCCGCCTGGTGGACGTGGCGCAGGACATGACGATCGCCGAGGAGGATTGCGGCACGATCCTCGGCCTCGAGGTGGGCGCGCTGAAGGAAGGCGAGGACATCATCGAGCCGCTCTCGGAGCGCATCGTGGGCACGGTGGCCGCGGAGGACGTGGCCGATCCGCACGAGCGCGACGAGTCGGGGCGGCCGCGCATCCTGGCGGAGCAGGGCGAGCTGATCGACGAGGACACGGCGCGCGAGATCGAGGAGGCGGGCATCGAGACGGTGACCATCCGCTCCGTGCTCACCTGCGAGGCCAAGCGCGGGCTGTGCCGCATGTGCTACGGGCGCAACCTGGCCACCATGCAGATGGTGGACCTGGGCGAGGCCGTGGGCATCATCGCGGCGCAGTCCATCGGCGAGCCGGGCACGCAGCTCACGCTGCGCACGTTCCACATCGGTGGCACGGCGGCGCGTATCGCCGAGCAGACGGCGCGCAAGACCAAGGTGGCCGGCGCGATCGAGCTCGGTGACCGACTGGTGACCGTGGTGAACCCCGAGGGACAGAAGATCGTCACCTCGTACGAGGGCGAGCTCGTGATCCGGACGTCGAGCGAGCGCAACGCCGCGGTGGGCGCGCGGCTGCAGGTGCCGCTGGGCGCCATCCTCATGGTGGAGGACGGGCAGGAGGTGCGGAAGGACCAGGTGATCTTCACCTGGGACCCGTACACCAACCCCATCATCGCCGACGTCGAGGGGCGCATCCGCTTCGTGGACCTCGTGGAGGACGAGTCGGTGTCCGAGGAGCTCGACGAGCTCACCGGGCTGCGCCAGCGCGTCGTCATCGAGGATCGCGAGAAGAAGCTGCACCCGCACATCGAGATCTGGCAGGGCACCGGGGCCAAGGAGGAGCGCGTGCGCGACTTCGTCATCCCGGTGGGCGCGCAGCTCATCGTGGAGGACGGCCAGGCGATCCATGCCGGCGTGACCATCGCCAAGGTGGGCCGCGAGGCGTACAAGACGCGCGACATCACCGGCGGTCTGCCGCGAGTGGCGGAGCTGTTCGAGGCGCGCCGCCCGAAGGATCCGGCGACGATCTCCGAGGTGGACGGCGTCGTGCGGTTCGGCGACATCAAGCGCGGCAAGCGCGAGATCTACGTGCAGCCCATGGCGCTCGTGGACGGGAAGTGGGTCACGGACGAGGCGACCGCCGCCCAGCTGTACGAGGTGGGGGCCGGCAAGCACCTTCGCGTGCACGAGGGCGACCGCGTGCGGGCCGGTGACCGTCTGAGCGAGGGACCGGTGAACCCGCACGACATCCTGCGGATCAAGGGCCCGCGCGCCGTGCAGGAGTACCTGCTCAACGAGGTGCAGGAGGTCTATCGCCTGCAGGGTGTGAAGATCAACGACAAGCACATCGGCGTGATCGTCCGCCAGATGCTCCAGAAGGTCCGGATCATGGATCCGGGCGAGACGGAGTTCCTCGAGGGCGAGCACGTGGACAAGCAGGTCTTCCGCGACGAGAACGATCGGATGAAGAAGCGGAAGGAGGGTCCGTCGACGGCGGAGCCCCTGCTGCTCGGCATCACGAAGGCGTCGCTCACCACGCAGTCGTTCATCTCGGCGGCTTCGTTCCAGGAGACGACGCGAGTCCTTACCGACGCGGCTATCCGCGGCGCGAAGGACGACCTGCTTGGCCTGAAGGAGAACATCATC
>DATANT010000046.1:0-3140 GCA_036266115.1 Gemmatimonadaceae bacterium | reverse complement strand
AGCGAGTGTCGGGATCGCTCTCCCTCGCGGCCGTTTGACCCCGAACACCCGACAGCGACGGCAGGCAGGCAGGCACGGCGGACGCGCATCACGGGACGGGAAGGCGATCCCGACACTCGTGTGCGGCCCTGCGGGCCGGCCACTCCTGCGGGATGACAAGGAAGGCTCCGTCCTGCGGACGGCTCGCTCCTGCGGGATGACAAGGAAGGACTGATCCCCCTCTGGCCTGCACTCCTGCCGGATGACAGAAGGAGAGCTGCACTCCGTGCCACTCGCTCCCGCGCGATGACAGCGCACGCCCCCGTCCCGCGGACTGCTCGCCCCTGCCGGACGACGCGTCACGCGACGTCCGCGACGCACATTAGCCGGCGGCTGGCGCGGTCTCACCCGCCGCGGCCCCCGCCGTCCCGCCGGCGGGGACGGTGAAATAGAACGTGCTCCCCACGCCCGGCGTGCTCTCCACCCAGATGCGGCCGCCGTGCGCCTCCACGAGGCCCCGCGCGATCGCCAACCCGTAGCCCGAGCCGCGTCGGCGCCCGCTGTGCCGCGCGTGCCAGTACAGCTCGAATACGCGCGGCACGCTCTCCACCGGAATGCCCGGACCGGTGTCCGCCACCGAGAACCGTACCTCGCGCCCGCACGGCTCCGCTCGCGCGGCCACGGTTCCCCCCGGCTCGGTAAACTTCACCGCGTTGCCCACCAGATTGGCGAGCACCTGCAGCACCCGCTCGCCGTCGGCCAGGATGGCGTCCACACCGGGCACGACGTCCACGGCGAACGTGAGTCGCCCCTCGGCCGCCGGGTGCTCGAACATCGAGCGCAGGCGCTGCATGATGGCGCCCACGTCCTCGTCCCGTCGCTCGAGCGAGAGAGCCCCGGCCTCCAATGCGGCCACGTCCAGCAGGTCGCGCATCAGCCGCTGCATCCATTCCGCGGACTCGTGGATGGTGTCTGCGAGCGTTCGCCGGTCGGCGGCCGCCTCCGGCGGGCTCTCGCGCAGGACGCTCGCGCACATGGCGATGGCGCTGAGCGGATTGCGCAGGTCGTGCGAGACGACGCCGAGCACCACGTCGCGCTCGCGCGTGGCGCGCTGCGCCGCGCGGTACAGCCGCGCGCTGTCGAGCGCGAGCGCCGCGCGCAGCCCCAGATCGCGCGCGACCGCCAGGTCGCCGTCGTCGAACGGCCGGCGCGCACTCATGCGGCCCATGGTGAGCGCGCCGATCACCCGCTCCCGCGCCACGAGCGGCACGCTGAGCAGCGAGCTGCTACCGACGCGCCGCAGCAACCGGTGATGCTCGGCATCCACCACGCGGGCCTCCAGCCAGTCGTCGCTCACATGCGCCACCAGCTCCGCCCGCCCGGTGCGGAGTACGTCCACGGCCACCCAGGGCGAGTCCCAGTCCAGCGGGTAGCGTCGGAACAGCTCCTCCAGGCTCCCGGCGAGTGCCGGATCGGCGTGGGGTGCCGCCACGCGGTGGATCGTCTCGTCCGCCTCCAGCACGGCGAGCGCGCACCAATCGGCGAGCATGGGCACGGCCAGATCGGGCACGACCGCCATGGTGGCCGCGACGTCGAGCGACGACGCGAGGACGCTGCTCGCCGTGGCGAGGAAACGCTGCTCCTGCTCCACCCGCTTGCGCTCGGTGATGTCGCGCAGCACCGCCGAGTACACCGTGCGACCATCCGGGAGCTCCAGCTTGGAGATCGAGGCCTCGGCCGGGAACTCCTCCCCGTTCCGTCGCAGCCCGAAGATCTCGCGACGGTGCCCCATCTGCCGCGCCGTGTGCTGCCCCGCACCGAACTGCCGCACGTGACCGTGATGCGCGGCGCGGTACCGCTCGGGCAGCAGGAGCTCCAGGGGATGCCCCACGATCTCCGCCGCCGCATAGCCGAAGATCTGCTCCGCGCCGCTGTTGAAGTGCATGATCCGCTCCGCGTCGTCCACGGTGATGATCGCGTCCGCGGCGATGGAGAGAATGGCGGCGAGCATCGCCTCCGAGGCGCGCGCATCGGGCACGGTGGGCCCGGCCGCGCCGCCCTGCGGCGAGTCGTCCACGAGCGTCATGGTGCAGACCTCGCCGGGCGGCGCCGTACCGCGGCGACCGCGCGCGTGCGTCTCCCACGGGCGAGCGGCACGCGCGCGCGCGTACGCGCGCCGGTGCCGATCGCGGGCTGGGGCGAGGCGGGAAGGCTGGCGTGAGCGTTCATCGTCCGTGAACGTCCGCGATTATCCGCCATCGGTCAAGGGTGCGACACCGGCTGGGGCGCATGGCGGGCGGCGGCACTACTCCGGAGCTCGCGGGTCCGGCAGCCGTCGAGTGTCGCGAGGCACGGCGTCGTCCAGCAGGCGCTCGAGCAATCGGATCTGGTCCCGCTGCATGGTTACGAGATCGGTCCAGCGCCCCTCCCGCAGCTCGTCCAGCTTCTCGTGCAGCGAGCGGATCTCGAGTTCGGCCTTCAGGTTCACCCGATAGTCGTGGTTTGCCGCCTGGCGGTCGCGCGCCGCCTGGCGGTTCTGCGACATCATGATCACGGGCGCCTGGAGCGCGGCCAGCATGGAGAGGAACAGGTTCAGAAAGATGAACGGATACGGGTCGAACGCCTCGTGGCGCGGGGCCAGGATCATGGCGTTCAGCACCACCCACACCGCGAGGAACCCGAGGAAGATGAGGATGAACCGCCATGATCCGCCGAAGGTCGCGAGACGGTCGGCGAGCCGCTCGCCGGGCGTGGGCGGCCCTCCCGCGAGCGCCTCCGGATCCTGGCTCACCGGCTCGCGCCTCGAAATGGCCTCGATCACGCTGCGCTCGACCGCCGACAGGCGGTCCCATTCGCGCCGAAGCAGGCGCGAGGCGAGCTCTCTGGGTATGGAACTCATGGCCAATCACTCCCGCGTCAGGTGATGTCGCGTGCACCTCGCCGGCGCCTCCCGGTGGCCGGGGCCAGCGGCCGGGGCGCGCGCACGGGATGCGGCACCACGTTGCCGGCGGCCCGGTGCGGGGCCACGCTCGCGGTCCGGTCGCGTTACCCGGTCGCCGTCGGTGCGCCGTCCACGGCCGGGCGCCCCGCGTCCGTGCCGAGCGGCGTCCCCGCGGCCAGCGCTGGCGCCGCGCCGTATTCCAGCTCGTAGAGCTGCAGCA
>DATANT010000045.1:0-2347 GCA_036266115.1 Gemmatimonadaceae bacterium | reverse complement strand
CGATCACCGTGCCCTGGGCGGGCGGGTACTCCCAGAGGGGCAGGTAGACCACCAGGCTGCCCTCCCCTTCGAGGGTGGGGGTTCGCACGTCCGCGGCGACGCCTACCACTTCGGCCGCGACCGCCTTGTTGCCCGCCAGGATCCGCTGGCCTACCGCGTCCTGTCCCGGCCAGAGGGTGCGGGCCACGCGCTCGGAAACGACCACGACGCGGCGCTCCCGCTCACTGGCGGCGAATGGCCGGCCGCGACGCAGCGCCGTGCCCATGGCCGTGAAGTAGTCCGGGCTCACGAAGCGAAGATTGGCGGTGGGCCACCGGTCCACGGCGCCGGCGTCCTCGGCTCGGGCGATCCGGTCCACCCATGTCTCCCCCTCCAGCGGCAGCGCACTCGCCGCCGCCGCCGTGGCCACACCCGGCACGGCGGTCACCTCGGCAAGCGCCCGCTCGAAGAACTGCTCGCGGCGCTCGTCCGTGGCGTAGCCGGTCCTCGGCAGCGCCACGTCGAGGGCGAGCACGCGCTGGGTGTCGAATCCCTTCTCCACGCCCATCACGCGCATGAAGCTCGTGAGGAACAGCCCGGTGCCGACGAGCAGCACGGTGCTGAATGCCACCTGCGCGGCGATGAACAGCGAGCGGCGCCGCGAGGCGGCGCGCCCGCTGGTCGCCGTGCGACCTCCCGCCTTGAGTGCCTCGCCGGGGTTGGCCTGCCCCGCGCGGATGGCGGGGAGCGCACCGACCGCCACGCCGACGAGCGCGGTGAGCAGCACGGCCGCCACGAACACGCGGGCGTCCAGCCGCACCTCGGCCACGCGCGGCAGGGTTTCCGGAGCGAGTGCCACGAGCACGCCGAGCCCCCAGTGCGCGAACAGCAGCCCGAGCGCTCCGCCCGCGAGCGCCACGGCCAGGCTCTCCGCGAGCGCGAGGCGCGCGAGCCGCCCACGACCAGCCCCCAATGCCACTCGCACTGCGGACTCCCGTGCCCGGCCGGCGTTCCGCGCCAGCGAGAGATTGGTGAGGTTCACGCACACGATCAGGAGCACCGCACCCACCGCGCCCAGCAGGAGAAGCAGCGGACGGCCGATGCCGCCCACCACCTGGGTGTGTAGGGGCACGATCACGGCGCGCAGCTCGCCGTCGGGCAGGCCAGCTCGCTCGGTGAATCCCGCCTGGATGACGTCCAGCTGTGCGCGCAGCTGTTCTGCCGTCGCGCCGGCGCGCAGGCGCGCCAGAACCACGTAATCGAACTCACCGCCGCTGGTCGCCTCGCCGTCCGTGAGCGCGAGCGGCCGGAACACGTCCATGGTGTGCGGGAGCCCGGCGAGTGCGCCGAGCGCATCACCGCCGGGCAGGGTGAAGGTGGGCGGCAGCACGCCCACGACCTCGAACGAGAGGTTGTTGAGCGTGATGGCGCGTCCGATGATGGATGGATCGGCGCCGAACTGTCGCCTCCAGAGCGCGTCGCTGATCACGACGACCTGGGCCCGACCCGGCTGATCCTCCTCGGTACGGAAGGCCCGGCCCAGGGCCGGACGCACGCCGAGGAGCGGGAACAGGCTCGCCGAGACCCGGGCGCCGCCGAGGCGCTGTGGATCGCCGCCGGCGGTGAGCGTGACGGCGGACGGCTTGATGGCGGCCATCCCGTCGCAGGCGCCGCACCCGCGCCGCCATTCGAGAAAGTGGCTGGCGTTGGCCGGCATGGACGGGTACACGTCGCGAAGGCGGGCGACGTTCTCGCGTACGACCACCAGCCGGGCCGCGTCGGTGTAGGGGAGCGGGCGGAGGACCACGTGATCGACGAGCGAGAAGATGACCGTCGTGGACCCGAGCCCGAGGGCCAGGGTGAGCACCGCGGCGGCGGCGAAGCGCGGAGCCCGCCGGAGCGCGCGCACGGCTTGCCGCACGTCACGCCAGAGGGAGTCGAGTCTTTCGCGCATGGCCAGGCGGTCCTCCCGGGTATTCCCGGAGCAGTGAAGTTGTCGAACCGCCTCGTCCCAGGATGGGCCGAAGCGTCGTCGAGCCTCCGCCTCGGCGTCGGCACGCGTCCAGCCCGACGCGACGAGCTGCTCCACGCGCTGCTCGACGTGGAAGCGGAGCTCGATATCGACGTCGGCCATCGTCCGCTCGGGCTTCCGGACGGCAAGGCGGAAGGCGCGGCGAATCCGCGGTGGGAGCATGGGGGCGGGCTCGGGATGAATGCCGGCTCAGGATGCCGTCTGCGGATCGGTGAGGATGCCGGTGACCGTCTCCGCGTAACGCACCCAGGTGGCCGTCTCGCGAGCGAGATGCGCGCGCCCCAGGTCGGTGACGTCGTAGTAGCGCGCGCGCCGGTTGTTCTCGGTCACGCCCCA
>DATANT010000044.1:0-4695 GCA_036266115.1 Gemmatimonadaceae bacterium | reverse complement strand
GAGCGCGACGCCACCCAGGAGCAGGCCGGTGAGCACGACGGCAAGCGACGACGGGAACATCCCACCTCCGGAGCGCGGGAGCGTCGGCGAGGATGTGGCGGTTGTGGCCGCCGGCCGGGTGGGGCCGGCGTGATGCGCTGCGGCGGCGGAGCCGCAAATAGCGAACCGCCGGGGCGATGCGCGAGGGGCGAGCGGAGTGGTCGGCGCTCAGGGTCCGAGGGGCGCGCACCGGAGCGAGCATCTGGGGATGGCCGTGGCCGCTACCGCGACGGCGCGCGCCGCCGCTGCGCGCGGGCGGCCACCGCTCAATCCGCCGCCACCCCGTGCTCGGCAGCCGGCGCCCCCGCCACGGCGAGCGCCGCCGTCGCGGCGTGCATCCGCTGCACCTGTCGCAGCACGCGGTCCAGCGCGGCCGGCGCGCCGCTCGCGGGCGCGCTGCCCATGGCGAGGTCGGGCGACAGGGGCGGCGGCGTGCGGCCCTCGCGCACGGCATCCACGAGCTCCGCGAGCACCGCATCCAGCGCCTCGGCCCGCGGCGTGGGCGCGGCGGGCGCGACGGCGAGCACGGTGATCGCGCCGTTCAGGCGCCGGAGATACGCGAGGAACGCCATCGGCGCCTCGACGTCGGCCCACCGCCGGTGCGGCTCACCCAGCGACCGCTGCAGCGTGGCCTCGGCGTTGTTGCCGGCCAGTCCCAGGCGGCGGCGCGCATCGGTGAGCGCGCGGGCACGCTCCGCCTCGGTCCATCCGGCCGCCTGCACCGTCGCCCGCAGGTACTGACGGCTGGCCTCGAGCGCCGACGCGAGCTGCTGCGGCAGCCCTTGGCTCTGCCAGCTGGGCCAGAGCGTGCGGCTGGCCACCAGCGCCAGCGCGCCGCCCGCGGCGGTGCCCAGCGCACGCAGCCCGGCCAGCCGCCAGTCGCCGGTGGCCTCGCCGGCCATCAGCACGAACACCGGGGTCAGGAAGAAGGTGAATGCGCCGTAGTGCACGGGCCGCAACGCGACCGCGGCCACGGAGAGCGGGAACATCGCCGCCGCGATGGCCAGCGGCGAGCGCAGGACCACCGCGAGCAGCGCGGCCACCACGCCGCCGCCCACGGTGCCCAGCACGCGCTGCACGCCTCGCTCCGCGGTGAGACCGGGATAGGGTTGCAGCACCACGAGCGCCGCGATGACGATCCACTCGCCGTGGGTCACGCCGAGCGACGTGGTGACCGCCACGGCGAGCGCCACCACCAGCGCCAGCCGCGCCGCGTGCCGGAACACGACGGAGCGTGGCGTGAGGTTCGCGCGAATCGGCAGCAGGCCCGGCAGCGGTGGCAGCGCCTCCACCACCCGCCTGGCGCTCGTGCGAGCGTCATCGTCGTCGCGCATGCCCTCGCCGGAGCGGAGCGCGCGCGCCCGCTGCTCCGCGATCTGCGCCTCGGTGGCCACCTCCTCCAGCAGCGCGCTGCCGTGCGCCAGCGGAAACGCGCGCGCGGTGCTCTCGCTCGACGCGCCGGCGGCGACGATGGCGAGGTCGTCCTCCGCCTCCTCCCACAACTGGAGCAGCGCGGCGTCCAGCGCGGCGGCGGGCTGCGCGGCGGGCAGTCGCCGGCGGCCCGCGGTGAGCACGAGGTTGGTGGCATCGAGCGTGTCGGCCAGCGCGAGCAGCACGTCACCGGCGCGCGTGGTGGCAGACGACGCGTCGGCCGCGGACGACGTGGGCGTCGCGGCCGCGAGCTCCTCGGCCACCGCGGCGATGAGCGCGAAGAGCTGCTCGGCGCGATCGTAGAGCCGGAGGAGCTCGTCCGCGCGCTCGCTCGCGCCAGGCCGCCGAGCGCGAGCTTCGGCCAGCACGCTCCGCGCGTCTTCCAGCGCCACGCGCACCGGAGCGTGGGCACGGCTCGCCAGCGCCTGCCAGGCGTCGGCGCCGGTGGCCGCCGCATGATCGACGTGCGCGATGTCGCGCGCGAAGCTGGCGAGCGCGTGATACGCATTCGCCACCGCCGCACGCGCCGGCCCGTACGGCCGCACGGGCCACACCACGAGGGCGAGGGCCATGGCGGCCAACGCGCCCAGGCCGAATAGCCCCGCGGTGAGAAGCGCGGCCGCCGGCGTGTGTTCTGCGCCGCCCAGCGCCGCGCAGAACACCACCGTCACGAGCACGCCGAGCGAGCTGCCGGCATCGCCATACACGCGGAGCATCGCGCCGCCCCACGCCACCAGGAGCGCCATGAGCGTGGCCGCCCAGGCATCTCCACCCACCAGGGTGGCCACCGCCGCGGCGGCCGAGCCGGCGAGCGCGAACACCATCATCAGCCGCGCCCGCGCACGGTAGGCTCCGCCAGCGTCCACCAGCGACGCGAGCCAACCGCCGAGCGCCGTCCACTGGAACGCGCGCTGGCCGGTGAGCTCGCCCACAACCAGCGGCAGCACGGTGGCCGTGGCCGCTCGCAGGCCGGCGAAGACGGCCGGCCGACTCACGGTGAGACGCACCTACGAACGGTCCGCGTGGCGGGAGCTCATGTGGCGAGAATCTACGCGCGACCGGCTCCACCGGCACAGTGCGACCTCGTCGCGCGCAGCGCTTGACCTCGGCCGCCGCACCGTCTACACTGCGAGCATAATCGAAGGTCGTGGTCATTTGCCGCCTATTGCAACCACGTTAAACAAGTGCTAAAACGCGAGAGCCCGGCGGCTTGCATGTGCCGGGCTTTTTCGTCGTCGCCGGGTGCCGCGCTGGTCGCGCGCGCCGGCGTGCGCGATCGCGAGAAGCGGCGTTCCGCTCACCGGAGCCCGATTGCATGAGCACCATCGCACCGATCGCCGTGTACCATGAACACCCCGACTGGTTTCGCCCGCTGTTCGCGGAGCTGGAGCGCCGGGGCCTTCCCGTGGCCCGCCTGGACGCGGCCTCCCACCGCTACGATCCCGCCGAGCAGCGCGTTCCCTGGTCGCTGGTCGTGAACCGCGCCAGCCCGTCGGCCTATCTGCGCGGGCACGCGCACTCCACCTTCCACACGCTGCACTGGCTGCGTCACCTGGAGCGTCTGGGCGTGCCGGTGGTGAACGGGTCCGCGGCCTACGCGCTGGAGCTCTCCAAGGCGAGCCAGCTGGACCTGCTCGCGTCGCTGGGCCTGCCCTTCCCCGCGGCACGCGTGATCAACCACGCCGCCGCGGCGGTGGCGGCCGCGAGCGAGCTGCGCTACCCGGTGCTGGTGAAGGCGAACGTGGGCGGCAGCGGCGCCGGCATCACCCGCTACGACACCGAGGCCGCGCTGGCCCAGGCCGTGGCGCTCGGCCGGGTGGACCTCGGCGTGGACGGCACCGCGCTCGTGCAGGAGGCCGCGCCGCTGCGCGACGGTCACATCACCCGGGTGGAGACGCTGAACGGGAGGTATCTCTACGCCATCGACGTCTACCCGTCCGCCGGCTCCTTCGACCTGTGCCCCGCCGACGCGTGCCAGACCACCGGCGGCCAGGAGCTGGTGCGCGGCGCGTGCGCGGTGGACGCGCCAAAGAATGGCCTTCGCGTGGAGGGCGTGACGCCGCCGGCGGAGATCGTGGCGCAGGTGGAGCGCATCGCGCGCGAGGCCCGTCTGGACGTGGGCGGGATCGAGTACCTGGTGGACGACCGCGACGGCCAGCACTACTTCTTCGACGTCAACGCCCTCTCCAACTTCGTGGCCGACGCGCCACGGGTGATCGGGTTCGACCCGTTCGTGCCGTTCGCCGACTACCTGGAGGAGCGCGCGCACGGCGGCGCGGCCGTCACGGGGGCCGCGGCATGAGATACGGCTACTGGCTCCCGGTGTTCGGCGGCTGGCTGCGCAACGTGGAGCACGAGGGGATGGAGGCGTCATGGGCGTACGTGAGCCGGCTCGCGCGGCGGAGCGAGGAGCTGGGCTACGACCTCACGCTCATCGCCGAGCTGCTGCTCAACGACATCAAGGGCATCCACGCGCCGGCGCTGGACGCGTGGTCCACCGCCGCCGCGCTGGCCGCGGTCACCGAGCGGCTGGAGATCATGGTGGCGGTGCGTCCCACCTTCCACCATCCGGCGCGCCTGGCCAAGCAGGCGGCGAACATCGACCAGATCGCGGGCGGCCGACTCGCGCTCAACGTGGTCTCGAGCTGGTGGAAGGACGAGGCGCGGCGCTACGGCACCACGTTCGACGAGCACGACGACCGCTACGCGCGCACCAGCGACTGGCTCACCGTGCTCGACGGCGCGTGGGAGCAGCCCAGCTTCTCGCACGAGGGCAGCCACTACCGCGTGGACGAGCTCATCGTGGAGCCCAAGCCGGTGCGCCTGGCCGCCCGCCGCCGACCGACCATCTACGCCGGCGGCGAATCCGAGGCCGCCAAGCAGATGATCGCCCGCCAGTGCGACGCCTACGTGGTGCACGGTGACCCGCCGGAGCGCGCGCAGCCCAAGCTGGCCGACATGCGCGCGCGCCGCGACGCGCTCGGGCTGCCGCCGCTCACGTTCGGCATGGCGGCGTACGCCATCGTGCGCGACACCGAGGCCGAGGCCGAGCGCGAGCTCGCGCGCATCACCAACGTGAACGAGGGCTCGCCCGGCTACCACAACTACCAGGACTGGATCGCGAACACCAGATTGGAGCAGCAGGTGAGCCTGGCCGACTACTCCGTGTCCAATCGCGGCCTCCGCGCGGGGCTGGTGGGCACGCCGGAGCAGGTGGCGGACCGC
>DATANT010000043.1:0-5457 GCA_036266115.1 Gemmatimonadaceae bacterium | reverse complement strand
CCGAGACGATCCGCATCCTCGGTGATCCCACGCGCCTGCGCATGGTCTGCGCGCTCCGGCGGCTCCGTCTCGTGCGCTACCGCAGGGTGGGCAAGGTGGCCTATTGCTCGCTGGACGACGACCACGTGCGCCAGCTCGTGGACACCGGCTTCATCCACGCGGACGAGCATACGGACGACTCGGCCCGATGACGACTGGCAGATCTGCCTCCGGCGAGCCTGTGCGACGGACGGACACCGACGACGACCTACCGAAGAACCTGGCACATGTGAAGTTGCCATCCCGACGGCACCAATTCACGCTGGCTCTCGGCTGGTCGGCACCTAGATTGGCGACGGGTTGTCGTGCCGGTGGCGGAGGCGAATGAGCTATCCATGACGTGAGCCAGCGAGGGGCTCCACGACGTGGTCCGCATCGCCGAGCCTCGCCGCGGGATGCCGCGGTCCGCTGCACGGGCCCGTCGTCGCAGCCGCCTCCGGCTGCCTGCTGCTGGTGCGCCCGCGAGCCGCCGTATGACGGGCGGCACCGCGCTCCGTACGCTCTGGCCAGACGGGGGCGGCCTGCTCCGCAACGCCGGATGCGAGGAGGCATCGATGGATCAGCATACGCACCACGGTCACGGCGACCCCGGCCACATGGGGCATGGCCACACAGGGCATGGCCACGCTGGTCACGTCATGCACGCGCCGCCCCCTGACGCGCTCGCCGCGCACGAGCGTGCGCGCGAGGCCGCGCAGCCTGCGCCGGGTGGCCGCGTCATCACGGTCGATCTCGAGGCGAAGGAGATGGATTGGGAGTTCGTTCCGGGTCGAAGGACACGGGCCTGGGGGTACAACGGCCAGGTACCGGGTCCGGTGCTCGAAGCGAACGTCGGCGACGTGCTCGAGGTGCGGCTGACGAACTCGCTGCCCGAGGTCACGACGATCCACTGGCACGGGCTGGAGCTCCCGGCGCCGATGGACGGCACCGACATGGTCCAGCAGCCCATCGCCCCGGGCGAGACGTTCGTCTACCGCTTCCTGCTCCCGACGGCCGGCACGTTCTGGTATCACCCGCACAGCCACGAGACCGTGCAACTGGAGCGCGGGCTCTATGGGGCGCTGGTCGTGCGTGGCCCCGGCGAGCCCGAGCTCGACGCGGAGCACGTCCTCGTGCTCGACGACGTCGCACTCGACCGCCGGGGGCAGATCAAGCCGCCAGGGAAGTGGATCGAGCACCACGACGGCCGGCAGGGCGACACCCGACTGGTCAACGGCCGTCAGGAGCCCGAGCTCACCATCGCCGCGGGGCAGGTCGAGCGCTGGCGGATCGTGAACGCCGCGAGCGCACGCTACGTGCGCCTGTCCATCGGCGGCCGGCCGTTCACCATCCTCGGCACCGACGGTGGGCTGCTCACCGCGCCGGTCACCGTGACCGAGGTGCTGCTGACGCCGGCCGACCGGGTGGATCTCGCGGTCGGGCCGTTCGCCGAGGGGGAGACGCTCCAGCTCGAGTCGCTCAAGTACGACCGAAAGACCGTCGCCCGGTCGAAGGTGGACCGGTTCGCGACCCTGCGCGTCGGCCCCGCGGCACCGTCACGGGCGGTGATCCCGGAGCACCTTCGCCACATCGAGCCGCTGGTGACGGGACCCGTGACGCCGACGCGCGAGGTCCACCTCGGCTTCAAGCTGAGCGCCAAGCGCGGCGTGGACTTCGTCATCAACAAGGAAGCGCACCACCGCGATCAGCCGGTCAAGGTGGGCGAGCTCCAGGTGTGGGACATCGTCAACGACACGATGATGGACCACCCCTTCCACCTGCACGGCTTCTTCTTCCAGGTGGTCGAGGTGAACGGCCGCCCGCCGGAGTTCCTCTCCTGGGAGGACACGATCAACGTGCCGCCCAAGGGGCGCGTGCGGATCGCGTGGGTGCCCGACGACCGGCCGGGGGAGTGGATGTACCACTGCCATATCCTCGAGCACCACGAGTCGGGCATGATGGCGCACTTCGCGGTGGTGCGGTGACCCACGTGTCGTGACCCGCCCTCTGGAGGCGCTCAGACCTGTGAGGGGGAGGGAACGATGACCTGGCCGGCTCGCCGGCACGCGGAGCGCTGCACGAAGCCGGTTCAGTGTGCCCGCACGGCTACCGCCTGCACCTTGATGCGCGCTCCAGAGGGAAGTGCCGCGGCCTGGTAGATGGTGCGCGCGGGGCGCCGACCCTCGGGGAAGAGCTCCGCGTAGAGCGCATTCACCTCGCCGAGGTCGGCCAGGTCGGTGAACGCGAGGTCCACGTACACGATCTCGTGTCGCTCGAATCCGGCCGCTTCGGCGACGGCGAAGAGGTTCTGGAACGCGAGTGCCGCTTCCTCCCGTGCAGTACCGGACCGGAAGGCGCCTGTGGCGTCCAGAGCGAGCTGCCCACTGATGTAGCAGTGCGCCCCGGCGACGACGGCGTGGCTGATCGGCGACGCCAGCGGCGGCAGCGCCGGGCCGGCGGTGATGAACTGGTGAGTCTTCATTGCGATGGGTGCTGGTGAGTCAGTGCGATGATTGCTGAGGATGCGGCAGCGAGCGGGATCGCCACGATGTCGTAGCCGGCCGCCCAAGTGCGAGCCTGCCCGTAGGGCCGTCACATACTCGCCAGCATCCGGCGATGCATCTCGATCAGCCGCATGACCCGCGCGCGGTGCGTCGGCATCATGCTCTCCAACTCGTCGCGGCCGAGCTCGGGAAGGCGCACGAGGTCCTGGCGCAGCGAGTCCACGGTGGCGTTCCACGCCGCGTCGCCCGCCATGTCCATGTCGCGCATCTCCCGGTTCATCTGCGCGATGAGGTTGGCCACCGACTGCCGGTGCTCGGGAAGCGCCGCCTCCAGGCTGTCCCGCCCGGCGCCCTCCGACGCACGGAGGTACGCCTCCATGCGCTCCATCATCGCGCTGCTGGCCATCGCGTGGCCCATGCCGGCCATTCCGCTCGTGCCAGCCGAGGTGTCCGGTGCGGAGGCTGCCGTGGTGTTGTCTGCCCCACTGGTGCCGGGACTGTCAGCGGCGCCGCCGCACGCCAGCGCCGTGACGGCAACGGCGGCGATGCTCCAGAATCGTAGCTCCATGCTCGTGCTCCTGTGTCCGTTGAGGTGAACTGGAAGGGGCAAGCCGTCGTGTAGCCGTCGCGGGTCGCCTATCGCTCCGCACCGGCCGGCGCGAGTGAAGTGGAAGCCGGAGCCTCCGCCTGCGTGGCTCGCGCACGGCGCAGTTCCCGCTCGCGCCAGAGCGAGTAGATCGCTGGGATCACGACCAGCGTCAGGATGGTGGATGAGATCATCCCACCCACCATCGGGGCCGCGATCCGCTTCATCACGTCCGCTCCGGTCCCGTGACTCCACAGGATCGGGAGGAGCCCGGCGGTGATCGCCGTGACGGTCATCATCTTCGGCCGTACGCGCTCGACCGCGCCGTACTCCACGGCGGCGTCCACGTCGGCGCGCGAGAGCAGCCGCCCCGCCGCGCGCCGGTCCCCGTAGGCGTGGTCGAGGTAGAGGAGCATCACGACCCCGGTCTCCGCGGCGAGCCCCGCGAGGGCGATGAAGCCCATGGCCGAGGCCACGCTCAGGTTGTAGTCCAGGAGCCACATGAGCCACACGCCGCCCACCAGCGCGAACGGCAGCGAGAGCATCACGATGGCGCTCTCCGCCACGCTCCCGAAGTTCACGACGAGGAGCAGGAAGATGACGGCCAGCGTGATCGGCACCACCCACTGCAGCCGACGCTCCGCCCGCTCCATCGCCTCGAACTGCCCCGACCACTCGAGCCGGTAGCCCGGCGGAAGCCGGAGCTCGCGGTCGAGGAGGGCGCGCGCGTCGTCCACGTAGCTCCCGATGTCGCGGCCGCGGACGTCCACGTAGACGACGGTCTGCAGCGCCGCGTTCTCCGACTTGATGAGCGTCGAGCCCCGCCGGACGGCGATGCGCGCAAGCTCGGCGAGCGGCACCTGTGCGCCGGATGGCGTGGGGACGAGCACGGCCCCGAGCTTCGCCGGTGCGTCGCGCAGCTCGCGCGGGTAGCGCACGAGCACCGAGTAGCGCTCGCGCCCCTCGAGCACCTCCCCGGCGTACATCCCGCCGACGGCCGTCGTGAGCGCCATCTGCACGTCGTCGAGCGGCATGCCGTAGCGCGCCGCCGCGGCGCGGTCCACCTCCACGGTCACGTAGCGGCCGCCCACCGCGCGCTCGGCGAACACGGCGCTCGTCCCCGCGACGCGCGGGAGGAGTCCCTCGATCTGCTTCCCGATCCGGTCCAGCGTGTCGAGGCTCGGGCCGTAGAGCTTGACGCCAACCGGCGTCTTGATGCCGGTGGCGAGCATGTCGAGCCGGTTCTTGATCGGCATCGACCACATGTTCGCCACGCCCGGCGTGCGGACGCGCGCGTTCAGCTCGGCCACGAGCGAGTCGTGCGTCACGCCGGGCCGCCATTCGCTCTCGGGCTTCAGGATGGCGATGGACTCGATCATCGACATGGGCGCCATGTCGGTCGCGGTCTCCGCCCGCCCGACCTTCCCCAGCACGAGCTCCACCTCGGGGACGCTGGCGATGATGCTGTCTCGCTGCACGAGGATCCGCTTCGCCTGCTCGGGCGCGACGCCTGGGTACAGCGATGGCATGTCCATGATGCTCCCCTCGTTGAGCGGGGGCATGAACTCGCTCCCGAGCCGCGACCAGGGCAGTGCGGTGAGCGCGAGCACGGCGGCGGCAGCACCGACGGTCGCCCACCGGTGCCGGAGTACGACCGCGATCACGGGCCGATAGGCGCGGATGAGCCACCGGTTCACGGGGTTCGACTCCTCCCGCGGCACGCGCCCGCGAATCACGAGTCCCATGAGCACGGGGACCAGCGTCACGGAGAGCAGCGCGGCCGCCGCCATCGCCAGCGTCTTGGTCCACGCCAGCGGGTGAAAGAGCCGCCCCTCCTCGGCCTCGAGCGCGAAGACGGGGAGGAAGGAGAGCGTGACGATGAGAAGCGAGATGAAGAGCGACGGCCCTACCTCCTTCGCCGATTCCATCACGAGCGTCCAGCGCGGCCGTGCATCGCCGTCGCGCTCGGCCCGCTCGATGTGCTTGTGCAGGTTCTCCACCATGACGATGGCGGCGTCGATCATCGCGCCGATGGCGATGGCGAACCCGCCCAGGCTCATGATGTTGGCGTCGATCCCGAGCAGCCGCATGGCGAGGAACGCCATCAGGATCCCGATGGGGAGCGTGAGAATGGCGACCAGCGCGCTCGAGGCGTGCAACAGGAAGAGCACGGTCACGACCGCGACGATGATCGACTCCTCGACCAGCTTCTCACGCAGCGTGTGGATCGCCCGCTCGATGAGCCCCGTGCGGTCATAGCCGACCACGAAGGTGACGCCCGGCGGCAGCGCCCGCTCGACTTCGGTCATGCGCGCCTTCACGCGCTCGATGACGGCAAGCGGGTTCTCG
>DATANT010000042.1:0-1914 GCA_036266115.1 Gemmatimonadaceae bacterium | reverse complement strand
CACGCGCCCCGTCGCGAAGTCCGGGCCGTTGCCGCCGATCACGAACGTGCGGTCCAGCGTCGTGTCCCGGGCCGCGCCCGGCTCCAGCACGAGCAGCGGCCCGTAGAGCCCCGACCCGATCTGGTGCGCCTCGTTCGAGTGTGCGTGATAGATGAAGGTGCCGCTGCGCGTGGGCGTGAACGTCGCCACGAAGGAATCCGCGGGCGCGACGGCCGGGGCGAGGCGATCGGGCTGCCCACTCCACCCTGGCACGCCGTCCGAGTAGCTGTCCTGGATCTCGATGCCGTGCCAGTGCACGGCGGTCGGTGCGCGCAGGTGGTTCACCACGGTGATTCGCACCGGCTCGCCGCGACGCAGCACGAGCGTGGGGCTCACGCGAGGCACCGAGTCGCGTGGCCCCGGTGCGCGACCGTCATCCAGCACGTATCCGTAGCCAGCCGCGGCTCCGTAGCGGCGCGGCGCTGCCTGCGCGAGCAGGCGGAGGCGACGCGGCTCGGGAGCGGGCACCAGCGACGCCGTGTCGGCGCGGCTGGCCGCGGGCGCACGCACGTGAATGCCGAGGACGAGCCCGCGCATCGCGTCGGCGTGATGCTCCACCGCGCCGGGCGCGCCCGGGTCCGCGGGCTCCGGCACCTCATCGAACGAGAGCAGGTGCGAGACGTGGAACGCGAAGTGACAGTGGACGAGCCAGTTGCCTGCGGCGCTCGGCACCCACTGCATGGTCATGGTGCCGCCCGGGAGCATGGTCTCCGTCACGGCGAGCCGGCGCTGCGGCTCCCGGTAGACGGTGTCCGCGGACCAGGTGCCGCGACTCCCCACGGTGAAGTAGAACCCGTGCAGGTGCATCGGATGCGCGTCCGTCGTGGGGTTGAGCCATCGCCAGCGCACGGTGTCGCCCACCGCGAAGGTGAATCGCTCCGTGAACGGCCAGGTCTTGCCGTTGATCACCATCATGTCGCGCGGCACTCGCGGCTCGGGACCCGTGGTATCGGGGGGGACGCTCCACACGCCAACGACGAACACGCGGTCGTCGGGGGCGTGCGGCGCACCGGCGGAGTCGACGACGATGGCGCCGTAGAGCTGGCTCTCCTCGGCGGTGCGCTCCTCCAGCCCCGCGCCGGACGTGCTGCCCCAGTAGAAGTAGGTGCCCGGCTCGCCCGCCGTGAAGCGCACCTCGCGTTCTGCGCCGGGCGGCACCACGACGGGGAGCGCGCTGCGCGCGGGCCCGCCGAGCCCGTGGACGGTCAGGCTCGCGTCACGCAGCGTGTTGCGCACGGTGGCGCGCACGCGCGTGCCCGCCGGCACGCGCACCAGCGGTCCGGGAATGCTGGGCGCCCCGCCCGCCTCGGCGAACACCAGCACCTCCTCGCTCCGCCCGTCGTCGGCCTCGGGGTACCAGCGACCGCGCCGCAGCTCCAGGCGCACCGTGAGCTCGCCCTCGCGCAGCGAGCCGGCCGCCGCGCGGTTGTCGTTGGGCGTGATGCGGTCCGGGCGTGCGGCCGCGCTGGCGCGCGGGACGGGCGACTGCCCATGACTCTCCGCCCCCGGGAGGCACGGCGCGGCGAGGAGGCAGATGGACGCTGAGGCTGCGCGGACTTGCCGGATGATGACCCACCTCACGCGTCGGGTATCGGAGTACGCCGGCGATCCGCACGAGTTGCCGGCGGCCGGCAGGGTGAGCCAGATGCGGCCGGCTGGGCGAGCTCGGCTCAGCCGCCGGTGAGCGTCCGCAACTGCGCGGCGTACTGCCCTTCCGCCGCCCGGTCGCCGGTCGCCGACGCCGCGCGCCGTGCGCCGTCGAGCGAGTGATACCGGTTCGGCTCCGTGACCAGCGCGGCGCGATACGCCACGAGCGCGTCGGCCGGCCGCCCGAGCTCCATCAGCAGGTCGCCCAGCAGCTCGCGCGCCGGCGCC
>DATANT010000041.1:0-22187 GCA_036266115.1 Gemmatimonadaceae bacterium | reverse complement strand
CGGGGCGCGAGGGGATGGACTCCCTCGCGCCCCGTGCCCGTTCAGCGCGTCACCGCCGCCCAGGCCTCCACCCACGCGATCGGCGAGGTCCACGCCGGCAGCGCCGCCATGAGCTCGCGCGCGGCCGGCGTCGCGTGGTCGTAGCGCGCCCGCACGCGCACCGACACCGGCCGGGCTTCGGGCAGGCGCACCGTGATGAGCCAGCCGCCGTCGGGCGAGCCCACGAGCCGTAGCGGCGGCGCCGCGGGCCGGGCGAGCGGCTGGCCGGCGACGCGAGTGATCCGCGCGTCGTCGGGCAGCTCGAGTCTCAGCGCGCTCGCGCCAGTGGACGGTAGCCGCAGCTCCAGCTCGCGCCCGCCACCGCCGAGCGCCCGCTCGGCCACCACCACAGGCTCCACGGCCGGGAACGTGAGTGGCGGCGCGTCGCGAAGCACGCTGCGCGCGTCGGGCTGCACGCGTTCTGCCGAATCCGCGGCTCCGCCGCCCGCCGCCCGCAGCGCGCGCTCCGGGCCCAGGAAGTCCAGCGCCGTGATGCGCAGCGTGGGTCCGTACGCGTCCTCGTGCACGATGGTGAGCCGTTGCGGGCGCTCCGGCGTGTACGGGAAGGTGGCGGCCGTCACGGCGAGCATCGCCAGCCCCGCGACGAGCGCGGCGAGTGCGGCCAGGGCGGTGCGGCCGGCCGCCTGCACTGCCGCCACCGGCCCCAGCGCGCCGGCGATGGTGCCCACGGCCACCATGCCGGCCAGCGGGAGATCGAACGGCACCGAAAGCGGAAAGCGTCCCGCGATGGGCGCGAAGAGCGTCACGAGCAGCCACGTGACCTGGGTGGCGAGCACCGTGCCGGGCAGACAGCCCAGGAGCAACGCGGCCAGCGGCCGCCGGCCGTCGCCGCGTCCCGCCAGCAGCAGCCCCAGCGCGCCGCCGGCCACGCTCCACCCCACCACGTAGCCGGCCCCGATGCCGTACACGGTGAGCGCGCCCAGGGCGAGCAGCTGCACGGCGATCGCCGCCACCCACGATGCCGACAGGCGGTGCGAGAGGGGCAGCATGCGCGCGTGGTGCCGTCTGGCGAACAGCCACTGCCCGGCCAGCAGGCCGGCCAGCGCGAGCAGCGCGTAGGCGAGCGCGCCGCGCCAGGGGTGCGCGAACCAGCCGTGCGGGCGCTGCGCCACCATGCTCGCGAGCGCCGCGCCGCCCACCGCGAACACCACCGCGAGCACCACGCCGGCCAATGTGGCCAACGTGGCCATCCCGCCGTCGCGCCACGACACCGGCGCCCGGCGCGCCGCCACGGCCATGGCGAGGAGCGCGAACAGCGCCACCCCGACCGCCGCGAGGCGCGCCGCGGGCTGGTCGTAGGCGATCATGTGGAGGCCCAGCAGATCGTAGTAGACGCTGCGCGCCGGGCGCTCGCCGTCGGGCAGCTCGCCTGCCGCCAGCTCGCGGGCCAGCGCGAGCGCGTTGTCGCCCATGTGCTGCACGCTGCCGGGCGCCACCGCGGCGGTGCGATCCAGCGCCGTGTGGTACTTCCACCCGTCGCGGTAGAACGCGATGTCCAGCCCGGGCACGTAGCCGCGATCCCTGTACACCTCGAAATCGGTGCTCGACGGGATGAACCCGGACTGGAAGATGTCCTGCCCGATCACCGACCCGTACGGATGTGGGGCGGAGGCCGCGTAGGCGCGGGCGAGCCACGCGTGGCCCGGCCCGACCTGGAAGAGGATGGCCTTGCCGCCGGTGCCCGCGCTCTCCAGGTCCACGAAGGCGCGCACGTCGCGCGCCCACCGATGGTGCAGGAAGCCCTCGGCGCCCAGCAGCCCCTGCTCCTCGGCGCCGTTGATGTTGAGGATGACGGTGTTGCGCGCGATCGTGCCTGCGGCGTGATCCGCGCTCAGCGCACGGGCCACCTCCACCATCGCGGCCGCCGCCACGGCGTCGTCGGCGGCGCCCACGCTGCCGGTGGGCGTGTCGTAGTGCGCGGAGAGGAGCACCGCCGCCGGCACGCGACCGGGCAGTCGCGCCAACACGTTACGCGTCCGGTACGCGGTGGCGCGCTGGGAGACCATGCGTACGCCGGTCACGTCCTGCACCTCCACCTCCCAGCCCGGCAGCGCCCGCAGCCGGGTCGCGAGGTACTGCAGGGCGTCCTCCGCGCCGGCGCTGCCCGCCACGCGCGCGCCCACGGTGTCGGCCAGGTATGCGAGCGCCGGCCAGGCGCGGCGCGCCGAGAACTCGGTGCCAGGAGCCGTCGCCGGCGCCGCGGGCGGCAATCGCTCGCTCCACGCCACGAGGGCCAGGGCGAGCAGCAGCGTGGCGGCGAGCGCCAGCCACACGGCCACCGTGCGCCTGGCGCGGGGGGGCCGTGGCGGCGGGTTCCACCGGGAGCCGGCGGGGTGCGCGCGTGGCATGCCACAAGCTATGGGCCGCGGCTCGGGCCGAAAGGGGGACCGCCGCCTCGCGACCGTCACCCGAGCGCCAACTCGGGCGACTTGCCCGCGCGGCGGGTCCGCGGCTACATATCGCTGCACCCTCACCCGCCTCAGCGACCGTGTCAGCCAGCACCATTCCGCGCACCAAGATCGTCTGCACGCTCGGCCCCGCGTCGAGCACTCCCGACGTCATCCGGAGCCTCATGGAAGCCGGCATGAACGTCGCCCGGATCAACTTCTCCCATGGCACGCATGCCCAGCATGCCGCCACGGTGGCCGTCGTGCGCGAGCTCGCGCGCGAGCTCGACCGGCCGGTCGCGATCCTCGGTGACCTGCAGGGTCCACGCATCCGCATCGGCGACCTCGCGGCGCCCCTCACGCTCACCGAGGGTGACGACGTGGTGCTCGTGCCCGAGGCGCAGGCACGCGACACCGAGATCCCGGTGACGTACGACGTGCACCGCGACGTGCACGTGGGTGACCGCATCCTCATCAACGACGGCCTGCTGGAGTTGGTGGTGCTCGAGGTGAGCGGCGTGCGCGTGCGCGCGCGCGTGGTGCACGGTGGATCGCTGACGAGTCACAAGGGCATCAACCTGCCCGGCGTCCAGGTGTCCGCGCCGTCCATCACCGAGAAGGACCACCACGACATCCGCTTCGCCGTCGAGCAGGATCTGGACTACCTGGCGCTGAGCTTCGTGCGGCGCGCCGAGGACATCGCGGAGCTGCGCGAGCTGATCCCGCGCCACCTGCTGGTGGTGGCCAAGATCGAGAAGGACAGCGCGCTCGACAACATCGAGAGCATCCTGCGGGCGAGCGACGCGGTGATGGTGGCGCGTGGCGACCTGGGCGTGGAGCTGCCCTTCGAGCAGGTGCCCATCGCGCAGAAGCGCATCATCTCGCTGGCCAATCGCATGGGCCGGCCGGTGATCACGGCCACGCAGATGCTCGAGTCCATGATCACGCATCCACGGCCCACGCGCGCCGAGGCGAGCGACGTGGCCAACGCCATCCTGGATGGCACCGACGCCGTGATGCTCTCGGCGGAGACGGCGGCGGGGGCGTTTCCCCGGCTCGCCGTGGCGGCCATGCAGCGCATCATCGCCGAGATCGAGGCGCAGCCCATGGGCAGGGTGCGCGAGCAGCGGCGGCAGCTGGGCGTGATGGCCACCACCGAGGAGTCGATCGCCGCGGCGACGGTGACCGCCGTGCACATGCTGGGCGCGCCCACCGCGGTGGTGTTCACGAAGAGTGGCTTCAGCGCGCGGGTGGTGGCGTCGCGTCGCCCCGGCGTGCCGCTGCTCGCGCTCACGGACGACGAGCGCACCTACCACCAGCTGGCGCTCGTGTGGGGCGTGATTCCCGAGCTCGTGCCCCACTGCAACAACTACGAGGACATGTGGGAGCTGGGGCGTCAGGCCGCCGCGCGCCGCGGGCTCGCCGTGGCCGGCGACCGCGTGATCGTCACGGCCGGCGCGCCCTTCGACGTGCCGGGCACCACCAATCTGCTCAAGGTCGAGACGGTATGACCGCGGGGCCGGGCGTCGAGCGTGCCGTGCGCGGCGCGGCGCCCGGCCCCGGGGCGTGGTATGCCCCACGCCCGGCATGAAGCTCACCTTCCTCGGTACCGGCACCAGCTTTGGCGTGCCGCAGGTGGGTTGTCACTGCGCCGTGTGCCGGTCCACGGATCCCCGCGACCGGAGGAGCCGCGTGGGTGCGGTGGTGGAGAGCGCGGGCGGCACGCGACTCCTCATCGATACCCCGCCGGAGCTGCGGCTCCAGCTCCTGGCCGCCGGCATCGAGGAGCTGGACGCGGTGCTCTACACGCACGATCACGCGGATCACACGCACGGCGTGGACGACCTGCGCGCGATCTCGGTGCGGCGCGCGGGAGGGCTGCCGGTATACGGCTCGGCGGATACGCTGGACCGGCTGGCACGCAAGTTCGCCTACGTCTTCGACAGCAGCCTGCGTCCGCTGCCCGGCACCACCAAGCCCGAAGGGCAGCTGCACGTGCTGGCCCAGGGTGAGACGGTGCGCCTGGGCGACCTGGACGTGACGCCGGTGGCCGTGCCGCACGGCGGGCTGTCGGTGTTCGCGTACCGCATTGGCGACCTGGCCTACGTGACCGATGCCAAGTCGGTGCCGGAGAGTGCGCTGGCGCGGCTGCGGGGGGCGCGCGTGCTGGTGCTGAACGCGCTGTTCCGCACCCAGCATCCCACGCACCTGAGCCTGGGTGAGGCGATCGCGGTGGCCCGCGAGGTAGGCGCGGAGCGCACGTACCTCACCCATCTCACCCACGACAACTTCCACGCCGCACTGGAAGCCGAGCTGCCGCCGGGCATCGCGCCAGCCCACGACGGTCTCGTCGTTCACGTGGACTAGCGGCCGCGGCGCCGCGGCGCCGCACCCTATGCAAGCCGGGCCGCGGGCATCAACTTTGCCCCGTCCATTCCCACCGAGCCGTGCCTCACCGCGCCGGCCCAGCTCCCCGAGGACCGATGTCCCACCCTCCATTCCCTGACGCGCAGTCGCTGGCCGACGCGGTGGTCGTGGACGGAGAGCGCGTGACGGTGCGGGACGCGGACGCCCTGGAGTCGCCGCGTCTGGATGCCCTGGTTCGCTCGGCGGTTTTCGGCGAGATGGCGGTCCGCGAGCGCGCCCGCTGGCTGCTGTGGGAGCTCGCGCGGGCGGCGGGCGTTCGGGTGGCGTCCATGCATGAGCTGGGCGCCGCGCGCGCGCGCGGTGAGGTGGGCGGCTTCGCGGTGCCGGCGGTGAGCCTGCGCGGGCCGGCGTACGTGGGCGCGCGTGCGGTGTTCCGCGTGGCCCGCCGCCTGGATGCCGGTGCGTTCGCGCTCACCATCGCCCGCGCCGAGATCGCGCACGCCGACCAGCGTCCCGCCGAGTACGTGTCCGTGGTGCTGGGCGCCGCGTTGCGTGAGGGCTACCGCGGGCCCGTGTTCCTGCAGGCCGACCACTTCCGCGTGAATCCCGTCACGTACGCCGCCGACCCGGAGGGCGAGGTGGCCGCGCTGAAGCAGCTCGCCCGCGAGGCGGTGGAGGCTGGTTGCTGGAACGTGGACCTCGACACCTCCGCCCTCGCGCGGCGTGACGTCACCGCACCGGCCAGCCGACAGCAGCCCAATGCCGAGGTCACCGCCGACGTTCTCGCCTACCTGCGCGAGCACGAGCCGCGGGGCGCCACCATCTGCGTGGGCGCCGAGCTGGGCACGCTGGACGTGCGCCGCCACGACGCCGCCGCCGAGTTGCGCGCGTTCCTGACTGGTGTGCAGCAGGGGCTCGGGCGGCGGAAGGGCGACGGCGTGGCGGGGCTCTCCAAGGTGGGCGTGCGCACCGCGGCCATGGCCGGCCGCACGCCACTCGGCGGCGAGGCCGTGGGCCGCCCGGAGGCGTGGGCGCTGGCGGCGCTCTCGCGGCTGGCTCGGATGGAGTACGGCCTGGCCGGGACGGTGCACTACGCCAGCGCTGGGCTGCCGGCCGGCGCGCTGGCGGAGTTCGCGCGTGCCGACGTGGCCCAGGTGCACCTGGGCGCGCGCTTTCAGCAGCTGCTGCTGGACGCGCTGCCCGGCGAGCTCTCGGCGGCCATGGAGGCGTGGGCCATCGAGCATGCGCCGGGGCTCCGGCAACCGGGTGAGAGCATGGCCGACGCCGTGGAGCGCGCGCGGTGGAAGGCACTCGGGCCGTTCAAGCGGGCGATCTGGGAGCTGCCGGCAGCGTACGGCGATGCGCTGGGTACCACCTACGAGCGCCTGCTGGAGCCGCTGTTCGTCGCGCTCGGGGTGACCGACACCGCCCCCCTCGCATCCGCGCATGCGTCCACCCCCATGCCCGCGCTGCCGCTTCCCGCGAGCTCCGCCGGCGCTGCGCGCCCACTGGGCGAGACCCCCGGGGCCGTGGCGTGAGCGCGGCCGGGGACGGCGTGGCAGGCCTCTGGGCGAGAACCCTCGAGGAGTTGGGTGAGCGCCTGGTGCACGAGATGAAGAACGCGCTCAACGGGGTGGCCGTGAACGTGGAGGTGGTGCGGGCCCGCGCCGGTGCGGACGCGTCGCGGATCGCGCCGTTCGCCGAGATCGCCGCCACGGAGCTGGAAGGGGTGGTCCGGCTCACGGAGTCGCTCCTCTGGCTCGTGCGGCCGCTGGCCCAGCCGGTGGACGTGGGCGCCGCCGCGGCGCGGCTGGCCGTGCTGGGCGGGGCGCTGGCGAGGGCCGGTGGTGGGCGGGTGGTGCTGGAGCCGGCGGCTGCGGACGCGGTGAGCGGCGCATCGGCCGACGTGGTGCGCCTGCTGCTCGCCGCCGCCATGCTGCGGGCCACGGCCAGCCCCGGCACCGTGTGCTGCGTGGTGACCGCGGGCGCCCGCCCGATCGTTGGCGTGCGACATTCCGAAGCCAGTATGCCCAAATCCCTCACGCCGGAGCTCGGCGCGGTGGCGCATGAGGCTGGAGTGGGCGTAGAATGCCATGCGGAAGGTTGGACCTTCACCTTCCCGTCGCCGCAGGAATAGGCGCCACCGCGTCTGCGGGGGCCGCCGCGCTCGCGATGTTTCGCTCCTCACCGGCTAGCTTTAGGCATGACGCACGCCAAGATTCTGATCGCCGACGACGAGCAGGCCATCACCGCCGGCCTCGGCGCCATCCTGAGCGACCAGGGCTACGAGATCGAGATCGCCGCCGACGGACAGGCGGCGCTCGAGCGCCTGATGGCCGAGTCCTTCGGCGTGGTGCTCGCCGACCTCAAGATGCCCAAGCTCGACGGGCTCGCCCTGCTCAAGGAGCTGCAGCAGCGCCAGATCCCCACCGAATGCATCATCATCACCGGGCAGGCGACGGTGGATTCGGCGGTGGCGGCCATGCGGCAGGGCGCCTACGACTACATCGAGAAGCCGCTCAACGCAGACAAGCTCAATCGGCTGAAGGCTCTCATTCCCAAGGCGCTGGAGAAGTTCGAGGTCCAGCGCAAGAATCGCGAGCTGTCGTCCAAGCTCGAGACGCTCACGCACTACGGCGAGATCACCGGCCAGAGCGAGGCCATGCGCGACGTCTACCGGCTCATCGACGCGGTGGCGCCGAGCACGGCGAGCGTGCTCATTCTGGGTGAGTCCGGTACCGGCAAGGAGCTGGTCGCGCGGTTGATGCACACCAAGAGCGACCGCGCGAAGGGGCCGTTCATGGCGCTCAACTGTGCGGCGCTGCCGAAGGACATTCTGGAGAACGAGCTGTTCGGGCACGAGAAGGGCGCGTTCACCGGCTCCACGAACGAGAAGCCCGGCGCCTTCGAGATGGCCGACGGCGGCACGCTCTTTCTGGACGAGGTGGCCGAGATGGCCACGGACATCCAGGTGAAGCTCCTGCGCGCTCTGGAGACGCGGACGGTGCGGCGCTTGGGCGGCAAGAAGGAGATCTCCGTGGACATCCGCATCGTGGCGGCCACGAACAAGGATCTCCAGAAGGCCATTGCCGAGGGCGAGCTGCGCGAGGACCTCTACTACCGGCTGGCCGTGGTGGACCTGCACCTGCCGCCGCTGCGCGAACGGTCCGGCGACCTGCTGCTCCTGGCCGACGAGTTCCTGGCGCGGTTCGCGGGGCAGAACGGCAAGAAGGTGACGGGCTTCTCGGATGCGGCGCGGGACTGGATCCTGTCGTACCACTGGCCGGGCAACGTCCGAGAGCTCAAGAACGCGGTGGAGCGAGCCGTGATCATGTCGCGCGGATCGCTCATCCAGGCGGAGGACATCACGCCGCGGCACATCCGCCAGTCGGGTGAGATGTCCGCATCGGTCACCATTCCCGTGGGCTCCACGTTGGCCGACGCGCGGCGACAGCTCGTGCTGCGCACCTTCGCGTCCACCGGTGGGGACCACGGCCGCACGGCCAAGCTGCTGGGGGTGTCGTCCAAGGAGCTGCTCACGGAGCTGGCGGCGTTTCTGCGCGACGGCGGCCCAGGGGATGCGGAGGAGGAGGCACCCTCGGCCGTCGCCGCATCCGCGGCCTCGCTGCCGGCGGCCGCTCCCCAGGCCAAGGTGAAGGCGGCGGCCAAGCGGCGCTGAGCGCGGCCGCTGGGCACGGGTATCCTGCAGGGACGGCGCGGCAACACGAACCAAGGAGAATGCACATGGGCCGGAGCTGGAGCGACGAGGATCAGCCGTACGTCGTCATCGAGAAGAGCACGAGCAGCGTGGGGTCGCTGATGCTCGGCGTGGCCATCGGCGCCGGTCTGGCGCTGCTCTTCGCCCCGCAGGCCGGGGAGCAGACGCGGGCCGCGCTGGGGCGTGAGGCGCAGCGCGCCCGGCGTCGGGCCGCGGATATCGCCACGGACGCGACGGACGCGGTGAACGAGACCATCCAGCAGGCGCGTGGCGCGGTGGAGGAGCGCATCGGGTCGGCGCGTCAGTCCATCGACGTCAAGCGCCAGCAGGTGTCGCGCGCCGTGGAGGCGGGACGGCAGGCCGCGCGCGACGCGCGGACGGATCTGGAGCGGCGCATCGCCGAGACCAAGGCCGCCTACGACGCCGGCGCACAGGTGGCGCGCGACGGCGAGGCGGGCGACGAGGGCGACGCGAACACCGGCGCCTGAGCGCCGACGCCGCCCGGGGGGCATCGACGCATGGCGGGCCGGCCCGCGCTGCAGCGCATGGGATGGACCACCCGCGATTTCGCCAAGCGGGTGTGGGACAACAGCGGAGAGGACAACGTGTTCTTTCTCGCGGGCGGGATCGCCTTCAACATCCTGTTGGCGGCGATCCCGTTCTTTCTGCTGCTCATCAGCGGTCTCGCCTACATCTTCAACCAGTCCACCGACGCGTCGCTCACCGAGGTCGCGGCGCTCGTGGACCGGCTGCTGCCGCCCGGGCTCAATCCGGGCCAGCTGACCATCAGCAACATCCTGGGCGACATCGTGAAGGCGCGCGGTTCGCTCGGCGTCTACAGCGCCATCGGCTTCGTGTGGTTCTCCACGCGGCTCTTCGGCTCCCTGCGCAGCGTGCTCGCCGAGGTGTTCGACATCGAGAGCGAGCGCGGTATCGTGGAGGGCAAGCTGTTCGACATCAAGGTCACGGTGCTGAGCACCGTGCTCGTGGCCGCGTACACGGTGCTCAGCGCGTACCTGGCATTCGCCACCTCGCGTGGCGTGGCGCTGCTGGGGGAGCTGGGCGTACGGCAGGACGTCATGGGCCAGGTGGGCTACTGGGTGGGGCGCCTCGTGGCCTTCGGCTTCATCGTGGCCATGTTCTTCTCCCTGTACAAGCTGCTGCCCAAGCGCCGCATCCGCTGGCCCACGGCGCTCATCGCGGCGCTGTTCACGAGCACCCTGTTCGAGGCCGCGCGCAACCTGTACACGGCGTACGTGGAGAACTTCAACCCGGGCAGCCTCTACAGCGGCACGCTGTACGCGCTGGTCACCGTGGTGTTCTGGGTCTACTACGCGGCGTTCCTCTTCATCCTGGGTGGCGAGGTGGCACAGGTCTACGAGCTGCGTCGGGTGCGGCGCCTGCAGCGCACGGTGCTGGACGTCCCCGGGTGACCGGGGAGCACCTCGTGGCTCAGCCATGGCCCGAAGGTTGCCATACCAGTAGGGAAACACCCCCTCCCGGAGGCTACCCCGTGCGTAAGTCCGCTGCTCTCATCGCCATCGTGGCACTGTCGTTGACTACCGCCTGCAAGAAGACCGGCGAAGGCGAGTTCGAGGTGAAGACCCCAGATGTGGACGTGTCCACGGATACCACGACGGTGCGCACACCGTCGGTGGACGTCGGCACCGACACGGCCAAGGTCGTGGTGCCGGACGTGGACGTGAAGACGCCCCAGGAGCGCGACAAGGCCAAGACGCCATAAGGCGGCAAGGCTCGGCCACGCTGAGCGGGAGTCATCCGGACGAGGGCTCGCCGGGCACAGCCGTGCCCGGCGAGCCCTCGTCTTTTCCCGGGCGCCCGAGACGACCATCTTTGCGTGATGCCATCACATGCCACTGCCGCGCCAAGCGCGCCCGCTGTTGCCGAGCCCGCTGCCGCCCGCCCGATCGACCTGCGCAGCGATACCGTCACCCGTCCCACACCCGCCATGCGTCAGGCCATGGCCCAGGCCGAGGTGGGCGACGACGTACTGGACGGCGATCCCACCGTGACCCGCCTGCAGGAGCGCGTGGCGGAGCTGCTGGGCAAGGAGCGGGCGCTCTTCTTTCCCAGCGGGACCATGGCCAACCAGACGGCGCTCTGGGTGCTGGGCCAGCGCGGCACCGAGGTGCTGCTGGATGCCGGCGCGCACGTAGTGGACTGGGAGATGGCGGGCGCGGCCGCGATCGCCGGGCTGCAGGTGCGGCCCGTGCGCGGCGCCGGACCGGTGATGGACGCCGCCGCCCTGGCCGCCGCGGTGCGGCCAGCCTCGCCCCACGCGCCCACGGCCAGCCTCGTGTGCCTGGAGAACACCCACAACGGCGCGGGCGGGCGGGTGACGTCGCTGACCGAAGCCCGGGCGCTGCGCGCCGTGGCCGAGCGGCACGGCCTGCCGGTGCACCTGGACGGCGCTCGGCTGTGGAACGCCTCGGTGGCCAGCGGCACCTCGTTGGCCGATCTCGCCTCGTGCGCGGACACCGTGATGGTCTCCTTCTCCAAGGGACTCGGCGCCCCGGTGGGGGCCGCGCTCGCCGGGTCGGCGGGCGCCATCGCGCAGGCGCGGGTGGTGCGCAAACGGCTGGGAGGCGGCATGAGGCAGTCGGGCATCCTGGCGGCCGCCGCGCTGTACGGCCTGGATCACCACCTCGGACGCCTGGCCGAGGATCACGCCCACGCCCGTCTGCTGGCGGAGCTGGTGGACGGCGCTGGCGGCTGCCAGGTGGTGTTCCCGGATACCAACATCGTGATGGTGGATCTCCCGGCCGGTGTGGCCTCCACTACCGTGGTGCAGGCCGCGGCGCGGGCGGGGGTGCTCATCACGCCGTGGTCCACCACGCGCGTGCGCCTGGTGACCCATCTGGACGCGAGCGAGGAGCTGGTGCGCCACGCCGCCGGCGTGGTGCGTCAGGCACTGGAGACGGCCGCCGACAGCGCTCGGGCAGGGTAGGGCGGTGCGGGCGGCTGCGCGAGGTTGTCGCCGCACGCCGCGCGGATTATCTTGCAGGCGCTCCAGGTCCCGGAGGGCGTGAGCCCGCCAATTCCGTCAGGACCCCGCAGGTAGCAGCGGTACGTGGTGTCTTGCGTTGCTTCGCCAGACCTGGAGTATCCGGCCGGCAGCCGATTCCGCGCGAGCGGAGTGGCGCCGGCCGGTTTGCGTTGTGGCCCCGCGGTGGCGGGCTTCGCGCTGGCGAGGGTGTGACACGCTGGCGAGATTTGAGGCTGCCATCCACCGCTCGTCGGGCACGACGGCGTTCGCTTCCCGCTCTGGTCCGCCAGCTCCATGTCCATCGCGCTCGCCCGCAAGTACCGCCCTCGCGACTTCGCGTCGGTCGCCGTGCAGTCGCACGTGTCCAACACGCTCAAGGGCGCCATCGCCCGCGGACGCGTGGCGCACGGCTACCTGCTGTGCGGGCCGCGCGGCACCGGCAAGACCACGCTCGCCCGCGTGCTCGCCATGGCGCTCAACTGCGAGCGGCGCCTGGCCGAGGCTCGCCAGGCCGCGGGGAGCGACGCGCCGCCGGCGCACGACGCTGGCGAGCCGTGCGGAGTGTGCGCCTCGTGCCAGCGCATCTGGAGCGGCGCGGCCAGCCTGGACGTGGTGGAGATCGACGCCGCCTCCAACCGCGGCGTGGACGACGCCCGCGAGCTGCGGGAGCGCGCCATGTACGCGCCGTCCGGCGACGATGGCTACAAGGTGTACATCGTGGACGAGGCGCACATGCTCACGCGCGAGGCGTGGAACGCGCTGCTCAAGGTGCTCGAGGAGCCGCCGCCGCGCGTGGTGTTCGTGTTCGCCACCACCGAGCCGCAGAAGATCGCCCAGACCGCCGCCCCGGTGCTCAGCCGCCTGCAGCGGTTCGACCTCAAGCGCATTGGCCCAGCCGAGATCCGCGAGCGGCTGGCGCTGGTGCTGGCCGAGGAGGGCGTCACCGCCGAGCCCGAGGCGCTGGCGATGATCGCGCGGGCCGCCGACGGCGGTCTGCGCGATGCGCTCAGCCTCACCGATCAGGTGCTCTCCCTGGGCCAGAGCGGCGAGGTGACCGCCGAGCGCGTGCGGGAGGCGCTCGGGCTGGTGGCCGAGGACGAGTACGTGGCGCTGCTCGACGTGCTGGCCCAGCGGCGAGCCGGCGACGTCTTCGCCACCGTGGCGCGGCTGGCCGACGCGGGCGTGGACTTCGCGCAGTTCCTGGGTGGCCTGGCGGACGTGCTGCGGGCGCAGCTGGCCATCATCCTGGGCGGCGCCACCCCGGACCTCTCGGACCGGCTCCGCACGGCGCTGGAGGAGCGGCGCGCCGACTTCGCTGCCGCCGACATGCTGCGGATGCTGGGCGCCCTCACGGAGCTGGAGCCGCGCTTCCGGCGGAGCGCGCAGCAGCGGCTGCTGCTGGAGACGCTGCTCGTGCGCTTTGCGCTGCTCGACCGCACGGTGTCGCTGGAGGAGGTGCTGCGCGGGCTGGGGAACGGCGGCGGGGCGCCGGCGCCATCGGCGGCGGGCCGCGGCGGGGCGCCGGCGTTCCGGCCGCCCGCAGCGCCCGGTGTGGAGGCGGGGGCGGCGCCGCGCGCCGACGCGCGCGCGGAGCCAGGTGCGGATTTTCGCGCGGGGCCGCCGGCCGACGTGCGCCCGCCGGCGCCACCGCCGCCACCACCGGCCCCGTCCCCGGAGCCGCGCGGGGAACGCCCTCGGAGCGCCGACGCCGCGGCCGCGCCCGCGACGCGGTTCGCGCCGGAGACGGACGCGCCGCCACGGCTGGAGGACTTCGCCCCGATCGACGACGCGCCCGCGCGCGGGATGCCCCGTGCCGCGCCCGGCGCGGCCGCGGGCGGTGCGCTGCCCGACGTGAACCGGCTCGCGGAGCGGTGGGACGACGTGGCGGCCGAGCTGCGGCGCGCGGGGCAGGCACTGCTCGCCTCGCAGCTGGCCAACGCCCTGCCGGTGGCGGTGAGCGCCGCCGGCGTGGTGACGGTGCAGCCGGAGGACGACATGACGGAGACCGCCATCGACCGGAAGAAGGACGACGTGCTGGCCGCGCTGCGCGCGGTGTTCCCCGGCGTGGAGCGCCTCGCGGTACGCCGCGCCGAGGGCACGGCGGCGCCGGCGCAGCGGCTCACCGCGGAGGCGGTGCGCGCGGAGAAGATGAACACCCTGCGCCGACGCGACCCCGCGCTGGGCGCGGCCATCGACGCGCTGGATCTGGAGTTGCTGGAGTAGCCCGAGTCGCTGGAGCGGGGGCGGTGGCGCGGTTCGCGTCTCCCTCGCTTGCCAGCGCCTACGCGCGCCGGGTACCTTACCGGTCTTCCCGTACTCCGACGTCGTGAGCCCGATGGCCGATTTCATGAAGATCCTGCAGCAGGCGCAGCAGATGCAGGGCCGCCTGCAGCAGATTCAGGACGAGCTGGCGAAACAGTCCGTGTCCGGCAGCGCCGGCGGTGGCATGGTCACCGTCGACGCCGATGGCAAGGGGCAGGTGCGCCGCATCAAGATCGACCCCGGCGTGGTGAATCCGGCGGACGTGGAGATGCTGGAGGATCTGGTGCTCGTGGCCGTCACCGAGGCGCAGAAGAAGGCCGCCGCTCTCGCGCAGGACGAGATGGGCAAGCTCACTGGCGGCCTGGATCTCCCGTTCAAGCTGCCTTTCTGACGTGTCGGCCATCGACGATCTCGTCACCGAGCTCGCCAAGCTGCCTGGAATCGGACGCAAGACCGCGCTGCGCCTCACGTACCACCTGCTTCGCCAGTCGCCCGATCACAGCCGGCGGCTGGCCGACGCGCTCGTGACGCTGGCCGAGCGGGTTCGCCCGTGCGCGCGGTGCTTCAACCTCTCGGAGGACGACGTGTGCGCCATCTGCCGCGATCCGCGGCGTGACGCATCGTTGCTCTGCGCCGTCGAACAGGCATCGGACATCGGCGCCATCGAGCGCGCGGGGGAGTTTCGTGGGCTCTATCACGTCCTCGGCGGCCGCCTCTCGCCCCTGGATGGGGTGGGGCCCGAGGATCTCACCATACCGCAGCTGCTCGAGCGGGCGGCGGGAGGCAACGTGCGTGAGGTGATCATCGCTACCAACCCGAGCCTGGAAGGCGAGGCGACCGCGCTCTTCGTGCAGCGCCAGCTCGCCGCGCTTCCGCTCACCGTCAGCCGCATCGCCCGGGGCCTGCCCGTGGGCGGTGACCTGGAGTACGCGGACGGCGTCACCATTGCGCAGGCGCTCTCGGCCCGGCGGGTGATGGTATGAGCCGGCGAGCCGCGCGCATGGCGGGCGTGGGCTTCGTGGGCGGGCTGGCCGCGGGGCTCGTGCTCTGGAGCATGCAGGTGCACCAGCACCGCCGGAACCTGTTCAGCCGGAACTCGTATCGGCGGCTGCTCGCGCTCTCGTACCTGGGCGCCACGCCGTCGGTGGAGACGGCGCGCCTGCTGCGCGACTACATCGCCTGGGAACAACGCCCCCTGCTGCGCCGCCGCGGCGTGCGGATTCTGCGGCAGCTGGAGCGACACCTCGACTAGGGAAGGACGCATGGCCGCTGGATCGACGAGTTGGTCGTTCACGGAGGACGATTTCGCCGCGCTCACGGAGGCGCTGCAGCGCTTCCTGTACGATAGCAATGCCCGGTGCGCGCTCCTCGTGGATCGCACCGGGCAGCTCGTGGCGACCGTGGGCGAGCAGCCCGACTTCGACCCCACCGCCTTCGCCACCCTCACCGCCGCGGACTTCAGCGCCAATGACCAGCTGGCCCGGCTCATCGGCGAGCAGGACTTCACGACGCTCTTTCATCAGGGCGAGAAGGAGTCCATGTACCTCGCCGACGTGGCGCGCCGCGTGATCCTCGTGGTGCTCTTCGACAACCGCACCACGCTCGGCCTCGTGCGCCTGAAGCTCAAGCAGGCGGTGGAGGAGCTCACGCGGCTGTTCGAGGGCGTCTTCGAGCGCGAGCGGCTGCAGGCAGGCCTCCGGCCCAACATCCTGGCCGGCGCCGACGACGAGATCGACCGGCTCTTCCAGTAGGCGGACGCGTCCATGTCGATGATCAACTACGCGTCGCGCGAGATCAACTGCAAGATCGTCTACTACGGCCCCGGGCTGGGCGGCAAGACGACGAATCTCGAGCACGTGTACGGCAAGGTGAGCCCCGACACGCGGGGCAAGCTCATCTCGCTCGCCACCGAGACCGAGCGCACGCTGTTCTTCGATTTCCTGCCCGTGGATCTGGGCACCATCCGCGGCTTCCGCACCCGCTTTCACCTGTACACGGTGCCGGGGCAGGTGTACTACAACGCCAGCCGCAAGCTCATTCTCAAGGGCGTGGATGGCATCGTCTTCGTGGCCGACTCGCAGATCGACCGGCTGGAGGCGAATCTGGAGGCGATGCAGAACCTGTACGACAACATGGCGGAGTACGGCTACGACATCACGCGCATGCCGTTCGTGGTGCAGTTCAACAAGCGGGACCTGCCCAACTCCGCGTCGCTCGCCGAGCTGCAGGCGTCGCTCAATCCCGGCTGGGAAGTGCAGGAGCCGCAGAAGCGACGCGTCATCCCCGATCCGTTCCGCCCCGGCGAGAACCTGGTGCAGCAGCTGCCCACCGGCGAGTGGGTGGAGCGCGCGCCATATTTCGAGGCCGTCGCGGTGTCGGGCGAAGGGGTGTTCGACACGCTCAAGGCGGTGAGCAAGCTCGTTCTCAAGTCGCTCGCCTGAGCGTGCTCTCCTGACCCGTAGGGCCGTGTGACCATGAATCTGCCCAACGCGATCACGCTGGCCCGCATCGCGATGACGCCGGCGCTCGCGGTGCTCGCGTTCGTGGATGCCTGGGAGGCTCGCCTCGTCGCCTTCGTGCTCTTCCTGGTGGCCGCCATCACGGACCACGTGGATGGCAGCCTGGCGCGCTCGCGCGGCCAGGTCACCGACCTGGGACGGCTGCTCGATCCGCTGGCCGACAAGCTGCTCCTGCTGGCGACGCTGCTGCCCATGTATCTGCTGGCCGGCTCCGGCCTCTCGTGGTCGCTGGCGAGCCCGCTGCGCGAGGCGCTCGTGCCGGGCGTCCTGGGCCCCATGGTGCCGCTGACGGACGCATTCGGCTCGGCCGCGTTCCCGCTCGCCCTGCCCGGGGGCCTGCGCCTGGGGCTTCCGCTCTGGATCGTGGTGGTGGTGCTGGGCCGCGAGGTGGCGATGACGATCTTCCGCCAGATCGCGGCGCGGCGCGGCGTGGTGATCGCCGCCATCGGCCCCGCGAAGTGGAAGATGGGCATGCAGTTCACCTGGATCGGCGCGGCCTACTTCTGGTTCTTCGCGGCCACCCTGGCCGCCGAGCAGGGGTGGACGGCCCAGGCGTGGACGATGTTCGCGTATTTCAACGGCATCGTGGGTCTCGTGGCCATGGTTGCCGCCGTGGCGCTCACGCTCTACTCGCTGGCGCTCTACGGCGCGCGCTACGGCTACCTGCTGCGCGGCGCCTCGCGCGCCTCCACCAACCGCTGACGGCGGCACCACACGTGCGCGTCGAGCTCGTCACCATCGGCAACGAGCTGCTGCTGGGCCTCACGACCGACACCAACGCCAGCCACCTCGCGCGCGAGCTCGCGTCGGCCGGCCTGGAGGTGGTGCGGCACGCCACGGTGGGCGACGACGACGCGGCGATCGCCGCGGCCGTGGGAGAGGCGATCGCGCGCACCGGGCTCGTGATCACCACCGGCGGCCTGGGGCCCACCGACGACGACGTCACGCGCACCGCAGTGGCCGGATACTTCGGCCGCCCGCTAGGTCTGGATGACGCCATCCTGGGCGCGCTGCACGACCGCTGGCGCCGGTTCGGACGGCCAGGCGAGCTGCCGGCCAGCAACCGGGTGCAGGCCCTGGTGCCGGAGGGCGCGGTGATCCTGGAGAACCGCTACGGGAGCGCGCCGGGACTCTGGATCGAGGACGAAGCCGGCCGCGTGGCCGTCCTGCTGCCGGGGGTGCCGCGCGAGATGCGCGGGCTGCTCGCCGACGAGGTGCTGCCCCGACTGCGCGCGCGGCTGGGCGCGGCCGTCCGCGTGGTGCGCTCGCACGTGGTGCGCACCACGGACATCGCGGAGTCGGCCGTGGCGGACCGCATCGCCTCGCTCGCGCCGGGCACGCTCGCGCTGCCGCTGGCCTACCTTCCCGGTCCGGACGGCGTGGACCTGCGCCTCACGGCGCCGGCCATGCCCCCCGCCGAGGCCGACGCGCTGCTGGCGCGCGATGCGGCGGTGCTGCGCGATCTGCTGCATCCGCACGTGTACGGCGCGGACGACGACGACCTGGCGGCGGTGGTGAACGCGCTCTGCCGCGAGCGCGGGCTGCGGATCGCCACCGCGGAGAGTTGCACCGGCGGCCTGCTGGGCGCGCGGATCACGGCCATCCCTGGCTCGAGCGACGTGATGGAGGGTGGGGTGGTGGCGTACCAGGATCGCGTGAAGCAGGGCTGGCTGCACGTGCGCGCCGAGACGCTGCGGGAGCATGGCGCGGTGAGCGAGCCGGTGGCACGCGCCATGGCGAGTGGGGCGCGCCAGCGATTCGATACGGCCGTGGGCGTCGGTATCACCGGCGTCGCTGGCCCGGGCGGGGGCACGCCGAAGAAGCCGGTGGGCACGGTCTGGGTCGCCGTGGACGTGAGCGGTGCGATGCAGGTGCGGCGCTGGATCTTTGGCGGGGATCGCGCCGAGATCCGCTGGCGTGCCACGCAGGGCGCGCTCGAGATGATCCGGCGTGCGCTGACGTTCTGACGTGACGGCCGACTGCGGATGAGGTCAGACGCTGCACGAACGGCAGCACGAACCGGGCATGCCCGTTGCACCGCTCATGTCGCGGATGGAGATTTCCCGATGGATTCGATCAGCGACGGCGCCGCTCACCGCGGCGCTCGATTCGCCACTCGCCTTTCCCGAGACTGCCAGGCATGAAGAACTACAACGAGCATTCCGCCGGTGAGCCGCCATCGGAGCCCGACGTCCTCAACTCACCCGACGCATTCGCGCCTGGTGGCGAGCCGCGCGACGTCGCGAACGGCGTGGAGGCCGAGAGCGAGCCGGTGGACGCCGCGGTGGAGGCTCTCCGTCGAGAGCTCGACGCGCAGAACGACAAGTATCTGCGTCTGGCCGCCGAGTACGACAACTACCGCCGCCGCACGCAGCGCGAGCAGAAGGAGCTCGCCGTGCGGGCGCAGGCGGATCTCCTGCGAAACCTGCTGGACGCACTGGACGACCTGGATCGGTTCGCACACGTGGATCCCGACACGGTGAACCCGCGCACGGTGCTCGAGGGGGTGGAGATGGTGGAGAAGAAGCTGGCCAAGTCGCTGGCGGCCGCCGGGCTGGAAGTCGTCAACCCGCTGGATCAGCCGTTCGACCCGGCGCTGCACGAGGCCATGGCCACCGAGCCCGCGCTGGGGCCGGAGGACGACTCGCTGGTGGCGCGCGTCTATCAGCTCGGTTACGTGCTGAACGGGCTGCTGCTGCGCCCGGCGCGGGTGGTGGTGCGCCAGTGGAACGGCTGACCGCGCGCTGAACCCCATGGCGCAATCGAACGACTACTACCAGCTCCTCGGCGTGACCTCCACGGCGAGCGCGGACGAGATCAAGAAGCAGTACCGGCGGCTGGCCAAGAAGTATCATCCGGATGCCAACCCGAACGACCCCAAGGCCGCCGAGCAGTTCAAGGAGATCTCGGAAGCGTACACGGTGCTCGGGGACGCGGAGAAGCGGAAGCAGTACGACGAGATGCGCCGCCTGGGAGCCTTCGGGGGCTACGCCGGGCGCGGCACGGGCGGCGCTCGGCCGTCCGGAGCCGGAGCCCGCGGTGGGTCCGGCGACATGGGGGGCGGCTCCTTCCGCTTCGAGGATTTCGACGTCGGCGGCCTGGGCGGGTTGGGTGACCTGTTCGGCTCGATGTTCGGTGGCGGCGGCGCTGGCGGCGCGGCGCGGGGCGCTCGCGCCAGGGGCCCGGAGCGCGGCCAGACCGTGGAGACCACGCTCGAGGTGCCGTTCCGTACCGCCGCCACCGGCGGCAAGGTGCCGGTGGAGCTGGAGGTGACCGAGGAGTGCCCCGCCTGCCACGGCTCGGGCGCGGCGCCCGGCGCCACCCTGCGCACGTGCCCGGAGTGCAGCGGCCGCGGCACCATCGCCTTCGGGCAGGGCGGCTTCGCCGTGCAGCGGCCATGCCCCATGTGCCTGGGCAAGGGCCAGGTGCCGAGCGAGCCGTGTCCCACCTGCGCCGGCCGGGGCGAGGTGCGAGCGAAGCGGCGCGTGCTCATCACCGTGCCCAAGGGCATCGACTCGGGCTCGCGCATCAGGCTCAAGGGGCAGGGCGGCAAGGGCACGAATGGGGGCCCGGCGGGCGACCTGCTCATCACCTTCCAGGTGCAGCCCGACCGCTTCTACCGGCGCGATGGGCTGGACGTCATCGCGCCGGTGCCCATCAACATCGCGCAGGCCACGCTGGGCTCCCGGGTGTCCGTGAAGACGCTGGAAGGCAAGAAGGTGGCGATCCGCATTCCCGCCGGCACCAGCAGCGGCAAGCGCTTTCGCGTGCGCGGCCAGGGCATCGAGAAGGGCGACACCAAGGGTGACCTGATCGTGGAGGTCACGGTCACGGTGCCCGAGAAGCTCACCGAGGTGCAGGAGCAGGCGATGCGGGAGTTCGCCGACGCGAGCGGGCTGAAGTACTGACCGGGGCAGGGAAGGGGAGCCGGTGGGCCGCCGGGCGGACGGGCGTGTTCGTCAGGCGGCCAGGATCGGCAGTCCCTGCCGCGCCTCTCGCCCGCTCGCCCGCTCGATGAAGCCACCACCCAACACCCGCTCGCCGTCGTAGAACACGAGGCTCTGGCCAGGCGTGATGGCGGACACGGGCTCGTCCAGCGCGAGCTCGATCTCGTCGTCATCCAGGCGCACGATCTCGGCGGCGGCCAGCGGCGCGCGGTGGCGCACGCGGAGCTGCACGCGGTCGCCCACCTGGCGCGGCTCGGCCAGCCAGTTCACCTCGCGCGCCACCACCCCGCGGCCGAGCAGCTCGGCGCGCGGCCCGATCACCACCGTGCGGCCGGCCGGCTGGATGGCCACCACGAACATCGGCTCGGGGAACCCGCCCGGCAGCCCACGCCGCTGGCCGATGGTGTAGCGGGCGTAGCCATCGTGCTCGCCCACCACTCGCCCGTCCGACGTCACGAGCGGTCCCGGGGTGAGCGCGGGCGCGGCGTCGCCCAGCTCGCGCCGCAGCACCTTCACGTGATCGCCGTCCGGCACGAAGCAGATGTCCTGGCTCTCCACCTTCTCGGCGATGAGCTCCAGGCCCAGGCGGTGCGCCACGCGGCGCGTCTCGGCCTTGGTCTGCGTGCCCACCGGGAGGATGAGCCGCTGCAGCACCGAGCGGTCGATGCCCCACAGGAAGTACGTCTGGTCCTTGGCGTCGTCCGCGCCGCGCAGCAGCCGGCCCTGCTCCACGCGGGCGTAGTGCCCCGTGGCGATCCAGCGGGCGTCGATGCCGTCCGCCTTGTGCACCAGGTCGCGGAACTTGGTGAACGTGTTGCAGCGGACGCACGGGATGGGCGTGCGCCCGCGCGCGTACTCGTCCACGAAGTCGCGCACCACGTCGCGCCCGAAGGCGCTCTCCAGATTCAGCACGTAGTGCGGCACGCCCAGCTGCTGGCACACGCGGCGCGCGTCGTTCACCGAGTCCAGCGAGCAGCACGGGCGATCGGGCACGTCCTCGCCGTGGCAGAAGAGCTTCATGGTGGCGCCCACCACGTCGTAGCCCTGCTCCACGAGCATGGCCGCGGCCACCGACGAATCCACGCCGCCGCTCATGGCCACCAGCACCCGCTCCCGACCAGCCATCGCTACGCCACCGCCATGCCGCGCGCCTTGGCGGCGAGCCGTGGGAACACCTCGATCACGCGCGCGATGCACTCGCGCGTGGTGAGCGAGCCGAGGCTCATGCGCACCGCCGCACCAGCCAGGCTGGCGGGCACGCCGAGCGCGGTGAGCACGTGCGACGGCGACACGCTGCCGCTCTGACACGCCGAGCCACCGGAGGCGGCGATGCCCGCGAGGTCGAGCGCCATGAGCATGGACTCCGAGTCGGTGCCCGGCACGGAGACGTTCAGGATGTGCGGCGCGCGCGGCGCGCCGCGACCGTGCACCACGGCGTCCGGCAGGCGCGCGAGAATGGCCGCCTCCAGCTCGTCGCGCAGGGCCTCCAGCCGCGCCCACTCGGCCTCGCGATGCGCCACGGCCAGCTCGGCGGCGCACGCCAGCCCCACCGCGGCGGCCACGTTCTCGGTGCCCGGGCGGCGCCCGCGGTCCTGCGCGCCGCCGTGAAAGAGCGGCTCCAGGGGCGTGCCGCGCCGGATGAAGATGGCGCCGATGCCCTTGGGTGCGCCGATCTTGTGCCCGCTCACGGTGAGCAGGTCGAACGGCGTCTGGTCCGCCCGCACCTCCACCTTGCCGAAGGCCTGCACGGCGTCCGTGTGGAACACGGCGCCCCGCTCCCTGGCCCGGGCCGCGAGCTCGGCGATCGGCTGCACCACGCCCATCTCGTTGTTGATCCACATCACCGAGACGATCGCCGCCGAGTCGTCCACCAACGCGTCGAACGACGCGGGATCCACCAGTCCGGTGGGCTGTACGTCG
>DATANT010000040.1:0-15256 GCA_036266115.1 Gemmatimonadaceae bacterium | reverse complement strand
AGATAGCTGACGCGCGATACCGCGATGGTCATCGAATCGTTGGTAGCACCGACCAATTCCCCTTCGATCCGAAGTACCCCAGGGCCGAGGCGGTCTGCGAGCGCCACCCGTCCCTGGTCGGAGACATCTACGCGAAGATCGGGCGTCGCCTCGGCCAATGCAGGGCCGACGTCGACACGAGCGGTGGAGTAGCATCCGCTTCCGAGAAGACAGGCGAGCGCCAGCCAGCCACCGGGACGCCAGAACTGGCGCCGCGGTCGGCCTGGCCGGTTCCACGGATAGTGGAACCGGCCAGTGGAGACGGCGTGCTGCGTTCCGCTCACCGGGCTCCAGTTCCGAAGCCGTAGGTGACGCTGGCCGGAGCGCCGCCTTCTCGCCCGACGCCGCCGTAGTTGTAGAAGGGCAGCACCCGTGCGTCCATCTCCTGCCACGGCACGGGCCAGTGAACCGCGGTTCCCTCCGGCAGATCGCCCCATCCGCGGCTGTCCGTGAACCACGTGGCGTAGCTCGAGTATGCCGACTCCATCCGCTTCTCCCACTTCATGGCTTCCAGGATGTCGCCGCACTTGGTGCCCACGAAATCCTGCGCCGGATTCGGTACGCGCGGCACGCACGACGCTCCCCCGGGAACCGGGGCAGCATCAGTGCCCCCAGCCACCGGCTGCCCGAGCGCCGTGAGGCCGGCGGTCGAGGGCAGGCCGTTCCGAACGCGCGACCTGTCGATGAGTGCAGCCGCCAGGCCAAACTGACCGGTGCGAATGTACCCCTCCGCGGCCAGCATGTCGTTCTCGACCTGGGAGAACGTCACCCAGGGTCCCACCCGCGACGCGAGCTGCAGCCCACGCCACCGGTGGTGCGAGTAGAAGGACTGGCCCCACGAGGAGCTCGGCTGATCTTCTCCCGACGGACGATTGCGGATGTACTGCCCTGCGGGCAACACGTCGGGTGAGTTCGCCTGTTGCGCGGCCCGCGTGGTTCCTGCAGGGAATCGCTTGTCGGGCGTCACGACCAGAAACGGCGCGCGATTGTCACGTGGCGTCCGTAGCCACGTCTCGTACTGCGCCGCTCCACCCACGACGGTCGTGTCGGCCATGCCGATCATGAGCTGGACCATCTGATGCCAGTTCGCCGCACCCGTGGTGTACATCTGGACGAGCCAGGAGTAATCCCAGCCGGCCGACGGCGTGAGGGTCAACGTAAAGTCGGACTTGAGCCCGCGTCCCGCATCGGCGATCACCTGGGACCAGTCCACCGCGGCGCGCTCTTCCACCGTTCGAGCGACGCCAGCGCGGAAGCGCGCCTTGTACGCGTAGAGGATCTCGAGATAACGGGCCTTACTGACCCCCGACGCTTGCGCGAACCACGCGGCTGGTATGGGATACAGCGTTTCCGCGTCATTCGCCAACGCGATCGCCGAGTCGAGGGCGACGAGGGCGCGGGCCATCACGTCCTTGTAGCCGACGAGCGTCGGGATGTCGGTCTCGCCGTCCGTGACGGCAGGAATTCCAGCCGAATCGTAGGTCAGCGCCACGTTGCCCAGCGCGGCGGCGTAACCGAACCACGTGAAGGAGCGCAGGCGCTTGTTCTGGGCCGCCGTGCCGAGCGTGAAGGTCGGGTCGTCCAACCGACCAAGCACCAGCATGGCCGTGCGCGCCGTCTGCTGCAGCGACCCGAAATCGCGGCGGTTGCCGATCTGCAGGTTGTTGCCGCGTGCGTTGTCGATGAAGTTGCGCGGCAACGTACCGCGTGGCCCCATGCCGAAATTATTGAGCGACGATACGTTCTCGAGGCTCATCACCATCAGCTGCGGATTGAGCGCATCATTGGCGCCGCCCAGGGTACCCGCGTGCGTGTTCTGGTACAGCTTCCCGCCGAGTGCCTCGACATCGCGGGGAAGCCGCAACACCGCATCGCGACCTGGATTGTTCTTGTTGTCAACGGCGAGTGGGTCGCTGCAACCCCACGCCACCGCGCCACCCAAAAGGAGGAGGAGCGTACGCTGGTACTTTCGCATCAAGGTCTCCGTCGGGACGGATCCGGGGGGTGAGCGTGGGACCCGGTGGCCTCCACGCTCATCCGCGACCCAGATCAGAAGGTGGAAGCGATCGAGAAGGTAAACGTCCGCAGATTCGGGAAGGTGAAGGCGTCCACCGCGTTCAACGCCGACGAGCCAAAGCCGGTGTTGTTGTTGGCGCCGCTACCCACGCCGACTTCCGGATCGAATCCCTTGTAGCCGGTAAAGGTGAGGAGGTTGCGGCCAACCAATCCGACCGTCCAGTTGCCCTTGCTGGCGATGGGACCAATGCGATAGGCCACCGAGACCTCGCGCAGCTTGGTGTAGCTGGCATCCTCGACGAAGAAGCTGTTCGGCCCGAGTACGTCGTACAGCCCACCGATGCCGGCGCCGTTATCCGGCGGTCCGGCGCGATAGTAGTAGCTCGTCGGCTTCGCATCCGCCACCGATCGTCCGGTCTGATCCTGATCGCGTGACAGGAAGTCGAGATACGACCAGTGCCGACTATTGTTGTAGACGCTCTGTCCGAGCGCGGCATCGAGCAGGAAGTAACCACTGAACCGCTTGTAGCCCATGTTGCTCGACAGCCCCCAACGGGACTTCGGGAGCGCCTGACCGAGCGGCGACGAGAGGGCGGAGCCACCGTTTCCGTCGCGCAGCACGATCGGGTTGCCCCACGCGGCCTGCACGTTGAACGGCGCCTGCGACGCCGGAAGCGTCGTCTGCCAGAGGTTCTTCGTGATCCCGTCGGCAGTGGTGTTGCCCTGGCCGACCCACACGATGAGGCCGTCGCTGTTCTTCTGGAATGCCTGCCCGGCACCGCACTGGGCGCTGAACGTTCCGGGAAGCTGCGCGCAATCGGTGAGGAACTTGCGGCCGTAGATGGTGCCGTACTTCTCGCCCTCGGCGACGCGGTACATGCTCTCGGTACCCTGTTGGGAGGTCCCGAGGTAGTACGGCGCCACGTTCAGCTTCGAGATCTTCGAGGTCAGGAAGTCGCTGATCAGGCGAACACTCAGGTGTCCGTCCTGGCGCTGGATCACCGGTACGTTCAGGCTGAACTCCCACGTCCGGTTATCCAACGTGCCCGCGTTCTGCCACTGGTTGGTGAAGCCCTGCGCAGCCGCGAGTGGCACGAGCAGGATCTGATCGTCGATGGTCGCGTGCGCATATGTGGCGGTGAACGAATACCGGCTGAACAGCTCGACCTCGGTGCTCAGCTCCAGCTCGCTCACGTACTCCGGCCGCAGATCCGAGTTTCCGAGCGTCGCCGGCGTCAGCGTGCCGCCAGTGCCGATCTGGAAGGTCTCGTACTGCGCCGCGAAGTTGGGGCTGTTGCCCGCCGTCCCGTACGACCCGGACAGCTTGAAGAGGCTCACCTGGTCGCTGAATCCCCACCATGGCTCGCTCGACGCGATCCAGGCGAGCGACCCACGCCCGTACGTCTTCCACCGCTGCCCCGCACCGAAGAGAGAGCTGCCGTCGCGCCGCACGAGTGCGTCGGCGATGTATCGCTCCTTGTACTCCAGGTTCACGCCGCCCGAGAAACCCGTCTGTCGCGTCGAGGTGACCGGGGAGAGAATGGAGAGTGTGCTCTGGGTGGCGTTGCGCCCATCCTGCACGTCGCTGACCGCGAGCTGCGAGCCATTGAACTGCCGCTGATTGAAGTCCCGCTGCTCGTAGAGCGCGCGCACGTTGAAGCGTCCCTGCAGATCGTCGAGCAGCGCCCGTCTGGCAGACACGTTGACACTGCTGTTCATCGCTCGCTGGCTGATCGAGCCGTTGAAGATCGAGCCGTTGTTCGCGGTCGACGAGTTGGGCCCGGTCGTCCGGAAGCCGCGATTCGTGAACTGCTTGTAGGTGCCATCGGAGTTGTCGTAGCTGAAATTCCCGATGGCCTCCAGCCAATCCAGCGGTGAGTAGGTCACCGTGGCGCCGCCCAGAAAGCGGTTGGTCACGTCCTGCCGCTCGATGTTCTGCAGCGAGTAGAGCGCATTCTCGTTCTGCGCCCCGCCGCCCGCCAGGTTCGGACGGACCAGCAGTCGTCCCTTGGAGTCCGTCCGCTCCAGGTCCACGATGGGCGGCGTGCGCGTGAGGCGGAAGAACGCGGCTCCGCCACCCTCCTGGTTGCTGCCGTCGTCCGTCGAATGCGCGAAATAGGTCGTCAGATCCGCGCTCCAGTGGTCACCGAATGCCTGCGAGAGGTTCACCCGTCCCGACTGGCGCTGGTATCCCTTGAGATAGCTGATCGCTCCGCCCTGGTCGAGCAGACTCGCGCTGGCGAAATAGTTGGTGTTGTTGATCCGCCCCGAGGCGTCGAGCGTGGTGTTGAGGATCGGCCGCGGCTTCACCAGCTGCTGCACGGCGTTGTAGTTGTTGCCAGGCCACGGATTGGACTGGAACATCGTACGTGCCCGTCCGCCCTGGAGCGTGGAACCCAGGTCGATCGGGAAGGTCGACGGAGCCGAGGCGAAGTCGTTCAGATTATCGTTGATCCGCATCGACTCGCTAATCCAGTCGATGCTCGAGGCGCAGTTCGTGGTCAGGATACAGAAGCGCGTCTGCGTCTCGTCCATCATCATCGCGTGCCGCTGGGCGATACCGATCTCCCGCTCGATATCGCTGATCCCGTACTCGGTGCGGAAGCCAACCCGGTTCCCTTCGGATCCGCCGCCTCGCTTCGTTCTGATCTGGATGACGCCGGCGCCGGCGCGCGAGCCGTAGAGCGAGGCAGCGGCCGCCCCCTTCACGACCTCCACCGACTCGATGCTCTGTGGGTCGACGTCCGCCAGGCTTCCCTGCAGGATGATCCCGTCCACGATGTAGAGCGGTTCCTGCCCGCGGTCGGCCCCATTGATGGAGCGGGGGCCGCGCAACAGCACCGCTGGCGCCTGCCCCGGGCGTCCGCTAGCGGAGACGATGTTCGCGCCAGCCACCTTTCCCTGCAGCTGGTTCAGGGGGTTGGCGCCCGGGATCGGCATCGATGAGCTGTCGACGCGCGAAACGGTGAACGGCACCTTGATGCGCTCGGTCGCTCCGGTCACGCCCGTGACGACGAGCTCCGTGAGCCTCATGGCATCGGTCTCGAGCGCGAAGTTGATGGTCTGAGACCCCGCTGAGACCGTGATCGCGCGCTCCTGCGGCTTGAAGCCCACCGAGCGCACGCGCAGCACCGCGGACTGACCCTGCACGCGGGCGGCCGGGATGGTCAGCGAGTACTGCCCCATAGCATTCGTGCCCACGGAGATGTTGAGCTCCGTGATGTACACGTTGGCGCCTTGCAGCGGCTGCCCTTGCGCGCTCGCCACGCGCCCAGAGACGACCGCCGTCTGCGCCTGAGCTTGCGCGGCTCCTCCGACCAGGAGGAAGAGCGCCACCAAGCTCGATGGCCGACGAAGTGAACCGTTCATACTCGATATCGCTCCTTGGGGTGATTCGACGAACATCACATCTCGGAACTCAGACGCCCGTGCCTGAGGCACTGCACCAACGATCTCGGTCCTCCAACCGACCCACAGGGTGAGAAGGAATCCTCGCCGCGCGAGGCAAACGACACTGCCCTTCCCCGGCGCAGAACTCCGCGCGGGACATGCAACTGCTTGTCGCTTATTTACTTACCGGCGCGGCGAAAGGCCGTCGGAAGGAGGCGGGTCAGGGTGCGGATGGGCGTTCGTCTTGGAGCGATACGGAGCGACCAGGTGCCGGCAAACGGCACAGCGCTCTCAGCCCAGAGGGGTGAGACAAGCTGGGCTTGGCTGAACGGGAGCTACTATACGGGCAAAAATCATGTCTGGCAACTGTAAGAATCTGGTCTTCGTCGGAACCATGCTCATTTCCGATTCGCCGCCCAGCTGCCCGAGCATCAGGGGTCGCGGGCCGATTACGGAGTGCTCGGGGCGCTCGAGACCGTCGTCGCCCCCGCCGCCCCCCCGGCTCAGGCGAGGCAAGTCGTTGCCACAAACGCGAATAGGGGGCGTCTCTCTCCGAGAGACGCCCCCTATTCGTCGTACCAGCAGGTCGCGGCCTTACACGGCCGCCGCTCGCTCCGTCACCACCCGCACCTGGTTGTCCACCACCTGCAGGAAGCCGCCCTCCACCGCGAACCGCGAGCCGGAGTCGGCGCTCCCCACGCGCAGCACGCCGCGGCCCAGCAGCGTCATCATCGGCGCGTGGCCGGTGAGGATGCCGACCTCACCGTCGAACGCCGGCGCCACCACCGCATCCGTCTCACCCTCGAACAGCACCTGCTCGGGGGAGATCACCGAGACCTTGAGCATGTCTGCGCGCCTCGCCCGCTCAGCCCTTCGCCAGACGATCGGCGTTGGCCAGCACGTCCTCGATCCCGCCGGCCATGAAGAACGCCTGCTCCGGCAGGTTGTCGAACTCGCCCGCCACCAGCCGCTCGAACGACGACACGGTCTCCTCGAGCTTCACGTACTTGCCCTTGATGCCGGTGAACTGCTCGGCCACCGCGAACGGCTGCGACATGAAGCGCTGGATGCGCCGCGCGCGGCCCACGATGCGCTTGTCGTCCTCGGAGAGCTCGTCCATCCCGAGGATCGCGATGATGTCCTGCAACTCCTTGTAACGCTGCAGGATGCGCTGCACCTCGGTGGCCGCGTTGTAATGCCGCTCCCCGATGTACTGCGCGTCCAGGATGCGCGACGTGGAGGCCAGCGGGTCCACCGCGGGGTAGATCCCGAGCTCGGTGATGGCGCGCGACAGCACGACCGTGGCGTCCAGGTGCGCGAACGCGGTGGCCGGCGCCGGGTCGGTGATGTCGTCGGCCGGCACGTAGATGGCCTGCACCGAGGTGATGGAGCCGTTGCGCGTGGAGGTGATGCGCTCCTGCAGCTCGCCCATCTCGGTGGCCAGCGTGGGCTGGTAGCCCACGGCGCTCGGCATGCGGCCCAGCAGCGCCGACACCTCGGAGCCCGCCTGGGTGAAGCGGAAGATGTTGTCGATGAACACCAGCACGTCGGCGTGATCCACGTCGCGGAAGTACTCGGCCACCGTGAGCCCCGAGAGGCCCACGCGCATGCGCGCGCCCGGCGGCTCGTTCATCTGCCCGTAGATCAGCGCGCAGGAGTCGATGACGCCGGACTCCTTCATCTCGAGGTACAGGTCGTTGCCCTCGCGCGTGCGCTCGCCCACGCCGCAGAACACCGACTTGCCGCCGTGTCCCTTGGCGACGTTGTTGATGAGCTCCTGGATGATCACCGTCTTGCCCACGCCGGCGCCGCCGAAGAGCCCGATCTTGCCGCCCTTCACGAAGGGGGCGATGAGATCGATGACCTTGATGCCCGTCTCGAAGATCTCGGTCTTGGGCTCGAGGTCCACGAAGTCGGGGCGGGCCCGATGGATGGGCCAGCGCGGCGTGTCCGCCGGGATCGGCGCGCCGTCGTCCACGGGCTCCCCGAGCACGTTGAGGATGCGGCCCAGCGCCGCCTCGCCCACCGGCACCGAGATGGCCGCGCCGGTGTCGATCACCTCCATGCCGCGCACCACGGCATCGGTGGACGACATGGCGACGGCGCGCACCTGATCGCGTCCGATGTGCTGCTGCACCTCGGCGACGACGCGAATGGGGTCACCCGCGTCGCTCACCCCCTCGATGAGGAGCGCGTTGTAGAGCTCGGGCAGGCTCTGCTCGCCGGCGAACTCGACGTCGAGCACCGGGCCGATCACCTGCACGATGCGACCGACGTTCTTGGTAGCGGTTACGGTAGCAGCCATGGATGTATCCAGAGTCCGAAAGTATGGACGGAAGCAGCGCTGATCAGAGAGCCGCGGCACCACCCACGATCTCCGCGATCTCCTGCGTGATCTGGGCCTGGCGCGCGCGGTTGAACGTACGGCGGAGACCACTGAGCATCTCGCCGGCATTGTCGGTGGCACTCTTCATCGCCGTGCGCCGGGCGCCCTGCTCCGAGGCCACGGTCTCCACGAGCGCGCGGTACACCACGTTGCGCACGTAGGAGGGCAGCAGCTCGGTGAGGAGCTCCTCGGCCGACGGGTAGAGCAGGTAGTCGCGCTGTGCGCCCGCCGCCGACGGCGGCGTCACGGGCAGCACCTGCTCCACCGTGGGCGGCGTGGAGAGCGCGGAGTTGTACTTGGCGTACACCACGTGCACGGCGTCCAGCGTGCCGGCCGTGAACTCGTCCATCAGGCCGTTCACCAGCGACGCCGCGTCCTCCGCCGTGGGCCGGTCGCTGATGTCCGTGCGCTCGGCGGCCATGGCGCGGCCCACGTAGCGGAAGAAGCCGATGCCCTTGCGGCCCACCACGTGCAGCTCCACCTGCGCGCCGCCCCGCTCCAGCCGGGCGATGAGCTCGCGCCCTTCGCGCAGGAGGTTGGCGTTGAACGCGCCCGCCAGCCCACGGTTGGACGTGAGGATCACCACGGCCACGCGCCGCTGCTCCGCCGGCTGGCGGAGCAGCGGGAAGCGCTCGGCCAGCGCCGGCGAATAGAGCGACGCGATCACGTCGCCCAGTGCCAGGGCGTACGGACGCGCCGCGACCACGCGGTCCTGCGCGCGCTTGAGCTTGGACGCGGCGACCATCTCCATGGTGCGCGTGATCTTGCGCGTGTTCTCCACGGAGCGGATGCGTCCCTTGAGCTCGCGGCCCTTAGCCATGAGTGCGCGTCTCCCTAGCGCGCCGCGAGGGCGGCGCCGTCGCCCACGGCCTGCTTGTACGCCTGGATCCCGCGCTTCAGCTCCGCCTCGGTCTCCTTGGAGATGGCGTTCTCACGCGCGATCGCCGCGTCCACCTGCGGGAAGTTGCCCGCCATGTACTCGTGGAAGCCGCGCTCCCAGTCACGCACGTGCGCCACCGGCACGTCGTCGATCATGCCGTTCGCCACGGCGTACAGGATCATCACCTGCTGCGCCACGGTCATCGGCCGGTACTGGCCCTGCTTGAGCACCTCCACCGTGCGTGCGCCACGCTCGAGCTGGCGCTTGGTGGTGGCGTCCAGGTCCGAGGCGAAGGCGGCGAACGCCTCCAGCTCGCGGTACTGCGCCAGGTCCAGGCGCAGGCGCCCGGCCACGCTCTTCATGGCCTTGGTCTGCGCCGAGCCGCCCACGCGCGACACCGAGATGCCCACGTTCACGGCCGGGCGAACGCCGGCGTAGAACAGGTCGGCCTCGAGGAAGATCTGGCCGTCGGTGATCGAGATGACGTTCGTGGGGATGTACGCCGACACGTCACCGGCCTGCGTCTCGATGATCGGCAGCGCGGTGAGCGAGCCGCCCGGCTTCAGGATGGTCTTGCCATCCACGATGCCGTCGTCCTCGCGCAGCTTGGCCGCGCGCTCCAGCAGCCGCGAGTGCAGGTAGAACACGTCGCCCGGGAACGCCTCGCGTCCCGGCGGGCGGCGAAGGATCAGCGAGAGCTGGCGGTACGCGGCGGCCTGCTTGGTGAGGTCGTCGTACACGCACAGCGTGGGCTGCCCTTCGTTGTACATGAAGTACTCGGCCATCGCGCACCCGGAGTACGGCGCGATGTACTGCATGGGCGCCGGGTCGGAGGCGCTGGCCGTGACGATGATGGTGTACTCCATGGCGCCGGCCGCCTTGAGGCGCTCCACCACGCTGGCCACGGTGGACGCCTTCTGGCCGATGGCCACGTACACGCAGATGACGCCCTGGCCCTTCTGGTTGATGATCGTGTCGACCGCGATCGCCGTCTTGCCGGTGCCGCGGTCGCCGATGATCAGCTCGCGCTGGCCGCGACCGATGGGAATCATCGCGTCGATGGCCTTGATGCCGGTCTGCAGCGGCTCCTTCACGGGCTGCCGCACGATGATGCCCGGCGCGGACGATTCCACCTTGCGCGTGGTGGTCGCCGCGATCTCGCCGAGCCCGTCGATGGGGCGGCCGAGCGCGTCCACCACGCGGCCGATGAGCGCCGGACCCACCGGCACCTCGAGCACGCGCGCGGTGCGCCGCACCTCGTCGCCCTCACGCAGCTGCAGATAGTCGCCGAGGACCACCGAGCCGATGTTGTCTTCCTCGAGGTTCAGCGCGAGGGCGACGATCTTGTTGCCGGTCTCGGACGACGTGATCTCCAGCATCTCGCCGGCCATCGCCCTCTGCAGGCCATAGATGCGGGCAATCCCGTCCTTGACCTCGAGAACCGTCCCGACCTCTTCGACATCGAGGCCCTGGAGGTCGGCGGCCTCGATCTCACGCAGCAGGATGTCCTTGATCTCGCCGGGACGAAGTGACGTTTCGGATGCCATAAGAATGAGAAAGCGAAGGAACGGACCGCGGGCGCGGAGCGAGCTTGTGAAAAATATCACAAGCTGGGAGGCGCTGCAAGCCGGACAATCCGGGCGACCCAGTGCCGCCCTGTCGAAGCCCGGAATAGTACGCCATTGCGCGCCGCCGCGCATCCGAACGGTACCGCGCGGCGCCCCACGCCGGCCCATCGTCGCGCCATGGCCTCCGCCCTCCGCGACCTCAAGCTCTGGCAGGAAGCCGTCGCCCTGGGCGGCGACGTCGCCCGCGTGGTCCACGGCTGCAGCCGCCGCGAGACCCGGCAGGTCACCGACCAGATCCTGCACACGGCGCTCGTTGCCGCGGCGCGGATCGCCGAGGGCTACGAGCGGCCGGCGCCCGAGGAGCAGATGCCGCTCTACCGTGCCGCCCGCGTGGCGCTCACCGTGCTCGACACGCAGCTCGCCATCGCGCGCCACGCGGGCATCCTCCCCGCCCCCACCCTCGCCCAGCTCACCACCCGCTCGGCCTCCGTCGCCCGGTTGTTGGGCGGCTATCTCACCTTTCTGGAGCGCCAGATCGCCGCGGCCACCGCGGCCCGGCCGGCCGAGCGCGCATCCGACCCCGCGCTCCCCTCCGCCGCCCAGGGCCGAAGCCTGGTGACGCTGCCCTGAGCGGCGCCTCAGACCTCCTCGGACACCCGAACCCGGTCCCCGGTGAGCGCCGCGAACCGCTCCAGCAGATCCATCGTCCGCAGCCGCGCCAACGAGCTGGGCCGCGTGCCCACCACCCGCCGCGCCGTGCTCGCGAGGTGCGATGACGACGCGAAGCCCAGAATGGTCGCGACGTCCCTCACCGCATACCCGGGATTCTTCGCCAGCTCGGCGGCCGCGATCACGCGTACCAGATCCATCACGCGCTTGAGGTTGGGTGCCCCACCGGCGGTGAAGCTCCGGCTCAGGTGCTCGCGGGTGACGCGCGCGTTCGCGGCCACCTCCGCCGTGGACACGGCGCGCCCGGCATGGGCCACCACGTACTGCCACGCTCGCAGCTGCAGCGGCGTCGCGAGGCGGAGCATGCACGGCGGCTCGGCCAGTGCCCGCGCGAAGCGGGTCGAGAAGCGGTGGGGCGCCACCAGCGCCGCGAGCGCGCCGTCGTCGATCGGCTCGGCCAGCAGATCCGTGAAGCCCAGCCCCGCGCAGCGCGCCAGCGCCGGCGCGTCGTCCGGCCCTACGGGGCCGTACGAGAAGAAGGGCACCCCTGGCAGCTCGCGCGCCAGCGCCGCCGACGCCCACGTCTCGTCGGTGGACGCCCCGACGTCCACCACCACGGCGTCCACCAGCTCGCGCCGCACCACCCGGTTCAACTCCGCGGCGGAGCGCGCGATCACGAGTCGCCCCCGGCGGCGCGCGAACGCGCTGCGGAAGAGCGGGCGCACGCGCTCGCGCGCGACATACGCCGCCACGCACCCCGCCACCGCCGCGGAAGCGTTGTCAGGCACCGTCATGGGCTCAGCCGGCGGGCGCGTGCGAATCGCCGGCTGCCGTGGCATCCGCGACCAGCTCGTGGGCGCGCCGCAGCACGTCGCGCGCGTTGGCGTAGGAGATGAGGCGCTCCGCCTCCGCATACGGCTCCCACCGGCAGGCCGTGATTCCCTCCGCGCGCTGCGGCGACGTCTCCGCCTGGTCGGTCTCCATCAGGTAGAAGTGACAGACCTTATGGATGAGTCGGCCGCGGAAGCGAAAGAACCAGTCGATGGTCTCGATCTCTCCCATCAGGCGCAGCCCGCTCAGCCCCGTCTCCTCCGTCACCTCGCGCAGGGCGGCCGACGCGGCCGCCTCGCCCCGCTCCAGGTGCCCCTTGGGAAAGCCCCAGTTGTCGTAGCTGTCGCGGATGAGCAGGAACACCGGTTGCCCGTCGGCCACGCGAAACACCACGCCGCCGGCCGAGGTCTCGCGTCGCGCGCGTGCTCGTGCCATCACGCGGCGGCGCCGTCGGCATCGAGCGACGGGCGCCCTTCGATGAACTGGCGGACCAGCGGGTCCTTCGTGTGCTGGATCTCGTCCACCGTGCCCACCCAGTGCACGCGTCCCTCGTACAGCATGGCGATGCGGGTTCCCACCGTGTACGCGCTCCGCATGTCGTGCGTGACCACCACGCTGGTGACGCCCAGCGTGTCGCGCATGCGCACCATGAGCTGGTCGATCACCGCGCTGGTCACCGGATCGAGCCCGGTGGTGGGCTCGTCGTAGAGTATGTACTTGGGACGCAGCGCGATGGCGCGCGCGATCCCCACGCGCTTCCGCATACCGCCGGACAGCTCGGCGGGAAACCGGTCCGCCACGTCGGGCAGGTCCACCAGGTCGAGCGCCTGGCTCACCCGCGCGTCCACCTCGCGCGGCGTGAGCGTGCCCTGCTTGCGCAGCCCCATCGCCACGTTGTCGCCGATGGAGAGCGAGTCGAACAGCGCCGCGAACTGGAACACGTAGCCGATGCGCCCGCGAAGCTCGTACAGCTCCTTTCGCTTGAGCGATGGCACATCCAGGCCGTCCACCACCACCGTGCCGGCATCCGGCTCCAGCAGCCCCACGATGTGCTTGATGGCCACCGACTTTCCGGTACCCGAATAGCCGATGAGGACCATCGTCTCCCCTTCGCGCACCTCGAGCGAGAAGCCCTCCAGCACGCGCTTCTCGCCAAAAGCCTTGTAGACGTCGAGGAACTGGATCATGAGCGGACTCGGGAATCGGAAGGCCGCGCGGCCGGGCCGCGAGCGCGCGATGGCTCGGAGTGCCGTGTGCGACCGCCGCACGGACAGGGGCCGGGCCATGGAGAAGATACAGTAGCGGCGCCGAGGTCCGCGAGGCGAGGCGCGCGAGCTGGCGCTGGCGAAAGCGACGAGGGGGCCAGGTCGGCTGTGACCTGGCCCCCTCGTTCATGCCGACACCGGCGGCGATGTCAGGCCGCGAAGCTGCTCAGCGCGCGCCCAACGTCGCCTTCACGCAGCCGCTTGAGCGCACGGTCGCGCAGCTGCCGCACCCGCTCGCGCGTGACGCCGAGCATGGTGCCGATCTCCTCGAGCGTGTGCTCGCGCCCACCCTCCAGGCCGAAATACAGGCGGAGCACCTTGGCGTCGCGTGGCGGCAACGTGCTGAGCGCCTGCTCGATCTCGTCGTTGAGGAAGCGGTTCATCGCCTCCTCCTCGGTATCGGGCATCTCGTCGGCCACGAACCGCTCGATGAGCGAGCGATCGCCCTCCGGATCCATGGGCGCATCCAGCCGAACGTCGCCGGTGTTGAGCGCGGCCAGCGACTGCACGACGTCCACCGAGAGTCCGGTGAGCTGCGCGAGCTCCTCGGGGTTGGGCTCGCGACGGAGCTTCTGCCGGAGGATCTCGGACGCCTTGATGATGCGCGAGAGGTCGGCCGTGCGATTGAGCGGCACCCGCACGGTGCGCCCCTGGCGGGCGAGCGACGACAGGATGGCCTGGCGAATCCACCAGACGGCGTACGAGATGAACTTCACGCCCTGATCCGGATCGAACTTGCGGGCGGCCGTGAGCAGCCCCACGTTGCCCTCGCCGATCAGATCGATGAGCGGGAGCCCGCGGTTCTGGTACTTCTTGGCGACCGAGATCACGAAGCGCAGGTTCCGCCTCACGAGCTCTTCCAACGCATCGTGGTCGCCGACCCTGATCTTGCGCGCCAGCTCGATCTCTTCCGTCCCCTTCAGGAGGGGGTACATGCTCACTTCATAGAGATATTGATCGAGGATGTCGCGCTCGGGCTCGCTTGGTGCGATCCCTGCCGGCGCCGCACGGCGGCGGCGACGCTTTGCGTCGGTCATGGACGTGTGCCTCGAGGAGTGCTTCGGTTTGTATGTTGAGCGGCCGTGCCGGTGGTGCACGACCGCCTCTTTGCGTTACGTCGTCGTCCCCGAAGTCGCTGTGGAGAACGGCGGGTTACTGGGGCTCGAACGTGCTGCAAGATACTGGCCCCAGGGCCCTCCGCTACCCCCGGGTTCCTTGACAACCTGTCTACCCTCCACTACTCTTTTCCGTTCCTGGCGAGGGCGAAGTTGTCGAGCTCGCCGCCAGGCCTGGGGGGCGTAGCTCAGTTGGGAGAGCGCTTGAATGGCATTCAAGAGGTCAGGGGTTCGATTCCCCTCGCCTCCATGCTCCGGGGATACGTGGCAGTACCGGTGCTGGGAGTCAACGCCCCGCCGTCGGTTCGCCGATTGGCGGGGTTCTCGCGGGAATAGCTCAGTTGGTAGAGCACAACCTTGCCAAGGTTGGGGTCGCGGGTTCGAGTCCCGTTTCCCGCTCTCGAACGTGGGTCGGGCGGTTAGCTCAGTTGGTTAGAGCGCCACGTTGACATCGTGGAGGTCACAAGTTCGAGTCTTGTACCGCCCATGGCTCCTGGAATCCGCTTCCAGGAGCCTCGTTCGTTCCGTGCTCCACTGTTGGTCGTTGGATGATGGCGCGTGCCCGAGAGCGCGTGCACGAGGCGCTCGAGAGAGAAGACTCGAGCACGCGTGACCGAGTCACCGTGGGTCGCCGAGTGGTGCATCGAGAGTGCCGCTGGCTCCCTTGACTCACCCCGGGGTCATCAGTAAGTTACGCCGCCTGTGAGGGATGGCCGTTCGCACCCGTCATGGAACACGGCCCGCTGGGGCGTGCGGCACAAGCAGCTTTGGCGCCCGTAGCTCAATTGGATAGAGCATCTGACTACGGATCAGAAGGTTGGGAGTTCGAGTCTCTCCGGGCGCACTGCCGCTGTCTTTGAAGGTTTTGGTAGGGTTGTATCGGGGCGTAGCGTAGCCCGGTAGCGCGCCTGCTTCGGGAGCAGGAGGTCGCTGGTTCAAATCCAGTCGCCCCGACTGAACAGAAGCCCCTTGCACGGAGAGATCATCACCTCTTGCGCTGCAAGGGGTTTTTTGTTTTGCCGCCGCGGGAAGGGATTGCGGGGCGATGGCTTCCGGAGGCGGGGATCGGCCAGGGGTCAGGGGCCACGGATGGCGTC
>DATANT010000039.1:0-14198 GCA_036266115.1 Gemmatimonadaceae bacterium | reverse complement strand
CGGCCTTTGCCGCCGCCGCGCGCGGCACCAAGTTTATCGCGGCAACGGCGGGGAACGCGCGCGACTGGAGGGGGAGTGAGCGCTGGACAGGTAGGGCGGATCGGGCTCGTTCTGGGCGGGGGCGGACTCAAGGGGTTCGCGCACATCGGCGTGCTGCAGGCCCTGGACGAGGCTGGCGTGCGCCCGGCGGTGATCGCCGGCACGAGCATCGGGGCGCTCGTGGGCGCGGCGTACGCGGCCGGCATGTCCACCGTGCAGATGGCCGAGCGGGCCCGCGCCTTCCAGCGGCGCGACCTCTTCCGGCTGAACCACATGGGAATGCTGCTCGATCGCATGCGCTCCCCATCCATCTATCTGGACGGGCCGCTGCGCGAGACGGTACAGAGCGTCGTGCCGCACGTGCGCTTCGACGACCTCCAATCCCCGTTGCTCGTGAACACGGTGGATCTGGAGCGCGGCACGCAGGTGGTGTGGGGGCTGCCGGGGCTCACGAACGCCTACGTGGACGATGCCGTGTACGCCTCGTGCGCGCTGCCAGGGTCCTTTCCCCCCGGCGCGGTGGGCGGCCGGCTCTGCATCGACGGCGGCACGCTCGATAACCTCCCGGTCGCGTTCCCGCCCATGATCGGCGCGGACCTCGTGATCGGGGTGGACGTGGGCAGCGAGAAGGTGGGGCACGCTACCGACGCCGGGTCGCTGGGCTTCGCCGCCGTCTACATGCGCGCCGCCACGGTGATGATGGATGCGCTGCAGAACCAGCAGTTCGCGGCCCGCGGCCCACAGCCGCCCCTGCTGCTCGTGCGCCCGCGCATCGCGCACATCGGCTGGTTCTCCTTCGGCCACGCCGAGGAGCTCATCGACGCCGGCTATCTGGCCATGCAGGAGGCGCTCGCCGACCTGCAGCTCACCGCCTCCGCCACCACCGGCATCTTTCCGCGACGCCTGGTGCAGGTGGTGGTGGATGCGGACAAGTGCATTGGCTGTGGCACCTGCGTCGCGCTCGCCCCGCGCACCATGGCGCTCGACGAGCGGCGACTCGCATACCCGATGGCAGACAACTTCGTGTGGTCGCCGGCCGACGGCGACTTCGTGCGCCACTGCCCCACGGAAGCCATACGCGTGCGGGTGGAAGCCACGCAGGGCGCGGCCGCGCTGCCACCGAAGGCTACCGAGCCCATCGCGGTGCACACCGAGCCGGTGGAGCCCGTTCCCGTTCCGTCTCGCGGACCGCGCATCAAGCGGCGCGCGCGCGGCGGGGCCGCGAGAGGCGAAGCGGCCGACTGAGCCGCGCTGCACGCGTCCGCGCCCGCTGCCCGCGCGCCCTCGTTCACGCGCACGCCCTACACGCGCACTCCCTACACGCGCACTCCTTCACGCTCCACCCCGAGCCTCGATGCCTCCCGCCGCCCGACGCCCCGCCGACATCCCCTACGCGGACCACCCCGCGATCGCCCACGAGGCCGCCGGCATCCGCAGCCTGATGGCGCGCACCGGACGCACGCTGGACGAGTGGATCGCCATCGTGCGCCAGGACGGCCCGACCGAGGAGCGCGCGCTCGCCCACTGGCTGCAGCACACCCACGGCCTGGGACGCGACACCGCGCGCTGGGTGGCTGGCCGCTCGCTCGGCTCGGCGCCGAGCTACGATCCCGAGGCGCTGGTGGACGCGCTGTTCAGCGGACCCAAGGCCGCGCTGCGCCCGGTGTACGATGCCCTGCTCGCCGAGGCGGTCGCGCTCGGCGACGACGTCACCGTCTCGCCCGCGACCACCATGGTGCCCTTCCGGCGGCGCCACGTGATCGCGCAGGTGCGGCCGTCCACGCGCACCCGCGTGGACTTCGGGCTGGCCGTGGGCAAGCACCCGGGCGCGTTCCCCGATCGGCTGCTCGACACCGGCGGCTCGGCCAAGGGCGACCGCATCACCCATCGTATCGCGCTGGCGTCGGTGGACGACGTGGACGACGTGGTGCGGCACTGGCTGCGCGTGGCGTACGACCTGGACGCCTGAGCGCGCGGCGTCACCCGGGCCGTGCGCTCCCGGCCTCCGCGAGCGCCTGGCGCGCCAGGCGCTCGTACGCGTCCACCGCCGCGCGCAGCTCGGGCACCGCGATCCACTCGTCCGCCGTGTGCGCCACGTGAATGGAGCCGGGGCCAAAGAGGTACGGCGTGCCCCACGCGCCCAGCTCCGGCACGTCGGTGGCGTAGGCCACCACCGCGGTGGGAAAGCCCGGGAGCGCCGTCAGGTGCGCGGGTGGCACCACCATTCCGATGTCCAGCGAGGCATCGTCGCCCGCCCATGTTCGCAGGCACGCCTCCACCTCGTCGGCCGGCCCCACGAGGCGCGCCATGAGCCGCGCCTCAGCCCACGGCGCCACCACGTTGTCGGCCACGCCCCCCGCGAGGGAGCCGATGTTCACCGTGGTCGCGCCGAGCAGCGCGTCGGTGGGCAGCACGAGGTCGTCCAGGCGGGCGAGCAGCTTCACCAGCTGGCGCGTGGCCGAGCGGCCCAGCGTCGGATACGCGGAGTGGGCCGCGCGTCCCTCCACGCGCACCGTGGCGCGCAGCGCGCCCTTGGTACCCACGGCCAGCGCGCTCTCGGTGGGCTCGCCGTTGATGAGCGCCACGCTCGCCACGTCGTGTGCGCGCGCCCACGCGTTGGCGGCCCGTGCGCCGTCGTGCGATACCTCCTCGCCTACCACGAACAGCAGTGCCACCGGCACGGCGTCCGCCCGCAGCCGCTCGGCGGCGCACCACATCGCGGCGGCGATGCCCTTGGCGTCGCAGGCGCCGCGGCCCATCAGCCGGTGGTCGTCCAGCCGAGGTGGCACGAACGGCGGCACCGTGTCCAGATGCGTGCTGAGCGTGACGAACGGCTCCGCGCCCCACGTCGCGAGCACGTCGTAGCGTCCCTCGGTCACCGGGATCCGCGTCACCGTCCAGCCGCGCTCGGTAAGCCGCCGCTCCACCAGCGCCATCAGCGCCGCCTCCTCGCCGCTGGTGGAGTCCACGGCCATCAGGTCAGCGGCGAGAGCGGCGACGTCGAGCATGGGAAGCAGGAGGCGGAGTGAGGGACGGGCGCACGGCAGGTGGAGCAGTGCTCGGGAGCAGTGCCCAAAGGTATGCGGGCGGGCCGGCGAGCGGGGAGCCTGGGTGCGCGTGCGGTGGCGCCATGTCCCGTTGCCACGCTCGGGTCAGGCCAGGAACCGCGACGCCACCTGCTCCAGGCGATCGTCGCCCGCGCGGCGCGCCTCGGCGAGCACCTGCCGCACGTGGGGGCGCAGCCGGTCCTCGCCCCAGTAGTAGCCGGTGGCCTCCTCGGCGCTCCCCGTCTCGCCCGTGCGCGCGGCTTCCAGCAGCGCCCGCGCCGCGGCCTCGTCGTAGCCCGGATCGCTGCGGTCGGGCAGCTCCCAGCGGCGCCCCGGCGAGCCACCGCCGGAGTCCTCGTTCACGAATGCGCGTGACATGATGGCCCTCCTGCCACCCGTAGATGCATCGGGCGAGCCACGGGCTTCGCCCGACTTCGCCTGCGCCTCCACGTTTCCCCGGTAATGGCTAGGTTACGGATAGCCTGCCTCCCCTACGGCGGCAGTGGCTCCGTGATTGACTGGCGCGCGGCAGGCGCCCCACAGTGAGATCACCCATGGCTCATCCCAATTCGTTCGGCGCCCGCGCCACGCTCGACGTCGGCGGACGCCCGTACACGCTGTTTCGCCTCGACGCCCTGAACGGTCTGCCAGGCGCCACGCTCCAGCGCCTCCCGTTCAGCCTCCGCGTCCTCCTCGAGAACCTGCTGCGCAACGAGGACGGCGCCTTCGTCAAGGCCGACGACATCCGGAGCCTCGCCACGTGGAACGTGGCGAGCCCGCCCGAGAAGGAGATCGCGTTCCGCACGAGCCGCGTGCTGCTGCAGGACTTCACGGGGGTGCCCGCGGTGGTGGACCTGGCCGCCATGCGCGACGCGATCCGCCAGCTCGGGGGCGATCCCACGCTCATCAATCCGCTGCAGCCGGTGGACCTGGTGATCGACCACTCGGTGCAGGTGGATGAATACGGCTCCGACGCCGCGTTCCTCATCAACGTGGACATGGAGTTCGAGCGCAACGAGGAGCGCTACCAGTTCCTGCGCTGGGGCCAGCAGGCGTTCGACGACTTCCGCGTCGTCCCGCCCGGCACCGGGATCTGCCACCAGGTGAACCTGGAGTACCTGGCGAGCGTGGTGTTCACGCGCGACCAGAACGGGGAGACGATCGCGTACCCCGACTCGCTCGTGGGCACCGACTCGCACACCACGATGGTGAACGGCCTCGGCGTGTTCGGCTGGGGCGTGGGTGGCATCGAGGCGGAGGCGGCCATGCTCGGCCAGCCGCTCTCGATGCTCGTGCCGGAGGTGGTGGGCTTCAAGTTCACCGGAAGGCTGCCCGCGGGCGCCACGGCCACCGACCTCGTGCTCACCGTCACCGAGATGCTGCGCAAGCGGAAGGTGGTGGGCAAGTTCGTGGAGTACTACGGCCCCGGCCTGTCGGCGCTCTCGCTGGCCGACCGCGCGACCATCGCCAACATGGCGCCGGAGTACGGCGCCACCATGGGCTTCTTCCCGGTGGACGCGGAGACGCTCAACTACCTGCGCCTCACCGGGCGCAGCGCGGAGCAGGTGGCGCTGGTGGAGGCCTACACCAAGGCGCAGGGCCTCTTCCGCACCGACGAGACGCCGGATCCGCTGTACACCGACATGCTGGAGCTGGACCTGGGCACCGTGGAGCCCAGCCTGGCCGGCCCGCGCCGCCCGCAGGATCGCGTGCCGCTCCGGAGCTCCAAGGAGATGTTCCGCACGGCGCTCGCCGACACGCTCGAGAAGAGCGGCGCCGGCGACTCGCGCACCATCGCGGCCCGCGCGCATGCCGTGTCGGCCACGCCGGAGCTCTCCACCGCCGTGCTGCCCGCCACCGAGAGCGAGCAGACGCGGCAGCCCGTGGAGGTGGAGATGAACGGGCAGCGCTTCACGCTCGATCACGGCGCCGTGGTGATCGCCGCGATCACGAGCTGCACCAACACCTCCAACCCCAGCGTGATGCTGGCCGCCGGGCTGCTGGCGCGCAACGCCGTGGCACGCGGGCTGTCGAGCAAGCCGTGGGTGAAGACGAGCTGCGCGCCGGGCTCGCGAGTGGTCACCGACTACTACGAGAAGGCGGGCGTGATGGACGCGCTCAACCAGCTCGGCTTCAACGTGGTGGGCTACGGCTGCACCACCTGCATCGGCAACTCCGGCCCGCTGCCGCAGCCCATCGCCGACGCCGTGGAGGAGCACAAGCTGGTGGTGGCCGCGGTGCTCTCGGGCAACCGGAACTTCGAAGGGCGCATCAACCCGCTCACGCGCTTCAACTACCTCGCGTCGCCGCCGCTCGTGGTGGCCTACGCGCTGGCGGGACGCATGGACATCGACTTCGCCACCGAGCCGCTGGGCGTGGGCAGCGACGGCCCGGTGTTCCTGCGCGACGTGTGGCCCTCGCTCAAGGACGTGCAGGACGAGGTGCTGCGCAGCGTGAAGGGCGACATGTTCACGGCGCAGTACGGCAACGTGTTCGCCGGCGACAAGCTGTGGCAGGATCTCGACGTGCCGGGGGGTGCCACGTATCAGTGGAAGGACAGCTCCACCTACGTGAAGAACCCGCCGTACTTCGTGGGCATGACCACCCAGCCACCCGGCGTGACGCCGGTGCGCGGCGCGCGTGCCCTCGCCATGCTCGGCGATTCCATCACCACCGATCACATCTCGCCCGCGGGCAACATCGCCGCGGCGAGCCCCGCCGGCCGGTGGCTCATCGAGCAGGGCGTGAACACGCGCGACTTCAACTCCTACGGCGCGCGGCGCGGCAACCACGAGGTGATGGTGCGCGGCACGTTCGCCAACATTCGCCTGCGCAACGAGCTGGCCCCGGGCACCGAGGGCGGGTGGACGGTGCTGCACGCCGGCGAGAAGCCGGTGAGCATCTACGACGGAGCGATGGAGTACCAGCGCCTCGGCGTGCCGCTCGTCGTGATCGCCGGCAAGGAGTACGGCACTGGCTCGTCGCGCGACTGGGCGGCCAAGGGCACGTTGCTGCTCGGCGTCCGCGCGGTGATCGCGGAGTCGTTCGAGCGCATCCACCGCTCCAACCTGGTGGGCATGGGCGTGCTGCCGCTGGAGTTCACGGACGGCGAGACCCGCCAGTCGCTCGGGCTCACCGGCTTCGAGACGTTCGACCTCGAGGGCGTGGACGACACGCTGAAGCACCGCGCGCAGATCACCGTGCACGCCCGCGGCGCGGACGGCTCCACGAAGAGCTTCAAGGTGCGGTGCCGCATCGATACGCCCGAGGAGCTGAGCTACTACAAGCACGGGGGCATCCTGCCGTACGTGCTGCGGCAGCTCGTGGCGAAGACCAGCTGACGCTGGCGGTGCCGGCCAGCCGGCACCGGGCATCGGTGTCCGCATGGCGGGCACGAACGGCGAGGGGCCAGCGCGACGCGCTGGCCCCTCGCTCGTTCCGCGGTGATCGGGCGACGCGGAGAGCCCGGCCTCCGGGCCCCACCCGCGACTCGCCAGGCGGTCACACCACTTTTTCCTTGCCCGCCGGCGCGATCTGCGCCTCCATCTCCTGCTCGATCGCCTGCGGGTTCAACGGCTCGAGCATCCGCTGGAGGTCCTCGTCGTCGCCCACGGAGAGCCCGAGCCGCGAGTAGAGGCCGGCCACGAGCTGCAGCGTCTTCGTCACCTCCTCCTCCACGCGCAGGTTCACCTGCAGCGTGATCTCCTCGCGCAGCTCCGCGATGGCCGCGTCACGCCCCTGCGACAGGAGCACCAGGCAGGTGAGCACGATCGCCTCGATGGACAGCGCGAGCGTGAGCAGCCCGAACGGGAATGGATCGAAGGGGCGGACGCCGAGCGCCCCGACGTTCCAGGCGAGCCAGAGCGCGAAGATCGCGACGTGGACGATCAGAAAGCCCGGCGTGCTGGCCAGCTGCGTGACCCGGTCGGCGAGAACCTGTGCTTTGGTACGGCGCGCGGCGTGCTGCGCACGCACCGACATGAAGGCCTCGCCGGCGGCGGCGGCGCGGCGCCGGCGCCGGTCCGTGCCCGGCGGCAGTCTGACGGGCGCCGGCGGCACGATATCGTGGTTGCCGTAATCCATGATGGTTGGCCGTCCTCGCGATGGTGAGCGTGCCGGCGGCGCCCGACCGCGTGGCGGTGCGGCGGCACCCGACGCCGCGCGATCACGCGCGGCGCCACCGCCCGTGTGGCATCGGTCGTACCAGACACGACGCTCGGCGGACGCGGGACGTGGGGCCGGAGATCCGACCCCCGGTCCCGCGTCCGCCGATGCTCGCGTGCCGAAGCTCGCGCGGCGCGCTACCTCGGCACCCGCTGCACGTCCACGTTGTTACCCACGATGGCGCCCAACGTGGCGCCGGCCACCGCGCCGATCAGTCCGCCCTTCAGGCGATCCTGGCGACCACTCGCCGCCACGCCGATCGCGGCACCCGCCACCGCCCCGATGGCGGCGTCGCGCTTGGTGTTCTTCACCACGCGGGTGGGCGCCGGCACCGGATAGGCGCGCCCGGAGCTGTAGCCGCCCGAGCCCGAGCCGGCCGTGCTCCGCGAGGCAGCGCGGGGTGCGGGAGCGGATACCGGCTGCGCCTGGTAGACCGGCGGGTACGCCGGCGCATACGCCGGGGCGTAGCCGTACGGGGCCGGCGCGTAGCCCGGCGGATAGGCGCCGTAGCCCGGCGCGTACCCGGGCGGGTATCCCAGTTCCTGGGGCGAGATGTACTGCCCGCCCGGTGCTTGCAGGGACGACGCCATGGACAGATCCCGACGGAGCGACTCGTCCAGCGCCGGCGCCGCCTGCTCCCCACCGCAGGCCGCGGCGACCACCATCAGCAGACCAGCGAGCAAACCGTTCCGGTATCCTCTCATGCGTCCTCCCTCCGTACTCGGTGCGGGCGGCCGCCGGATCGCGACCTGCCCTCCATCAAGGCAGCGTGCATGCCACGGGCGTGTTTTCATAAGCGGCTGCCACTCAATGACTTAACGAGGTGTCAACGACCCGAACTGCGTCCTCATTGGAGGACACCATGCCCTCGCGGGCGGCCACCGAGTGATCGGCGTCACGGTGCTCGGCCACGGTTGCGTCCCCGCGCGGCGCCAACCATGTTGCGCCGCGATACACCGGCGTTGCCGCCTCCTCGCCGTCGGCGACGGAGCGTGCGCGCCACCTCTCTTCTCCTGGAGATCGTATGACTCACGGCGTCATGCCGCGGCGCTGGCTCCCCGCGGCCGCGCTCCTCCTGGGTGCTCTCGCGATGCCGGCCGGGGCGCAGCAGCCCGCGGCCAACGGCGCTGCGGCCGCGGAGCCGGGTGGCCCGGGCGTCGGCGACGTCGCCCCGGACATCACGATGGCCGCCGCGAGCCGCTACGGCGTGCTGCGCGACCCGGTGCGGCTCTCGGACTACCGCGGCAGCACCGTGGTGCTCGCGTTCTTCCCCAAGGCGCGTACCAAGGGCTGCACCGCCCAGATGGAGGCATACCGCGACCAGTACGCCACGCTCTTCAACAACGGCCGCGGGGTGGTGGTGCTGGCCGTGAGCGTGGACGCCGACACCACGCTGGCCGCGTGGGCCCGCGAGAAGGATTTCCCGGTGCTCTTCGGCAGCGATCCCGGCAGCAAGGTCGGGCAGCTGTACGGCACGGCCAACGCCAAGAGCGGGATGGAGAACCGCAACCTGTTCGTGATCGGGCCCGACGGTCGGGTGGCTCACGTGGCGCGGCCCTTCAACGTCCTCTCCGCCAAGGCCTACCAGGAGCTGGGCGCGGTGGTGGACTCGCTCGCGCCGCCCGCCGACGACGAGCCCTGACTCTCCGGTGCCGGGTAGCACCGCCCGAGAGCTCCTGACCGACCTCTACGCGGCCGCCGTCCGCGGGGCCGATCCCGGCCCCGCGACGGCGGCCGCGCTGGCGCGCGCGCCCACGGGCCCCTCGCGCCGCCATTGGCTCGTGGCCGTGGGCAAGGCCGCGCCCGCGATGGCGCGAACCGCTGTGGAGTGGCTCGCGCGGGAGCGCGGGGCGACGTTCGCCGGCGGCGTGCTCGCGGCCGCGGAGCCGGTCACGTGGTCCACCTCGGGTGCGTCGGACTTCGAGGTGGTGGTGGGCGATCACCCGGTCCCCGGACCGGCCTCCCTGGACGCAGCCGCCGAGGTGGGCCTGCTGGCCGCGCGGGTGCGCGCGGACGACGAGGTGCTCGTGCTGCTCTCCGGCGGCGCATCGTCGCTCATGGCGGCCCCCTCCGCCGGAGTGGACGTGGCCGACCTCGCCGTGCTCTTCGAGCGGCTGCAGGGCGCCGGCACGGACATCACGGTGACCAACCACGTGCGCAAGCGGTTCCTGCGGTGGGCCGCGGGCCACCTGGCGGTGGCGCTCGCGCCGGCGCGAGTGCGCTGCCTTCTGGTGTCCGACGTCGCCGGCGACGATCCGGCCATCATCGGCTCCGGCCCGTGCGAGCCGGACGCGCTCACCGCGGCGGCGGTGCTCGACCTCGTGGACCGCACGGCGCTGCGGCAGTCGCTGCCACCGGCGCTCCGCGCGCATCTCACGGCCACGGTGCGGGGCGCGGTGCCCGAGACGCCCAAGCCCGGCGACCCGGCCTTCGCCCGCGTGGAGCGCGAGGTGATCCTGGCCAACCGCGATGCCGTGGCCGCCGCCGCGCGGCGGGCCGAGACGCTGGGAATGGACGCGGAGATCGTGGGCGACGAGCTGCGGGGCGAGGCGGCCGACCGCGGGCGCGAGTTCGCCGATCGACTGCTGACGCGCCGGCGGGAGCGACGTGCGGGGGCGGGGGCGCGGCCGCTCTGCGTGATCGCCGGAGGCGAGACCACCGTCACCCTGCCGCTGGTGGCCAACGTGGGGCGTGGCGGGCGCTGTCAGGAGCTCGCGCTGGCCGCCGCCGAGCGCCTCGGGGCGGCGGACGCGGACGCCGGCGACGTGCACATCCTGGCGGCGGGCACGGACGGCCGGGACGGCGCCACCGATGCCGCCGGCGCCATGGTGGACGCGGCCACCTGGGAGGCGGTGCGCCTGGCGGGTCGCGACCCGGCGCGCGACCTGCGCACGCACGAGGCGCGCTCCGCGCTGCTGGCCGCCGGAGCGCTGCTCCCCGCCCGGGCCACGGGCACCAACGTGCGCGACGTGGTGATCGGCCTGGTGCTCTGACGCTCTGACGCGAGACGCGCGGCGTACGTCGCGGGCGGAACACTTCCTGCGCCCGGTGCAGGTGGCGAACTTTGGTGGGCTCCCGGAGCGCGCGTCGCGCGAGCGGGGGTCCCCCCCCAACAACGAATCTCCCGCGCGTCGCGGCATCGGCCATCACCCCTTCGCCGCGCGCGCCATCAGCTTCTCGCCCCCTGCCTGCCACTCATGACCACCCAGCCGTTCACTATCGGGATCATCCAGGACCACGCCACCGCCGACATCGGCTCCAACGTGGCGCGCGCCGTGGAGCTGGTGCGCGACGCCGCGGCCCGCGGCGCGCAGATCATCTGCCTCAAGGAGCTCTTCAACAGCGAGTACTTCTGCAAGTCGCAGCAGTGCGACCGCTTCGACCTGGCCGAGCCCATTCCCGGCCCCAGCACCGAGGTGATGCAGGCGCTCGCCAAGGAGCTGGAGGTGGTGATCGTCGTGCCGCTCTTCGAGCGGCAGGCGGCCGGCGTGTACCGCAACTCCGCGGCGGTCATCGACGCCGACGGCTCGCTGCTCGGCGCGTACCGCAAGATGCACATCCCCGACGACCCGATGTTCAACGAGAAGTACTACTTCACGCCGGGCGACGGGCACATGGACTTTCACGGCGAGACGCCCGGCGCCACCAACGGCTGGCGCGTGTGGAAGACGCGCTACGCCAACGTGGGGGTCCTCATCTGCTGGGATCAGTGGTATCCCGAAGCGGCGCGCATCACGAGCCTGCTGGGCGCGGACGTGCTGTTCTACCCCACCGCCATCGGCTGGCACCCGGCGGAGAAGGACGAGTGGGGCGAGGCGCAGGTGCAGGCCTGGCGCACCATGCAGCGCTCGCACGCCATCGCCAACGGCGTCTACGTGGCGTCGCCCAACCGCGTGGGCCACGAGGACGAGCCGGGCACCAACGGCATCGAGTTCTTCGGCCACTCGTTCATTGCCGATCCCTTCGGCCGCATCGTGGCCGACGCGGGCACCGGCCAGGAGATCCTGATCCACACGTGCGAGCCCGCGCTCATGGAGACCGTGCGCCGCAACTGGCCCTTCCTCCGCGACCGGCGCATCGACGCCTACGGCCCCATCCTGCAGCGCTACATCGGGGTGGGTCAGTGAGCCGGCTCCGGTCGGGAGCGCGGCGTCCGGTCGGGTATCGTGCCTCGGGCGGTGACCGCTGATGCGTGACGACGCGATGGACGCGCGTGGCGTGGTGGGGCCGTCGGCTGCCACGGAAACCGGGAGCGCCCGCGACTTCCCCCCCGCGCCGGCGTCGGACGCCACCCGGCGCTCGGCGCGCGACGCCGCCGCCCTGCAGCTCCGGATGCCGGCCGAGTGGGAGCCGCATGCGGCCACGTGGATCGCCTGGCCGCATCACGAGCCGGACTGGCCCGGCAAGCTCGCGCCCATTCCATGGGTGTACGCGGAGATCGTGCGCGCCCTGCACCGGCGCGAGCGGGTGGAGATCCTCTGTCACACCGAGGCGGTGCGCGAGGCGGCCCGCCAGGCGCTCGACGCCCATGCGGTGAATCCCGCGGGCTACCGCCTGCACGTGGTGCCCAACGACCGGGTGTGGTTGCGCGACTCAGGCCCCACCGGCGCCATCGACTCCGCCGGCCGCGTGCATCTGGTGAACTGGCGCTTCAACGCGTGGGCCAAGTACGACAACTACACGCACGACCAGCAGGTGGGCGAGGCGGTGGCGAGCATCACCGGGCTGCCGCGTCACGTGCCCCTGCGCCCGGACACCGGCGAGCCGGTGGTGCTGGAGGGTGGCGCGATCGAGACCAACGGCCAGGGGCTCTTCATGGTCACCGAGGAGTGCCTGCTCTCCGACGTGCAGGCACGAAACCCGGGGCTCACGCGCGAGGGGTACGAGCAGGTGTTCCGTGAGTGGCTCGGCGTGCGGCAGACCATCTGGTTGGGCGAGGGGTGCGTGGGCGACGACACCCACGGCCACGTGGACGACATCGCGCGCTTCGTGTCGCCGGACACCATCGTGCTCGCCTACGAGCCGGATCCCGCCGACGACAACCACGCGCGGTCCGAGGACAACGTGCGCCGCCTGGAGCTGGCCGGCGCCGGGGACGGCGCGCTGCGGGTGGTCAGGCTGCCGTACCCGCGGCCCGTGGTGATGCAGGGCGAGCGGCTGCCCGCCAGCTACGCCAACTACTACGTGGCCAACGGCGTGGTGCTGGTTCCCACCTTCAACGACCCCAACGATCGCATCGCCCTCAACGTGCTCGCCGAGCTCATGCCCGACCGCGAGGTCGTGGGCATCCACGCCGTGGACCTGGTGTGGGGGTTGGGCACGCTGCACTGCCTGTCGCAGCAGGAGCCGGCGGGCGTGACCGGGTGAGGGTCCGCCGGCTCGGGGGCGGGAAGCACGGATGAGCCACCTCGAGCGCGGACCGATTTGACGGGCGGACCCCGCCGGCGGCGCGTTGCCGGTGGGGTCCGCCCGCACCCTGCCGGGGCCCGCAGGCCCCGTCGACCCCCAGTGGAACGGCCGAGCGTGAAGCGCCCCGCCTGAATTCGTCCGCGGCTCGATCGCTGCTCGATCGTTCAGCCCTGGCGCATCCATCGGCGGGTTGCCGTCTCCCGCGCCCCCGGCCATCACCGCCGGCTGCTGCCCGCGCTGCCGATCACGCAGCCCCACGGCCCGGCACTCGTGCGGCCCACCGTAAGCCACCACCGACCAATCGCTTACCGCAAGCGCCCGCCGAGCCGCCGGCCCTACCCGGCCCCCGCTTGGTTGCCCGGGAGCGTACCCGACGCGGCCCACCGTCCGCTCCAGACATGGGCGTGCTCCTTGCACGTCCCCGGGTATGCCTCGCACCGGAGTCACCCTGTGAAGATCACCCTTCTGTCAGATGACGCGATCCGGCTCGAGCCGACCGCTGGTCCCCTCACCATAGAAGCCGCATCCGAAGACCAGGCGTACTCCCCCTTCCACATGCTCGCCAGCTCCCTCGCGAGCTGCACCTTCAGCGTGCTGCACTCCTGGGCCAGCCACGCCAAGGTGGACGCCGACGACCTGGCCATCGAGGTCCGCTGGACCTTCGCCGACGACCCGCACCGCGTGGCCGAGATCGCGATGGCGCTGGATTGGCCGTCGCTGCCAGCGGAGCGCCTTTCCACGGCGCGGCGCGTCGCCGAGCTGTGCACCGTGCACGCGTCGCTCAAGCAGCCGCCCACGGTCACCGTGGAGCGGGTGCCGGAGGACGACGCCGGCGATGCCGCCCGCCTCCCGGCCGACGCGCGTCCCACCACGGCGGCCCGATGACCACCCGACGACCGCAGGCCCCGACGGTGCCCGTGGTCCGCTTCACGGTGGCCGGACGCGACGAGCTCTTCGCGTCCGCGGCCACGGGGCTCGGCCGCCCCTACGTGGTGGTGTACGACGGGCATTGCCGGGTGTGTGGGCGGCTGGCCAACGTCCTGCGCCGCTGGGACACCCGGCACCAGCTGGAGATCGTGCCCTCGCAGGCGCCGGGCGTCTCGGCGCGCTTCCCCTGGATTCCGGCCCGCGCCTACCAGGAGTCGCTGCAGCTCATCGGGCCGAACGGCGACACCGTGCAGGGCGCCGCGGCCATCGAGCGGCTGCTCGACGTCCTGCCGCGGGGCAGGCTGATCGGTTGGTTGTTCAGGATCCCGTTCGTCCGCCCCCTGGCCGACCGCTTCTACCGGTGGTTCGCGCGCAATCGCTACAAGCTCGGCTGCGGCGAGCACTGCCAGTACCGGCCGCTCGACGTGCGCTTCGACGACGAACCCGTGGCGGCGAGCGCCCCGGCTCCCCTGGTGGACTCCGGCGCGCCCGCCGCCGACCGCCGCGCTTCGTAGTCCCGCATCGTCGTCCCTCACCAACGCAGCGGGCCGCTCTCCCCGGAGAGCGGCCCGCTGGATCGTGCCGCTGGATGGCGCCGACCGGATCAGCTCG